>JBDNHW010000140.1:0-6395 GCA_041688625.1 Pseudoxanthomonas sp.
CAATCATTGGACCCCAATTATTGTGCTGACCCCAATTATCTATCCTGCTGCCATGCCCAAGTCCCTGAGCGCCCGTCGACGCTGCGTCCTGGTTGCCGCAAAAAAGGGGTGAGAAAACATTAGCGTTTGAATCAGATATCCCTTCAGCAACTCATGACGCGTTGCGTCATATAACGTAACGCGTTACAGTGGCTACATGATCCGGAGCTTCAAGGGCAAGGATGCGGATACGATCTGGCAGGGCATCGCCTCAAGGCGCTTGCCGTCGGCTATCCAGCCCGTGGCACGCTGGAAACTGCGCATGCTCAATGCGGCCGTGGGGCGCGATGATCTCCGGATCCCGCCCGCCAATCGCCTGGAGGCGCTCAAGGGTAGCCGCAAAGGACAATTCAGCATCAGGATCAACGACCAGTGGCGTATCTGCTTTCGATGGAAGGGCAGTGACGCGCACGATGTCGAGGTCGTCGACTACCACTAGGCCAATGCGATGAAGAAACTTCCAAATATCCACCCGGGCGAGGTCCTTCTCGAGGAGTTCCTTGAACCCTTGGGCATCAGTCAGAACGCGCTTGCGCGTGCGGCCGATGTATCGCCGCGGCGCATCAACGAGATCGTGCTGGGCAAGCGCTCGATCACGGCCGACACGGCGATACGCATTGCGGCCGCACTTGGCACCAGCGAGCGGTTCTGGCTGGGATTGCAGGCCGATTACGACCTGGAAGAGGCGCATCGCTTTATTGGCAAGGCAGTGAGCAGGATCGTGCGGATCGCGGCATGACCGGGAAAAGAGGTCAGGGTGGACTTCCCCCAATTCCTCGGACAGTTTAATCGGGCACCATTGCCGTCATTTGCTACTGCAGCACAGCATGTGATTGACTGGCTCAATATGGGTATGAACCCATGGCTGTTGAAAGTGGAGCGTTATGGAGATTGGTGTCTGGATCAGTTTGGGCCTTTATTTCGCGTTGATGCTGGGCATCGGTTTCCATGCCTACCGCAACTCGACCTCGTCTTCGGAGGAATACACCCTGGGCGGACGCAAGCTGTCGCCTGCCGTGGCGGCGCTGTCTGCCGGGGCCTCGGACATGAGTGGCTGGCTGCTGCTGGGTTTGCCTGGAGCGCTGTACGTCAGCGGCCTGGTGTCGGCCTGGATCGGTATCGGCCTGACCCTGGGGGCACTGGTGAACTGGATCGTGGTCGCACCGCGCCTGCGCGAGCAGACCGAGCGCTATGACAACAGCCTGACGATCCCGCAATTCCTCTCCAACCGGTTCCCCAGCAGGGCGATGGCGTTGCGCGTCATCTCGGCCCTGATCGTCGTGTTGTTCTTTTCCGTGTACACCGCGTCGGGCCTGGTGGCTGGCGGCAAGCTTGCCCAGAGCGCTTTCAGCTCCGTGCTGCAGTTCAGTGCGATGAGCGATTACGCGGTCGGCGTGTCGCTGACCCTGGGCGTGGTGCTCGCGTACACCGTGATCGGCGGCTTTCTTGCGGTCAGTCTTACCGACTTCGTCCAGGGCGTGATCATGATGCTCGCACTGATCATCATGCCGGTGGTGGTGCTGTTCGGGGCCGGTGGCGGCGGCTTTTCACAGGCAAGCGAAACGCTCGCAATCGTGGGTCCGGACTATCTGTCATGGTTTTCCGGGCTGTCGCTCATCGGCTTTCTGTCCGCAGTGGCGTGGGGTCTTGGCTACTTCGGACAGCCGCACATCATCGTGCGCTTCATGGCCATACGCTCGGTTGCAGAGGTTCCTAGGGCGCGCAACATCGGCATGTCGTGGATGGTCATTTCGGTGATCGGCGCAATCAGCCTGGGCATCTTCGGGCGCGCGTATGCGGTGCGCAACGGACTGGTGGTCGATGACCCCGAGACTATCTTCATCGTGCTGGCCGACCTGCTGTTCCACCCGCTGGTGACCGGCTTCCTGTTTGCGGCACTGCTGGCCGCGGTGATGAGCACCATTTCCAGCCAGTTGCTGGTGGCTTCGTCCTCGTTGACGGAGGATTTCTACCGGTTGTTCCTGCGCAAGAACGCCAGTGAAAAAGAGACCGTGCTGGTTGGCCGCATCAGTGTGCTGTTGGTCGGCCTCGTCGCCGCAGTGCTGGCGTGGGATCCGACGGCCGGGGTGCTGGACCTGGTCAGCCACGCCTGGGCCGGGTTCGGTGCCGCCTTCGGGCCGCTCATTGTCCTGGCGCTGACGTGGCCGCGGATGACCGGCACCGGAGCGGTCGCCGGCCTGGTGGTCGGTGCGCTCACCGTGGTGGGCTGGATCGCGCTGGGCTGGGATGTGGCGTTCATGGGTGGACCAGGCGTCTACGAAATCATCCCGGGCTTTTTCGCCGCGTGGGCCGCCATCTATTTCGTCAGTCTGGCGACCGAAAGCCAGGGTGAATTCCGGGCGCTGCCTGAAACAGATCGTGCTTGACCCTGCGGCCAGACGGTAGGCCAGCGATCCGCGAGGCCAGCACCCGCCCCGTTTACCAGGAGTAGCCCGGGTAAGGCCAAAGTCCGCACCCGGGGACCGCGGAGTTTCCGGTGTACCACACCCCTGGTGCGCTTCGCTTACCCGGACTACGCTGGCTGGTTTGCCACTCAACAATTGGGTGGGGTCGATTGGATCGCCGCGAACGTCGGAATCCAATGGACTGCTGCTCACTCCTCGCACACCAGAAAGTGAGGGCGGCCCGGGAAAAACGGAGCAGGTTCATTGACCTGAGTCAGCGTAGAGCCCGGCAGATCACGGACTGTCAGCGGGCCATGTGGCGATCCAGTTGAAGAGGAAGTTGCGATGCTCGGCCCAGGTCTGGCCGCTGGCGGTGTCGCCCGTCAGGCAGACCGCCGTGTGGTACGGCCCTTGCCCGTCGGTGGTCCGGAAGCTGGCACAAAGACGACCGCGATCGTTCTTCCAGCGGCCTGCATCGATCGTGCTGCCATAGAAGCTGCCTTCCACGCTGCCATCCGTTTTCAGTCGCAGGTCCATGGGCTGCATGTACGGCTTGCCGGGCTCGACGGACAGGTCGACCTGCCAGGCACCATCGAGCCCGATCCCGGACGCCGCAGCAGGCTGCATAAACATCGAAGCGATAACCAGGAGCGCCAGTGCGCGCATGTCAGGATCCTTTTGGGTTGCGAAGGGAGAAGGGTAGTGGAGCAGTCAGGTGAGAGCCGCTTTGCATCGTTGACGACCCGGGTCTCTACCGCAAGCAAGAACGAGCGAAGCAGGTTCTTTATCGGCGTTCTGGTGTGTGCCTGATGGTCGAACGGGATGTCGCGCTTGCCCAATAGAGAGTGTTGCGCAGATCGTGGGTGTTCGAGCCGTGGGTGTTCTTTGCCGCACTGCCGGAAGACTCCGCCCCTCGCACGCCGGGCGCTCCAAGCTGAACCCTACTGGTCGCTATTGTTCATCAATCACCCTCAATTAACTGGATCACTGAAAAGGTCACCGGGTAATTCAACCCCAGGAGCAAGCCCATGCAGAACAAGATCCTCACCGGCGCCCTCGCGCTTGCCGCCGCTGCCTCGCTGGCCGCGTGCACCACCAAGCCGGTCGTCATCAACACACCGGGACCCGGTTCGACCGTCGTCCAGGTGCCGGTCCCGGCGACCCCGGACCTCACCCTGACCAACCGCGTGGAGGCCTCGCTGCAGTCTTCGCTGGGCAGCAACGCTGCCGGGATCACGGTGCGCGTCGAGGAAGGCATCGTGTATCTCAACGGCAAGGTAGCCACCCGGGTGCTGCACGACCAGGCGGTCGCTGCTGCGCGCGGTACTTCGGGCGTCATTGCCGTGGTGCACACCGGTCTGGTGGTTTCCAGCTGAGTGTGTCGCGAGTCCGGTTGAGGGCCTCTCACCAGGCCCCTCGCGCTGAGCATTGGGCCCCCGACCGGGCGTATGACGAATCGATGCAGCCGCAATCATTGCGGCTGCATTTGTGTCTGCGGCAGTAGCGTTCGAACGGCAGATGTAATCTGGCGGGGAACGGGGGTAGTGCATGGACACTTTCTCTCTGACCCAGTCCCTGCACAACCGCGCCTTCACGTCCACCGCCTATCCTGTGGTGATGGAAAAGCTCGCTGACACGTTCTGGAATATCCGTGGTGTGCACCGCGTTGGCGGATTGCTCGACATCGGTACGCAGATGTCCCTGGTCCAGCGCAGTGACGGCCGTTTCGTGGTGATCGATGGCATCGACCTGGACGAGTCGCAGCGCGGCTCGCTCATGGAGCTCACCGGTAACGGGGAGTTGGTGGATGCAGTGGTGAACGTGCACCCGTTCCACACGCTTCACGTGGAGGCCACGCATCGGCTGTTTCCTGGCGCGACGCTGCACGGCACGGCGCGGCACCACCAGTCGGCCCCGTCGTTGCGGTGGAGTCCGGAACCGGTCGAGGACTGGAAGGCCGACCACCCTTTGGCCGAGCTGTTCGATCTCTCCGTGCCCGACGGCGTGGACTTCGTGTGTTCCGACGATCGAGTGCACGTGGCGTCCGTGCTGGTACGTCATCGGCAGACGACAATCGTCCACGTGGACGACACGTTCAACGTGATCGCCGCCCCGGGGTTTCTGCGTGGTGTGTTTCCGGTGTCGTCATTGCGCATGCACCCCATGCTGAAGCAGGCGCTCCAGGAAAGAGCCGGCGCGGCCGACGCGTACGCGGCGTGGGCGTGTGCGCTCGCAGAGCGCTGGTCCGACACGCGCATCGTCTGCGCGGCGCATTCCGCTGTCCGCCATCTGCCTGCGGGCGGGTTTGCGCGGGAAGTTGGCTCGGCTCTGGAAAAAGTGTCCGCTACGCTCGACAGCCATCGCTCACGCTACGGCTGAGAGAGCGAAGCGAGGCGAAAGATGGGTCCGGTTGAACCTGACTCCGCCTCTGATCCCTGCTCACCATTCCAGCATGATTTTCCCGATGTGCTCGCTGCTCTCCATCAGCGCATGGGCCTTGGCCGCTTCGCGCGCCGGGAAGACCTGATGGATCACCGGCTTGACCCTCCCCGATTCCAGCAGCGGCCAGACCCGCTCATGCAGTTGCCGGGCCAGCGCGGCCTTGAACGCGATGGGCCGCGCGCGCAGCGTGGATCCGGTGAGGGTCAGCCGCCGGCGCATGACCAGCGACGCATCGATGTCGGCATGCTTGCCACCGAGCGTGGCAATGAGCACCAGTCGGCCATCTTCGGCCAGCAGCTCCAGTTCGCGCGGGACGTAGTCGCCAGCGACCATGTCGAGGATCACGTCCACTCCGCGGCCGTCGGTGAGCTTATTCACTTCCTCGACGAAATCCTGCTCGCGGTAGTTGATCGCGTGTGCGCCGAGCCGTTCGCAAGCCGCGCATTTTTCCGCCGTGCCCGCCGTGGCGAACACCTGGTGACCGAACGCGCGCGCCAGCTGGATGGCGGTAACGCCGATCCCGCTGGAGCCGCCCTGGACCAGCAGGGATTCAGGCGCGCCGCGGTCATCGATAGCCAGGCGTCCGCGATCGAACACGTTGCTCCACACGGTGAAGTAGTTCTCCGGCAGCGCCGCGGCTTCGATCAGGGTAAGAAGGCCCTTGGGCGCCGGCAGGCACTGAAGCAGCGGCGCCACGGCGTACTCGGCATAGCCCCCGCCGGCGAGCAACGCACAGACGGCGTCGCCGTGCTTGAGCCCGAACGGGTTGTCGCCACCGCAATCGCCCTCGACCAGTGCACCGGCCACCTCCAGCCCCGGAAGATCCGAAGCGCCTGGTGGGGGCGCGTAGTTGCCCTGGCGCTGGAACACATCCGGCCGATTGACGCCAGACGCCGCCACCTTGATCAGCACTTCGCCCGGACCCGGCCGGGGGATGCTGCGCCCGGTCAGCTGCAGCACCTCAGCCGGGCCGGGCCGGGTGATTTCGATGGCGTGCATGGTGGACATGTGGACTCCGTGAGATTGGAACTTGATGCGGGCAATGAAAGCATGTCCAAGGTGAAGCCCGGAAGGCGGTGGGACGCTGGTGGTCCAGGCGCTGCAGACACCTGCATCGCCGTAGGGGCACGCCAGGCCGACTAACGTCAGGAAACCTCCACTACAGTCGGAACGTGGGTGAGAGAACTGTTCTGTTCGAATCAAATTGCTCTGCGGTCCGTTGCGACGAGCATCGCTGCCTTCGGGTTCCGCGCACGCAAACCGGTGGTTACCTGGAGTCCAGGGACCACGAACTATTGGAAGGAGGAACTTCGATATGCATACTGCAATGATGCCCGGTGCGCCCCAGTGGCTCGCGGTCGTAGCGCATCGCGGCATCGCCGAGTCCGCCACTTCGCGCAGCTGGCGCGGATTCCCGGTGTCGGAGGCAACGCGTGGGTGGGCGCGAGCCCGGATCGAATTCCCATACAGTGCGGCGATGGAGTCGACCCAGAACGTAAAGTGTCACGG
>JBDNHW010000141.1:0-2942 GCA_041688625.1 Pseudoxanthomonas sp.
CGAAGCAGGATCTTCGATTACATCGAGCTGTTCTACAACCGCAAGAGGCTGCACAGCACGTTGGGCTACCGCTCACCGGCCCAGTCAGAGAAGATGGCAATGGTGCCTAATTAACCTGTCCGAGGAAGTGGGGGTAGTCCACTTCTAACTCGCGACAGTCCAGTCCCCAGGGGTCAGTAGCGCCAGTCCATAGGCCTGCCGGGCGCGATCGCACTGCTCGCTCGGCTCACCGTGCTCCCATGCCGCCTGCAGCTCGCGGCACGGTGACGGCCGCTGTGCATAGATGCTGCAGCCGACCGCGCCGCCGACCTGGCCCATCAACGCAACGCAATGCGGTTGCGCCTGCCAGGTGCCACGCATGGCCAGCACATGTGGCCCGCAAGGTTCGGTGAGCGCCACCGGCGTCACTCCGCCAAGAGAGGAGTCGGCTTCGGACCAGTGCAGGCTGACGCGGTAGTGCGCGCAGCAGGCGCCGCAGGAGAGGCAGGGATGCATTGGGTGAGGCGATTACCACGGTGGGCGGTGCGGCATTCTGCGCGGTTCCCAGGCTGACGCAAGTCCAGCCAGCGGCGACAATGCCCCGATGACGCCAGCCTGCAACATTGCCGCCAGCCTGCCGCGCCTTGCGCGAGAGCGCCCCGACCAGGTCGCGATCCGCTGCCCCGGCCGTCGCGGTCGCTACGACGACGCCCTGACCTATGCGCAGCTGGACCGGCGCAGCGATGCCATTGCGGCCGGCCTGGGCCACCACGGCATCGTCCGCGGGACCCGCGCGGTGGTCATGGTGCGGCCGACGCCCGAATTCTTCCTGCTGATGTTCGCCCTGTTCAAGGCCGGCGTGGTGCCGGTGCTGGTCGACCCGGGTATTGACAGGCGCGCCTTGAAGCAGTGCCTGGACGAGGCCCGGCCGCAGGCCTTCATCGGCATCGGGCTGGCGCAGCTGGCGCGGGTGCTGTTGCGCTGGTCGCCCGGCGCCACCCACATCGTCACCGTCGGCAGGCGCATGGGCTGGAGCGGCATCACCCTGGCCCAGGCCGAGCGCAGCGGCCGCGACGCCGGCCCGCAGCTGGCCGACACCGCGCCTGACGACGTCGCCGGAATCCTGTTCACCAGCGGCTCGACTGGCGTACCCAAGGGCGTGATCTACCGGCACCGGCATTTCGTGGCCCAGGTCGAGCTGCTGCGCGGCGCGTTCGGGATCGAACCGGGCGGCGTGGACCTGCCGACGTTCCCGCCGTTCGCGCTGTTCGATCCTGCGCTGGGCGTGACCTCGATCATTCCCGACATGGACCCGACCCGCCCGGCCAGTGCCGACCCGCGCAAACTGCACGCGGCCATCGACCGTTTCGGGGTGGACCAGCTGTTCGGCTCGCCTGCCCTGATGCGGGTGTTGGCCGAACACGGGCAGCCGATGCCGACGGTGAAGCGCGTCACTTCGGCCGGCGCCCCGGTGCCGCCGGAGGTGGTCGACACGATCCGGCGACTGCTGCCCGAGGATGCCTGCTTCTGGACCCCGTACGGCGCCACCGAATGCCTGCCGGTCGCCGTGATCGAAGGCCGCGAGCTGCAAAGCACGCGCCAGGCCACCGAACAGGGCGCCGGCACCTGCGTCGGCCTGCCGGTGCCCGCCAATACGGTGCGCATCATCCGGATCGTGGACGCCGATCTGCCGGACTGGTCGGACGAGCGGGTCCTGCCCGATGGCGAAGTCGGCGAGATCACCGTTGCCGGCCCTACCGCCACCGACAGCTACTTCAACCGCGATGCGGCCACGCGCGCCGCCAAGATCAGCGAGCCACTGCCCGACGGCAGTGCGCGCGTGGTGCACCGCATGGGCGATGTCGGGTACTTCGATGGACAAGGCCGTCTCTGGTTCTGTGGGCGCAAGACCCAGCGCGTGGAGACCGAGGCCGGACCGCTGTACACCGAGCAGGTGGAGCCGGTATTCAACGTGCATCCGCAGGTGCGCCGCACGGCACTGGTCGGCCTGGGCGAGCGCGGTCGGCAGAGGCCGGTGCTGTGCTTCGAACTGCAGCCAGGGACTCCCGCACGGCGCAGCGCGGAAGTTGCCGAGGGCTTGCGCGCGATTGCCGCACGACACCCGGACACCGGCGCCATCGAGCGCTTCCTGTGCCACCCCGCCTTCCCTGTCGACATCCGCCACAACGCGAAGATCAGCCGGGAAAAACTGGCCCTGTGGGCGGCCAGCCAGCGTAGTTGAGTGGCGAGTCCCACTCCCGGTCTTCCCGAAAGTATCGAGAAGGGCTGCTGTTGATCTTGCTCCTGCACCAACCTCCTCCCTTGCGCGCAGCGCAGGGGAGGATCGAGGAGGGGTGCAGTTGAACTTGCTGGTGTTTTTGCTGTTGCTGTTGCTCCGGCCTCCTCCCTTGCGCGCAGCGCAGGGGAGGATCGAGGAGGGGTGCTGTTGATCCTGCGGTTGCTTCCGGCGCCATCCCGCGACATCCTGTGGCAAGGCAGAACAGGAAGTTCATGCGCATGGATGCACTCCGCCAGAAGGCGCGCCAGCTTCGCAACACGGCCACCGATGCCGAAATCCGTTTGTGGCATCACCTGCGACTGAGGCGGCTCGGTGGCTGCAAGTTTCGACGGCAAGTGCCGCTTGCGGGATACATCGTCGACTTCGTGTGCCTGGAGCGAAAACTGATCGTTGAGCTGGATGGCGGGCAGCATCTGGATCTGGCCGCGCGTGATCTTGTACGGACGCGGAAGCTGGAAGCGGCGGGGTATCGTGTGTTGCGGTATTGGAACCACGAGGTGCTGTTGCGTGTTGCCGATGTGCTGGAGGATGTCTTGAGGAAGGTTGAGATCGAGAAGCTTGAACGTTGATCGAGGTCGACGGTGAACCGATTTCGTTCGATCAAGATCAAGATCAAGTGCACCCCTCCTCAATCCTCCCCTGCGCTGCGCGCAAGGGAGGAGGC
>JBDNHW010000024.1:0-30092 GCA_041688625.1 Pseudoxanthomonas sp.
GCGCGGCTTTCGAAGATGGCTCGCGGCGTCGCCCCGCGCCCGTAGACCGCCATGTTGGCGTCGTCGTCGATCTGCAGCACGGCGCCGTCCAGCGCCACTCCGGCGAACAGCCCGCGCGCGCGCGACCACGACCAGATTTCCGCCTTCAGCTGGCCATCGGTCAGGGCCGATGCGTTGCGACCCACCGGACCGGCGGCCACCCCGGCGTCGGCGCCCAGGGTGAACTTGCCGTTGACGATGTTGTTGAGGTTGCGGTCGCTGCGGAACACCAGCACCACATCGGAGGACTGCACGCCCACCTGCAGGCCGATGCTGCCACCGGTGAGCTTCACGAAGGCCGGCTGAGACCATGTGCCGTCGGGCAGTTTCACCGACATCAGCCCATGGCCGCGACGGCCGCCGATCACCAGGCCTACCTTGAGCGTGTCCGGAATGACCACGACCGCACGCGCCTCGTCCAGCAGCTTGTCCGGGATGCCCTGTTCGGGAATCGCCCGGATCTCGTCGAGCACCCGTACCGCGTTGGCGGCGCGTGCGTCCTCCGTCGGACCGGCATGGACCTGGGCGGCAAACAGGCTGGCGACCAGCAGGAGTCCGATGCGCGGCAGTGGCGCGCCTTGAAGGGTGCGGGGGACGGACATGGCGGGCTCCACGAGGTTCGAAAAGAGAGAGTAGCGTCGCGACAGATTTGCCCCGACGCAGCAATTTGAAGCCTAGACCGCCGCCGGTGAATCGTCGATGAGTCTGGCCCTTGCGAAACCGCTTCGGTGGGGCCGGGGGCGTCTGTCATCATGGGCGATGAACATCACTGCCGACACCCCGCCAAGCGCCATCGTCATCGTCAACCTGGGCACGCCGGAGGCGCCGACGCCGCGCGCCGTACGCCGCTACCTGGCCGAATTCCTGCACGACCACCGCGTGGTGCAGCTGACGCGCTGGCTGTGGTGCCCGCTGCTGCATTTCGTCATCCTGCCGCTGCGCGGACCCAGCGCGGCGCGCAAATACGCCAAGATCTGGCTGCCGGATGGCTCGCCGCTCGCGGTGTACACGCGACGTCTAGCGCAATCGATGCAGGCGCTGCGCCCGCAGGGCAGGGTGGTGCACGCCATGCGCTATGGCGAGCCGGCGCTGCCCAGGGTGCTGGCCCAGCTGCGCAGCGAAGGCGTGTCGCGCGCCACCGTGCTGCCGCTGTACCCGCAGTATTCGACCACCACGACCGCCTCCATTGCCGACGTGGTCGAGCGTCCAGGTCACGGCATCGAGCTGGACATGATCGAGGACTATTCCACCGACGCCGGGTGGCTGCGTGCGGTGGTGGACTCGATCAGCGTGTGGCGCGCCGCACACGGCGCTGGCGAACACCTGATCTTCTCCTTCCACGGCCTGCCACAGCGCATCGCCGACGGCGGCGACCCGTATCCGCAGCGCTGCGAAGCCAATGCCCTGGCCATTGCCGAGGCGCTTGGCCTCGAGCCCGGCCAGTGGACGCTGACCTACCAGTCGCGCTTCGGCCGTGAGCAGTGGCTGCTGCCTTCGACCGACAAGACCCTGGACGCCATGGCCGGGCGCGGACTGCGCAAGGTCGACGTGGTGTGCCCCGGCTTTGCCGTCGACTGCCTGGAGACGCTGGAGGAAGTGGCGATGCAGTTCGCCGAAGGCTTCGAGGAGAAGGGCGGCCATCTGCGCTACATACCCTGCCTCAACGACTCGCCGGAGCATGCGCGGGCGCTGCTGGCTGTAGTCGAGGCCTTCGACGCTGCCGAAGCGAGCACGTGAGCGACGGCGTTGCGAGCCTGGCGGGCGTGGCCGCGGCGACGCTTGAGGAGGTTGTGTTCGAGGCCGAGCTGGGGCCGATCGCCGGGCTTCGCAGCCGCACCGCAGGTGGCGCTCGGGTGCTTGCGCTGCACGGCTGGCTCGACAACGCGGCCAGCTTCGTCCCTCTGGCCGCACACCTGCGCGGGCTCGACCTGGTGATGCTGGACCTGCCCGGCCACGGTCGCTCCGCGCATCTGCCCAGCGGTGCCGATTACAACCTCATGGTGACCACCAATGCCGTGCTGGACGTGGCCGATGCCCTGGGCTGGGAGCGCTTCGCGCTGCTCGGGCACTCCATGGGCGCCGGCATCGGCAGCATGCTGGCCGCGGCGCTGCCGCAGCGCGTGAGCCGGCTGGTGGCGATCGAGGCGCTTGGCTCGTTGACCGACACCGCCGAACGCACGGCCACCCGATTGCGTGACGGCGTGGCGGCCGCACGCCAGCTTGCGACCAAGAAGCTGCGTGTTTTCCCCGACCTGGCCGCGCCGATCCGCGCGCGCATGCAGTCCAACGAGCTGAGCGAGCCCAGCGCGCGGCTGCTGGTCGAGCGTGGCGTGCGAAAGGTCGACGGCGGCTACGTCTGGAGCAGCGATCCGCGCCTCACCCTGCCCAGCCTGCAGCGCCTGACCGAGGACCAGGTGCGCGACCTCATCGCAGGCATCGGCTGCCCGACCCGGGTCATCTTCGCCGACCCGCCACAGGTCTATCTGCCCGAGCCGCTGCGCAGCGCGCGCGCGCGGCTGCTGCCGCACGGCACGCTGGAGATCATCGACGGCACGCACCACCTGCACATGGAACAGCCGCAGGCGGTGGCCGCCGCGATCGGTGACTTCCTGCTTGACTGAAGAACCCCGGCTCGAGGCGCGCGACTACTCCGACGTCGGCGACAGCAAGCGGCGCAGGCCCGCCTTGAGCTGCCGGCCGTTGGCGTGGAAGTACCCGCGCTGCTCGCGCCAGTGCGGGAACCGCGCCTGGACTTCGCGCCAGAACGCGGGCGAATGATTGGCGTGGATCAGGTGGCAGAGTTCGTGCACCACCACGTACTCGAACGCCTGCGGGTCGCCCAGCACCAGCGCCAGGTCCAGCGCCAGCGAGCCGTCCGGGCTGAGCGATCCCCACTGCGAGGACATCACCTTCAGCCGCAGCCGCGAGGGCGCGCGCGGTAGCCCCGGAAGGTAGCGCGGCAGCCAGCCGCCGATGTCCGCGCGCGCCTGGGCCTCGTAGAACTCGCGCAGCACGCGCCGCATCACCGCATCGCTGGCGCGTGCCGGCAGGTGGAAGTGCACGGCATCGCCCTCCATCGCGAGTCGCGCAAACCGGCCTTCGTGCCAGTGCAGCGGGCGGAGCGCACCGCGCAAGGGCAGCCCGGCGGTCTGCAGGCGCTCCAGCGACGCCAGTGGCGCGTCCGACTCGTAACGCTGCAGCTGGAGTGCCAGCCAGCGCCGGTGTTCGAGCAGGAAACGCTCACCGGCGACCAGGCTTGCGCGCAGCGGCAGGGTCAGCCGCGCGCCGCGTTCGTCCACGCTCAGCTTGATGCGCTTGGCCCTGGGATCGCGCACGCGCTGCACCTGGAGCGGCGGCTGGTCGGCCAGCTGCACGGTCACGGTGTCGCGCTCGACGGAGCGGGCGGGGGTGAGGCGAAGCAGGCGCAGCGACATCCCTCAAGTATGCGTCACGCAAACGTGAAAACGCCCCGCAGTGGGTGCGGGGCGCGATGGACGAGCCACGTCTGGGCGGGAGACGCCGCCGGGGGCAGTGACATGATTCCTGAAACCAGCTTTCTATCTTACGTAGCTGTTCTGCAGGGGCATGTTGCGCATCACCGCGACCTGGACGGACCCCGTATCCCAATTCGATCTGCGTCTGAACACGGAGCGCCTGGTCAGGCTTCGGACTTGCTCAGCTTCAGCGCCTTCTCCAGCACCACGAACAGTCGCCGGACTTCACCGCTCATCAAGGCGAAGCGGGCGTCGAGTTCGGCGCGCACGTCCTGGTTCTCGGTGTTCTCCAGCTGGTCGATGGCACCGTCCAGGAATTTGAGCTTGCGGATCACCAGGTCTTCCCCGAGCACGAACGACAGGTGGTCGTCCAGGGTCAGTGCCAGGCGCGTGACCTGCTTGCCGGCCTCCAGGTGCTTGGCGATCTCCTCGCTCTGCAGCTCCTGGTTCTGGCACTTGACCACCGCGCCTCCGTCCATTGCGTCCTTGAGCTCGCATTCCTCGCCCAGGGCCAGGCCCACGGGCAGGTCTTCGCCGGCGATCCATCCGGTGAGGATGGATCGTGGCGCCACTTCGGCGTTCAGCGGCATCGCCGGGAAGCTGCCCATGGCGCTGCGAATCTCCGAGACCACGGCCTCGGCGCTCTTGCGCGAGGCGCTGTCCACGGCGATGAAGCCGTGCTCCAGGTCGAGCATCGCATCGCTGCGCATGGGTCGCACGAAGGCCCGAGGCAGCAGTTCATGCACCAGGTCTTCCTTGATCCGCTTGCGGGTGCGGCCGCCGGGCCTGCGGCCTTCTTTCTGCTCGATCGCGGCGAGCTTCTTGCCCAGCAGGTCGTTGACCACCGCCGACGGCAGCAGCTTGTCCTCGCCGCCGACGGTCACCCAGATCGCATCGCCGAGGCGGTGTGAAAGCTCGGTGTCGTTGCGGCCGAACGGCGACACGAAGCCGCGCGAAGACAGCTCCAGTGGACCGACCGCCTTGAGCGGCACTTCGGCCAGCAAGGTATCGAGCTGCGAAAAATCCATGGAAGCGGGAAAACGAAACAGCGTCAGGTTGCGAAAGAACATCAAGGATCCGGTAGTGGAGAGGGAGGTGTGGGTGCCGCGCTGCGGTCAAATCGACCGCGACCGCGTTGCAGCGTGTGACGCGTCGCTTGCGTTGTGGGCGGCAGCAGGGTCGCCGCTCGCCAGGCCGATGAAATCGAAGAGCGCTAGATCTGCCAGCTGGGAAGGCTCCACCCGGCCCAGCGCGCGGGCCACCTGGTCGATGCGGCCCGGGGTCGCGACTTCCCAGGCCGCCATCATCGACTGCACCTGGCGGCGCTGCAGGTTGTCCTGGGAGCCGCACAGGTCGCACGGGATGATCGGGAAACCCCTGGCCGCGGCGTACGTGCCGATGTCGGCTTCAGCCACGTAGGCGAGCGGCCGGATCACAATGTTCCGGCCGTCGTCGCTGAGCAGCTTCGGCGGCATCGCGCTCAGCTTGGCGTGGAAGAACAGGTTGAGGAAGAACGTGGCGACGATGTCGTCGCGGTGGTGTCCCAGCGCGATCTTGGTGAAGCCGTGCGCGGCGGCATGCGCGTACAGCGCTCCGCGTCGCAGGCGCGAACACAGCGAACACATGGTGCGCCCTTCGGGAATCACGCGGCTGACCACCGAGTACGTGTCCTGCTCGATGATCTGGTGGGCGACCCCGCGCTGACCAAGGTAATCGGGCAGCACGTTGGCGGGGTAGCCCGGCTGCTTCTGGTCCAGGTGCACGGCAACCAGCTGGAAATCCACCGGTGCCTTGCGCTGCAGCTGCAGCAGCAGCTCCAGCAGGGTGTAGCTGTCCTTGCCCCCGGACAGGCAGACCATGACCTTGTCGCCGTCCTCGATCATGTTGAAGTCGGCGATCGCCCGGCCCGCCAGCCCCTGCAGGCGTCGCTCCAGCACGCCGTGCGCACTGCGGGGTGGCCCGCGATTCAAGGCGGGATCCTGCAGCGGCAAGGTGACGACAGGGACGGTACTCATCAAGCAGGCCATTGTAGCGACCGGGCAGCGGTGACGACCTGCGGCGGCGGGTGTAGGCTGCCCCGGTGGAGCCGATGAGTCCTGCGCAGATCACCCATCGCGTGTCCGAGCTGAAGCTCGAGCACCGCACGCTCGATGCCGAGATCGAACGCCTCGCGTCCGCCATCGAGCCCGACGAACTGTCCGTGAAGCGGCTGAAGAAGCGCAAGCTGTGGCTCAAGGACTGCATCGCACGGCTGGAGAGCGCGCTGATCCCCGACGAACCGGCCTGAAGCCGGCGGGCGCCGCAGCCATCGGATGACGCTCTGCGTCACAGTTGCGGCGAATTCCGGCGCGGTTCGACGGTACCGGCCCATAGCCTGCGTCAACGCCCTTGTCCCTGTTGTGGGAAAAGTTGGCCCGAACTTTGCGTCAGGTTCGGGGCAAGCCCTCGGCCCGCCCATTCGCGGCCGGGATCCGATGGCAACAGGGGGTCAAATGAATGACAACGCTGTATCCATGTCCGCGTCCACGGCGTCCTACGACCACGTGCACGCCGTAGTTGCCCCGGCCGACACGCTGGTGGTGAGGCGGATCCTGCCCGGCGAGCCACTGGGGGACGTGCAGCGCCTGCGCCGGGAGGTCTACTTCCATGAGCAAGGGCAACAGCAGAGGGAACACAGCACCCGCATCGCCGATGGGCTCGATGGTAGCGGCACGGTGATCGTGGTCGAGCGCGGGGACCAGGCCGTGGGAACCCTGCGCATGCACGATTTCTCGGCCGCGGCCGTGCAGGTGGAATACGGAAGCCTGTTCCAGATCGACCGCTTCGCCAGCGCGTGGCCACTGCAGCGGGTCGTGGTGGGCTCGCGTTTCGCGGTCCAGTCCGACCAGCGGGTGCAGTCGGTCCTGGACAGGCTCATCCAGGAAACCTACCGCCACGCGCTGGAGAAGGACATCCGTTTCGGTCTGGTGGCGTGCGAGCCTTCGCTGTACAGCCTGTTCGAGTACTACGGCTTCCGCGAGTACCTGCCGCCTGCGATCCTGGCCGACGGAAGCGCGCTGCTGCGGATGCTGCTGGTGACCGAGGACGAACCGCACCTGCGCCACTGCGATTCACCGCTGCAGCACATGGTCCGGAACCCGGCGGCCGGCCGCGCGGCCCGGACCTGGCTCGAGCGCTCCTTCAGCCAGGCGTTCTGAACCGCCCGCTCCTGGGGCGCTCCAGCGCGAGGGATTGAAGGATCCCCGCGCAGGCCGCCTCCGGCGGCGCCTGCAGCCATCAGTCGGTCGTGATTGCGTCGACCTCGGGCTTGGCCGCTTCCGGGCTGACCCGTTCGATGGTGTGGCGCAGCTCGCGACCCAGGATCACCTTGGCGTCCCTGGCCCAGGTCTCCAGGTTCTGATCGAACACCAGCTTGCTGTTGGCATCGGGCCAGACCAGCTTCATCTCGCGCAGTTTCTGGATGAAACCGCGGAACAGCGCGCGATCGAAGAACTCCGGCGCCGCCGGCGCATACAGCAGGCTCAGTCGTTGCGCGGCCTGCTGGCACAGGCTCTCCAGCTCGCCTGCGCTGAGCACGCCCGGGCCGTTCTTGGCCAGTACCGAAATGGCGATGTAGTAGCGCTCGAAGGCCTGCTGCAGGGAGTGTCCTATGGCGCGCAGGCGGAAGACTTCGTCGGTCTGGCCCGCATTGCGCGACAGGATGCCTCCGTCCTCGTCGTTGACCTGTTCCAGCAGTCCCTCGCGCACGAAGACGTCGATGGTGCGATCGATGCGGAGGGCGAACTCGTCCTGGCTCCATGGCAGGAACAGCTCTTCCTGCAGGAACGGATACAGCGAGCGCCCGAGCTTGAGCACGCGCGAACGCAGCATGCGCCGGTTGGTCTGGAAACAGCACGCGATCCACGCAGCAGCAGTGAACAGGTGCAGCACGTTGTTGCGGTAGTAGCTCATCAACACCGCGGTGTCTTCGCTGACCACGTCGAGCACGTCGCCCAGTGGATGGCGGATGCGGCGCAGCACGTTGATCTCCAGGCCGTGGGCGATGATCCGCTCGGGCGTGTGCGGAGTGACCGTGACGCGATCGGAATAGGGCATGTCCGCCAGCAGGGTCTTGGACAGGTCGATCTGCGCGATCAGGTCCGATTCGCCCATCGCGTGCTTGGGCGTGGACAGCAGCGCCAGTGCCAGCAGGTTGATCGGATTCACGTCGGCCGCCGCGTTGATGCGCACGTGGATCTCGTGGGCCAGCTGGTCGATGGTGTCGGGCAGCCAGGCGGGTTTTTCGTCCTCGCCCAGGGGCTCGCCGTCCCAGTCCGGCGCATGCACTGCCAGCACCTCGTTCAGCGCAATCGGCTCGCCGAAATTCACCACGACCTGGCCGTAGTTCTGCCGCAGGACCTTGGGGATGTTCCACATCACCGCCCAGATCGACTCCTTCTCCTTGGGCCGGCCGCTGAGTTCGTCGAGGTAGCTGTTGCCCTCCAGCAGCTTCTCGTAACCGATGTAGACCGGCTGGAACAGCACCGGCTTCCTGGGCTGGCGCAGGAACGCGCGCACGGTCATCGAGATCATGCCGCCTTTGGGCGCAAGCAGCCGCCCGGTGCGCGAGCGGCCACCCTCGATGAAGTACTCCATCGAGTAGCCGCCGGACACCAGCTGCGCCACGTACTCGGTGAACACCGCCGAATACAGCGGGTTGCCGCGGAAGCTGCGACGCATGAAGAACGCGCCGCCCTTGCGCAGCAGCGTTCCGATCACCGGCAGGTTGAGGTTGATGCCGGCGGCGATATGCGGCGGCACGATGCCGCGCTCGTACAGCACGTAGGACAGCAGCAGGTAGTCCATGTGGCTGCGATGGCATGGCACGTAGACCACTTCGTGGCCGGGCGCGGCTTCCTTGAACCGGTCCAGGTGATGGACCAGCACGCCGTCGTAGATGCGGTTCCACACGTGGCTCAGCAGGAAGCTCGCCGAGCGCACGGCAGGTGCCGAGTAGTCGGCCGCCACTTCCCAGGCGTAGGCATGCGCGCGCTTCCATGACTCTTCGGGCTTGATGTTGTCGCGCCGGGACTGGGCGGCGATCGCATCGCGTACCGGTTCGGCCGCCAGCACCTGGTCCACCAGCAATCGCCGGGTGGACAGGTCCGGGCCGATCACTGCTTCGCGGATGCGGTGGAAATGCGTGCGCAACACCCGTGACAGCTTGCGTACGGTGCGCTCTGGCGGCAGCTGCTCGGCGATCGTGTCGCGGATCGATACAGGCTGCGCGAAACGCACGATCGTGTCGCGTCCGTTGAGCAGGATCGCCAGCAGCCGGCGGAAGCGTCCGACGATGGTCCAGTTCTCCGAGAACAGCACGGAAAACCAGCCGCTCTGCTTGTCCGGGGCGCGGCCGACGAAGATCGAGACCGGCACCAGCTGCACGTCCAGGTCGGGGTTGGCGCGGTGTGCCTGCAGCAGCCGGGCCAGTGATCCGGAGTGCGTCTTGGTGCTGCCTGCTTCGGGGATGAGCGCGCTGGCATTGCGCCGCGACAGCGCCACGTAGGCGCGCTTGCGCCCGAGTGGGTCACCCGGCAACGGCACCAGCGGCGAAGGCATGCCGGCATCGAGGCACGCGCGGTCCAGGATCAGCGCGTTGGACAGGCCGTAGTCTTCCATCACGTAGCACACCGGACGCATGTCGACGTACTGGCGCGGGTCTTCCGGCTCGATCGCCAGCCCCAGCCAGGGATGGGCCACCTTGCGCATCGCCCACGCCCACCACGGATGCTTGGACAGGCGCGCAGGCGAAGCAGCAGCCTGACCCGGCCCAGAGCGAGGTGTCGACTCCGGCGGTTGCGCAGGCGACTGCTCGGGGAACGGCAAGGGATTCTGTTCGGACATCGGCGACATTATGGCCCAGCGCCTGTTTGACGCCATGGCCGCCGCCTGCGACTGCCTGCAGGCGCTAGGGCAGGCGCTGATCGTCCGGTGGCGCCTGGCGCGTCTGCGGCAGTTCAGTCTGCGCGGGCATGTCGGAGCGGGTGTTCTGCGCGGGCGCCGCGCCGGACTTGAGTGCCTGCAACGCGTGCTCACCTTCCCGCAGGTAATCGGCCAGGTACCAGCGGCCATCGTGGCGTTCAAGGTCCACCACGGTGTCCATCTCGCGGCCGGCCAGCGGGTAGCGCAGGCGCACCTGCGCGGTCTCGCCCTGCTCGGCAATCACCTCTGCGCGCAGCCCGTCCAGGCTGCGGTCGATCAACAGTCCGTAGCTGGCGAGCACGTTCTTGCTGGCCGCGAAGAACGGCTCGAGCCGTACCAGGCTCGCCTCCATTCCCGCTTCGCGCAGCGATGTTTCGCCGGTAAACCCCGACGTTCGCGCCGCCGCCGCCAGCTTTGAGATCGCGGCGTCCGCTCGCACCGGATCACCCAGCGGCGCCTGTTGTGCCCACTCGCTGAGCGCGTTGATCACCAGCACGTAGTGCGCCCGCTCCTGTGGGGAATAGTCGCCCTCGCGCTGTACGTACTGCACGCCGAAAGAGCCCAGCGAGACAGCGGCCTGCCGCAGGTCCCGGCTCTGGTTGGCGAGGTTGCGATCAAAGGACTTCTTGAGCTCGCGCAAGGCCTCTGGCGCGGCCAGCGCCGACAGCATCGGCTCGATCTGGTCGTCCAGCGGCAGCTCGGTCAGCGGCCAGCGGCTGGTTCCGCTGCGCCACGCGGCTTCAAGCGCTTTGAAGTGCGCGGGAGGCACGGCATCGCGCGCGAAGCCGCGAAGGTCGTTGTGGCGAAGGTGCTCGGCCAGGCGCAGGACGGCGGCGGCCGGGCCGCTCGGCCGCTTCGGCGGATCGGCCGCCTCGCGGCTGCAGCCTGCCATCGCCACGAGGGCGACCAGCAGCGCTCCACACCACGTGCTCCGGCGATTCCGCAGCGGTACCTGCACGTTGCCATAGATCCCCATCGGGACATGGTGCTTTCCTGCCGGCCGCAGGGCAAGCACGGCCGTCATCCTGCCGCGCGCGGCGCCGCTTTCATCGTGCGCAGGCTACGCGTTGCGGCGGGCGAAGCAGCCGGCGACCTCAGCCTGCATCGCTTCGGCCGCCGCGCGGGGATCGTCGGCCTTGCCGATCGGCCGTCCGACCACGATCGCGTCGGCGCCGCGCTCGAATGCTTCGGCCACGCCCACAGTGCGCTTCTGGTCGTCGGCGCTGGCGCCGGCCGGCCGAATGCCCGGACAGACGATGTCGAAATCCGCACCGGCGGCCGACCGGATCAAGGCCGCTTCCTGGCCGGAGGCAATGACCCCCTGCAGGCCCGCCTGCTGCGCCGCACGCGCACGTTCGACCACGACATCCGTGGGAGTCGACGCCATGCCCATCGCCTGCAGGTCCCCGGCGTCCATCGAGGTCAGTACGGTCACCGCCAGCAGGCGCAGGTCGCCGCGTCTTGCCTCCGCCGCGGCCTGCATCATCCCGGCGTGCCAGCCATGCACGGTGCAGTAGGTGACTGGCCAGCGCGACAGCCCGCGCACCACGCCTGCCACGGTGGCCGGTATGTCGAAGAACTTGAGGTCGACGAAGACCTTCTTGTCACGACGCGCCAGTTCGTCGAGCACCTGGAAGTACGCGCCGGAGGCCAGCAGCTCCATGCCGATCTTGTAGAACGCTACGCTGTCACCCAGCCGCTCGACCCAGCCGAGCGCGGAGTCGCGATCGGGCTCATCAAGGGCGAATATCAGCCGCTCGCGCGGACCGAGCGCCAGCGGCGCGGCCGGGTTCAAGGGGCGTAGTCCAGCGCTTCGAGCTTCATGCGGCGTCGCTCGGCGGCCGGGCTGGCCCAGTCGTTGTTGAACAGCGCAGGCTCCCACGAGCCGTAGGTCGGGTTGGGCAGCATCCACCAGCGCTCGCCGAACCAGTCGCTGTACTCGTCGAACAGTTGCCCGCGCCCTTCGGGCGTGTTGGCCAGGATCTCGACGAAGTCGCCCATCTGGTCGCCGAACTGCATCAGCACGCGGTAGTCCTGTCCCGCCATGCGGCGCCGGCACAGCTTCTCCGATCCACTCTGCTCGCAGCCTTCGAGCACCGTGCCCAGGCCGAGGAACACGCTGTCGTCGGCCACCGGCAGTCCCACCGCGCGCAGGTTGGCCAGCGTTGCGTCCTTGAGGTGGACGGCGCGGTTGGACACGTAGAGGATGGTGACGCCCCTGGCGCTGGCGGCCCTGGCGAAATCGACCACGCCCGGCAGCGGCCTGGCCTTCTTCTCCGCCACCCACTGGTCCCAGCTGACCTCGTTGTACTCGGCGCCGTCGCGGATCAGGCGGGCCTGGTAGGGCGAGTTGTCCAGCACCGTCTCGTCCACGTCCATGATCACCGCCGGCTTCAGCCCGGTGATGGCATTGCCCCGCTCCTCGGGCACCAGTGCGTCCCAGTTGGCCTCGTTCAGCGCGACATCCAGGTGGTCGGCCGCCGAGCGGAAGGTCTGTTCGCTGATGGCCTTGTACTCGGCCGACGCCTGCACCCACGCCACGGCATTGAGGTTGTCGTTGGCCGGTGTGGTCGCGGGCGCCGCCACGACGGCCGGTGGCGTTACCGGCGCCGCCGCGTCCTGCGGCGTGGCCGGCTTGCACGAGGCGAGGGCGAGGGTGGTGCAGGCGACGATGAGCTGGACGCGCATGATGTGATTTCGGTCTGGAAGGTCGCCGCCAGTCTAGCGGGTGCCGATGACATCACCGAGGCGCCGGTTTCCACGGCCTGGCTTTCCCGCGCGTAGCCTGCGGCCTCCGGTATCCTGCGCGTCCCCCGAGACGGCACATCGAATGATGAACGACGACATCCCGCTCCCCGTCCTCAGCGCGGCCGAAGCGCGCGTGCTGGGCTGCCTGATCGAGAAGGAATCGACTACGCCGGACGCCTACCCGCTCACCATCAACGCCGCGCAGGTGGCCGCCAACCAGAAGACCGCGCGCGAACCGGTGATGTCGATCAACCATGGCGACGTCAACCACGCACTCCGCCAGCTGGAGCAGAAGGGGCTGGCGCGGCAGGTGTACTCCACGCGTGCCGAACGCTACGAACACCACGCCGGCAAGGCCTTCGACCTGCTGCAACAGCAGCTGGCGCTGCTGGGCCTGCTGCTGCTGCGCGGGCCGCAGACCGTGCACGAGCTGATGTCGCGCAGCGAGCGCCTGGTGCGCTTCCAGGACGCCGAGGACGTGCGCCACCACCTGGAGCGGATGATCCAGCGCCAGCCGGGCCTGGTCGTGCAGATTCCGCGCGGGCCGGGGCAGCGCGAGGACCGCTACGTGCACCTGATGTGCGGGCCGGTGGACGTGGCCGCGGTGAGTGCGCACATTGCCTCCAGCGGCGGTACGGAGAGTGCGTCGTCCGCGCCGGGCCTGGAGTCGCGCGTGGCGGCGCTGGAGGCAGAAGTGGCGGCGCTGCGGGAACGCATCGAAGCACTGCTGCGGCCGGCGTCATCCGATTAGCCGTTCGCTACGTCGTCGCGCAGGCACGCGTCGGCTCAGAAAATGAAGATCAGCGCCAGCGCCAGCCCGGCGTAGACCGCGATCACCGCCCAGAAGTACCTCGGCCGCTCGCTGCGCAGGATCGTCCGGGCAAAGGGGCCGGATTTGGCGACCACCGAGCCGCGCCACGCCGCATATGCGGTGTAGGCGCCCACCGCAGCGCCCAGTACATCGAAGAACATCAGGGACGACGGCTGCTGCGCAACAGGAACAGACTGCCGAGCAAGGCACCGCCCAGCGCTGCCAACAGGCCCACGCCTGCGGCGATGACGATCTCGAAAGGCCACAGGTTGTGCGAGGTGGGATCGGATGCAGTGTCGAACGCGATGCGCGCCATCACCGCCGCCGGCACCGCGGCTGCGACCAGCAGCCAGGCAACCCGGAACTTCGCCAGTCCGAAAGCACGCACCATCAGCGCCACCACGAACACCGCGGCCAGTCCGGGGCCGTACAGCGCATCGGGCAGGCTCACCTGCGAATACCCGAGCTGCCAGTAGCGAAAACCCACCCCGACGAACGCGATGGCGAAGGCGATCAGCAACCACACGGGACTGGATCGGGTCATCGGTTTTCGCACAATCGATCAGCCAGGGCGCACAGCGTACCGCAGCGACGGTCGCAGGCTGAGCCCTCGGGCGAGCAGCGAGAAAATCAGTTGCCCCCCGCCCGTGGATCCGAGCTCGCCCGGATGCTTTTGATCCTGCGTTGAAGCATCCGAGCACGCTCGGATCTACAGATATCGTGCCAGTCGAAGCATCCGAGCAAGCTCGGATCTACAGATACCGGGTCAGGAAGCATCCGGGCAATCTCGGGTCTGCAAGGCCATGGACCATCTGGGCGGGTTCGGATCTACACGGCATTGGAGCGGGTCAGTCGAACAGCGCCTGGATCGCCTTGAGCCCGGCGCTGGCGCGCTCCTTCTTGCGCTCGGCATCGGCCACCGGATCGGCGCCGTCGCGCTGCAGTTCGGCCTGCGGCAGTTCGTCGAGGAAGCGGCTCGGCTGCAGGCGCACCTTTTCGCGGAAGCGCCGGGTTTCGCGGCTGTGGCTCAGGTACAGGCCCTGCTTGGCGCGGGTGATGCCCACGTACATCAGGCGGCGTTCCTCGGCGAGGTTGCCTTCCTCCACGCTCATCTCGTGCGGCAGTACTCCGTCCTCGCAGCCGATGATGAACACGTAGCGGAATTCCAGGCCCTTGGCTCCGTGCAGGCTCATCAGCCGCACCTGGTTGCCGCCGTCGTCCTTGTCGTTGCGCGACAGCAGCGCCAGCTGCGCGGCCAGGTCGCCGACGCTGTTGCCGCGAGGGCCGCCTTCGAACCAGTCGGCCAGTTCATCGAGGTTGGCGCGACGCCGCACGAACGAGGCCTCGTCCTTGCACTGCGCGCGAAGCTCGCCGAGCAGTCCGGATTTCTCGCTGAGGCGTCGCACCAGGTCGGCGGCCGGCAGCAGCGCCGACTGCGTACGCAGGTCGCGCACCACGTCCACGAACGCGCTCAGGCCGTTGGCCGCGCGCGGCGTCAGCGCTTTCAGCGCGCCCATCGTCTCGGCCGCGCGCGACATCGGCAGGTTCGCGTGCTGTGCCATCTGCGCCAGCTTGGCCAGCGAGGTGGCGCCGACTTCGCGCCTGGGTGACTGCACCGCGCGCAGGAACGCCGCATCGTCATCGGGGTTGGCGACCAGTCGCAGCCACGACAGCGCGTCCTTCACCTCCTGCCGCTCCAGGAACGCGGTGCCGCCGCTCAGGTGATAGGGAATGCGCAGCAGCTGCAGCGCTTTTTCCAGAGGGCGCGACTGGTGGTTGCCGCGGAACAGGATGCAGAACTCGCTCCACTCGACCTCGCGTGCGGTATGCAGGTAGGCGATCTCCGCGGCGACCTTTTCGGCCTCGTGCTCGTTGTCGCGGCACTCCCACACGCGGATGCGGTCGCCGTCGGGCTGGTCGCTCCACAGCTTCTTCGGATGCTCGTGCGGGTTGTGCGCGATCAGCGCATTGGCCGCGCGCAGCACGCGGCTGCTGCAGCGGTAGTTCTGCTCCAGCTTGATCACCCTCAGCGCCGGATAGTCCTGCGCCAGCTGCAGCAGGTTGTCGGGGTTGGCGCCGCGCCAGGCATAGATGCTCTGGTCGTCGTCGCCCACGCAGGTGAAATCACCGCGCGGACCGGCCAGCACCCGCAGCATCCGGTACTGCGCATCGTTGGTGTCCTGGCACTCGTCCACCAGCAGGTAGCCGATGCGCTCGCGCCATGCCGCGGCGATGCCGGCGTCGCCTTCGAGGATTTGTACGGGCAGGCGGATCAGGTCGTCGAAATCAACCGCATTGAACGCCGCCAGCCGTGCCTGGTAGCGCGCGTACAGGCTGGCCGCTTCCTTCTCGCGCACGCTGCGCGCCGCGGCCAGCGCCTGCTCCGGCGACAGCCCGCCGTTCTTGGCCCGCGACACCAGGTTCCTGGCGGCTTCCACCGCGTCGGGCTTGGCGCCGGGCATCAGGTCCTTGACTTGCGCGGCGCTGTCGTCGCTGTCGAAGATCGAAAAGCCGCGCTTCAGGCCCACGGCCGCGTGTTCAATCTGCAGGAACTTCAGGCCCAGCGCGTGGAAGGTGCACAGGGTCAGCCCTTCGGCAGCGTCGCCCTTCAGGCGCTTGCCCAGGCGCTCGCGCATTTCGCGCGCGGCCTTGTTGGTGAAGGTAATCGCGGCGATGCGCTTGGCCGGCACGCGACCGGAAGTCACCAGGTGCGCGATCTTCTCGATGATCACCCGGGTCTTGCCGCTGCCGGCGCCGGCCAGGACCAGCAAGGGGCCGTCGCAGTGCAGGACCGCGTTGCGTTGGGGAGTGTTGAGGCCTTGCATGACGACGCGGGTGCTGGGCAGCGCAGTGTACTGAAGCGGGTCGAGCCTCGGAGGCAGGTGTGGCCCGGCCAGGCACCCGGCGACGGCCGAAGCCCCGCTCCCGGAAGCAGTGAAGAGGCCCGGCGGGTCACAACGCGCATAGGCCATTAGTACTGCATGCGAACAGCCTAGATACATCGCCACGAAGCATGCCTAGGATTGTGCTCGATGCAGATCACGCCGGCGCGGGCATCAACGCTGGATGCATGGCGCGACGCTCCATCACTCCTGCGCGTACTTCCCCTCAAGGCTGCACCCGGACCCTCCACGGAGTCGAACATGAAGACACTCACCACGACGTTACTGATCCTGGCGCTCGCACCGCCGCTCGCGATGGCCCGGAGCAATGACGAAACGCCGCCGTTCAAGGCCGAACTCCAGGGGCCGGTCGAACGGCCCACCAGCGGCAACTTCGTCGGCGAACCCGGCATGTCGGCCGACCTGATGACCGAAGGCTTCCTCAGCGCCCATCCGGACCTGCGCTGGCGCCGCGAGGGCCTGCACTCCTACACCAACCAGCGCTACGACGAAGCCATGGACCACTTCCTCAAGGCCGCGCGCTATGCCGACAAGCCCGCCCAGGCGATGATCGCCGAGATGTACTGGAAGGGCATCGGCGTGCCGCAGGACCGCGCCATCGGCTACGCATGGATGGACCTGGCCGCCGAGCGGTTCTATTCGAACTTCATCATCAAGCGTGAGCAGTACTGGGGCGAGATGAACTCCGCCGAACAGGCTGCGGCGATCGAGCGTGGCCAGCCGCTGCTGGTCGAGTACGGCGATGCCGCCGCCAAGCCGCGAATGGCCAGGATGCTGCGCAAGAACCGCAACGTCACCGGCAGCCGCGTGGGTTTCACCGGCAACCTGGAGATCATTCCGTTCACCGGCCCCAACGCCGGGCGCGGGGTGCGCATCCGCGCCGACGAGTATTACGCCGCCAAGTACTGGCAGCCGGACAAGTACTTCGAATGGCAGGACCAGATGTGGGATGCGCCGCCAGCGCGCAAGGGTCGCGTCGACGTGGGCGGCGTCGAGAGCGTGGCGAAGAAAGAGCCGGCGGAGGACTGATGGGCTGGGCAAAGGCGACGAATCACGCTCCGCGCGCACATGCTTCGTGAGCCCCCGCAACGTCCATCCAGTCAGTAGCGGCGTCGGCTCCACCGTGCCATCAGTCTAGAGACATCGCTGTAGCCGGGGTCCTATCCTTGCCATCCTTGGATTACTGGAATATCCGAATGACCAGGCTGTCCCTGCTCGCGCTGCTCATCCTGGCGAGCTCCACCGCAGCCGCGCAGCCAACGCCGGCGCCGCCGGACCCCACGGAAGACCCGCTGATGGTGACGGCCGGCTTCCTCAGATGGCATCCGGATCTTCGATTCAGGCTGCTGGGCATGGAGGCGGCGAAGAAGGGCGATCAGGAGAAGGCGTTCCAGGCCTATCAACGGGCGTCCTTCTACGGGGACAAGCCTTCGCAGGGAATGGTGGCCGAGATGTACTGGACCGGCCAGGGCGCGGCGCGTGACCCAGCGCTGGCCTACGCCTGGATGGACCTGGCGGCCGAGCGCGGCTATCGCGGTTTCCTGGGCCTGCGCGAGCGCTACTGGAATGGGCTCGATGCAGCACAGCGCGAGCAGGCCATCGAGCAGGGGCAGGCGATCTACGCCCGCTACGGTGACGCGGCGGCCCTGCCGCGTATCGCCTCGCAGCTGCGGCGCGGTCGCAGCCAGGCCGTCGGCAGCCGCACCGGCTTCGCCGGCAACGCCAAGATCTACGTGCCCGCCCCCGGCGGTTACGAAACCATCGACGCCACCAGGTTCTACGACGAGCGCTACTGGGACCCGAAGCAGTAACAGCAGTGGCATGACTCGATCTGGGCCGCGCCGCGCGTGGGCCGGGTGGAAATCGGGAACATGGAGCAGCTGGACTTGCGCATTCCCGCCACCGAGCCTGAGCTCGATGCGGTTGCACCGGCAGTCGAGGGCGTGGAGGATGCACGTACGCCCTGATTCGGGTCGAGCTGGTCTGCCACGGAGGCACGAATGGACATGCAGCACCGGGTTGCCCGCTTCATGCACGTCATGATCCTGTCAGTTGTTGCCACAGCTGCAGGCCCGGCCACTGCACTGGCGGCAGACACCGCGGCTGCCCAGGTCGATACACGGGACCAGAGGGTGCTCAGCACGCGCACCTTCCTCAACGCCCATCCCGATTTCAAGCATCGCACTGAGGGTTGGACAGCGTATGAGGCCGGTGACCACGACAGGGCGATGACCGAGTTCCAGCGCGCCGCCCTGTACGCGGACAAGCTTTTGCAGGCCATGGTGGCCGAGCTGCTGTGGCAGGGGCCCGGTGCCGAGGCTGACCGGCCTGCCGCCTATGCGTGGGTCGACATCACTGCCGAGAGGGGCTATCCGCAGTTCGTGCGTCTGCGGGAACAGTACTGGCGCCAGCTCGATACGTTGGAACGCGCGCGCGCGCTCGAAGCGGGTCGTGCCCTGCTGGCCGAGTACGCCGATGCCGCCGCCAAGCCGCGAATGGCGCATTTCATGAAGAAGGCGAAGCAGCGGGCGCAACGTTATTCACCTTCTGTCAGCGCCCCGAAAGGCGTCATGGTGGCGGGGAACAACGGCACAATGACGTCGATCCCGGCGCATCGCTTCTACGCCAGCAAGTTCTGGGACCCAGTGCAGTACCAGGCGTGGCAGGACTCGCTGTGGCCGCCGTCGAAGGAAGGCCAGGTGGATGTCGGAAACGTGCAGCAGGTTCGGGCGCCTGCGGACTGACCAACCGCTGCGCCGCGATAGAATCGCGGCATGGCCAAGCTCTATTTCTATTATTCGGCGATGAACGCCGGCAAGACCACCACGCTGCTGCAGTCGGCGCACAACTACCGCGAGCGCGGCATGCGCGTGGTGATCCTCACCCCGCAGCTGGACCACCGCGCCGGTAGCGGCATCGTCGCCTCGCGCATTGGCCTCAGCGCCCAGGGCATGAGCTTCGATCGTGATGCCGATCTCGAGCGGTTGCTGCGCCAGGACATCGACGCCCACGGGCCGCTGCACTGCGTCCTGTTGGATGAAGCGCAGTTCCTGACGCGCGTGCAGGTGTGGCAGCTGGGCGAAGTGGTGGATGCATTGCGCGTGCCGGTGCTCTGTTACGGGCTGCGCACCGACTTCCTCGGAGAGCTGTTCGAAGGAAGCCAGTACCTGCTGGCCTGGGCGGACGAACTGGAGGAGATCAAGACCATCTGCCACACCGGCAAGAAGGCGACGATGACCGTGCGCGTCGACGACCAGGGGCACGCGGTGCAGCAGGGGCCGCAGGTGCAGATCGGAGGCAACGAACGCTATGTGTCGGTGAGCCGCGCCGAGTTCAAGAAGATCGCCCGCGGCGAAGGGCGGATCGAATCGTTGCAGGGCTCGCTGCCGTTCGCCAGCGAGTAGCCCGGCAATGATCGGACGTCCCGCGAGGTGGCGGCGCAGGTCGAGCGACAGGGCCTCGGCAGACGGGTAGCGATTTTCCGGCTGCTTGGCCAGCGCCTTGAGCGCGATCGTGTCGAGGTCGCCCCGCAGGCGACGTGCGTGGCGCCGCGCACCCAGGCTGTCGTCGTGGTGGCCATCGGCGGTCCGCTGCGAGGCATTGGACGGCTTCAGCGGCTCCACCGCGAGGATCGCCTGCTCCCACTCTGCGTCGCTCTGGCGGCGCAGGCGGTAGGGCTTGGTGTTGGCCAGCAGCTCGTACAGCACCACGCCGAGCGAATAGACGTCGGTGCGGGTGGTGACCGGCTCACCGCGCACCTGTTCGGGTGCCGCGTAGTGCAGGGTGAAGGCGCGCACTTCCGTATTGGACTCGGTCGACGCAGTCGTCGCTGCGTCCAGCAGCTTGGCGATGCCGAAGTCCAGCAGCCGCACTTCCCCGGCGGTCGTCACCAGGATGTTCGAGGGCTTGAGGTCGCGGTACACGATCAGGTTGGCGTGGGCGTGGCTGACCGCTTCGCAGACCTGCAGGAACAGCCCGATCCGCTCCTCCACGGACAGGCCGCGGGAGTGGCAGTAGTCGGTGATCGGGATACCTTCCACGTACTCCAGCGCCAGGTAAGGCTGGCCTTCGCTGCCGATTCCGGCGTCGAGCAGCCCTGCGATGTTGGGGTGCGCCAGGCGCGCCAGGATTTCGCGCTCGCGGCTGAAGCGAAGTCGCAGGTTGGGATCGGCGAAGCCGGGCCGCAGCAGCTTGAGCGCCACCTGCCGCTGGTACAGTCCGTTGGCGCGCGAGGCCAGCCAGACCATGCCCATGCCGCCTTCGCCAAGGACGGCATCCATGCGGTAGGGTCCGATTCGCTTGCCCACCGGAGGCAGTTCAGCGGCATCGTGCAGGGGTCGGTCGACCCGCGCGTCATCCACTTCCTCCAGTGCCAGCAGCCGGCCCAGGTCGGCGGCAAGCTCCGGATCCTGGCGACGCAGCGCTTCCAGCCGCGCCGCCTGCGCTGGAGGATTCAGCTCGAGTAGCACGTCGAGCAGTGAAGACAGCCGCTGCCAGCGTTCTACGTCCATGGTCAGCGCAACAAACGGGTCACTCGTCCTGCATCGCCGAGAGCAGGAACAGCCGCGCCTTCTGCCAGTCGCGGCGGATGCTGCGCTCCGAGCGCTGCAGGAGTTCGACGATCTCCAGCTCGGAGAGGCCCGCGAAGTAGCGCATCTCGACCACGCGAGCCAGGCGCTCGTCGGCGGCGGCAAGCTTGTCCAGCGCGTCGTTCAACGACAGCATGTCCTCGTCCAGGCGCAGCGGACTCTCCACGTCCTCCGGGATCTCGGCCACGCGCCTGAGGTCGCCGCCACGCTTGCGCGCCAGCCGGTTGCGCGCGTAGTCCACCACCACGCTGCGCATCGACGAGGCGGCATAGGCGAAGAAGTGGGCGCGGTCGTCGAACTTCGCATTGCCGCTGCTGCCGATCAGCTAGAGGTAGGACTCGTGGACCAGCGCCGTCGCATCCAGGGTGTACCCGTGCTGGCCCGAGAGCTGTCGCCGCTCCATGGTGTGCAGCTCCTGGTAGAGCGTGGCCAGTACGTGGTCGAGCGCGGCGCGATCACCCTTTCGCGGTGATTCGAGAAATACAGTGATACCGGCAGAGTCCATTGCGACGTCCCGGGGGAGAGCAGCCCGGAATATAGCGCCAATCGTCAGGCACCAAAGCGCTACCCATGACGCACGAAGCGACCTCAGCGCTGGCAGCGGCCGCACCACACGCTGGCCCGCTGGCCGATGCTGCGCTGCTTGAGGGGCGTCTGGCAGACAGGACAGGGCTGCCCGGCGCGACCGTAGGCCGACAGCTCCTGCTCGAAGTAGCCCGGCGCACCGTCGGGGCTGATGAAGTCGCGCAGCGTGGTGCCGCCGCGGGTGATCGCGTAGGTCAGGATGTCCTTCACCGCCGCCGCCAGCGCCGCGTAGCGCTCTCGCGACACGTTGCCGGCCGCCCGCACCGGCGAGATGCCTGCGCCGAACAGGCTCTCGGCCGCGTAGATGTTGCCCACGCCCACCACCACGCGCTGGTCCATCAGGAAGGTCTTGACCGGGGCCTTGCGCCCGCGGCTGCGTGCGAACAGGTAATCGCCATCGAACTCCGGCGAAAGCGGCTCGGGCCCCAGCGCCTCGAGCAACGGGTGGATGGCCCCCGCAGGCTGCCACAGCAGGCAGCCGAAGCGGCGCGGGTCGTTGAAGCGCATCACCTGTCCGGAATCCAGCGCAACGTCCACGTGGTCGTGCAGCTTGAGCGGCGTGTGCGGGTCGAGCACGCGCAGGCTTCCGGTCATCCCGAGGTGCAGCAGCGCGCTGCCCGCCTGGGTGTCCAGCAGCAGGTACTTGGCGCGACGGCGGACGGCATCGATGCGCTGCCCCGGCAGCAGCTGGGTGATTTCGTCCGGGATCGGCCAGCGCAGGTCCGCGCGGCGCAGGGTGACCGAGGTGATGCGCCGTCCCTGCAGGTGCGGAGCCAGCCCGCGACGCGTGGTTTCGACTTCGGGCAGTTCGGGCATGGCGCCAAGTTTACGGCGGCAGCGGCCTGTTCAATCGCCGAGCCGCGCGACGCTCGCTGAACAGCGCGCAAAGCGGCGACCAAAGCTTCACCCGCCTCGCGCCATCATGACCTGCCGCTCCCGGCTGGCCTCATCTGGAGTTCCGCGCCATGTCCGATTCGCTTCTCGCATTCCTGTCCGGCGGCCTGCTTGGCCTCGGCTGGATGGGCATGCTGGCGGTGCTGCTGGTGCTGACCCAGCTGACGATTTTCGCAGTGACCCTGTACCTGCATCGCAGCCAGGCCCACCGCGGGGTCGATTTCCACCCGGTGGTCAGCCACTTCTTTCGCGCCTGGACCTGGCTGACCACCTCGATGATCACCAGGGAGTGGGTGGCGATCCACCGCAAGCACCACGCCAAGGTGGAGACCGAAGAGGATCCGCACAGCCCGCGCTTCAAGGGCATCGGCAACGTGTTCTGGCGTGGCGTGGAGCTCTATCGGGAGGCGCGCGCGCAGCGCGGGGAGATCGAGCAGTACGGCAAGGGCGCGCCCGACGACTGGGTGGAGCGCCACGTGTACACGCCGCACCCGCTGGCCAGCGCTCGCACCGCGATCGCGAACCACGACCCGCTCGATCCGGTGCTCGGTCATGCCGATCAGCGCCTGGAACAGCACATCCTCGGACCCGACGCAGACCAGCGGTCGGCTGGCCAGCGGTCCGACCGGCGCGTGCAGCGGAAGCCGCTGCAGCGCCACGGCATCGAGCAGGTCGGTACGGGGCAGGATGCCGGGTTCCTCGAAGCCGGCATCGTCCACCAGCAGGCAATCCACGCGTCGCTCCCGCAACCGTGCGGCGGCATCGGCAATGGACGTCGCGGCGGTGACGCGCTCGGCCGGCGCCAGCTGCGCCTCGCCGACACGGGCGACCATCAGTTCGGCCGCTTCGCTGCGATCCGCTCCCGAGACGGACAATCGCCCCTTGGCCTCGAGCCCCTCGTTGAAATAGGCGGCGAAGCGCGGGTTGTCCTCGATCAATCGCCGGAACACCTCGGCCGGGATCAGGAAGCTCAGGCACTCCCCGTCGGCGCGGTAGCTCAGGCGGGCGCGGCCCGCCATCACTGCCCACGCGCCGAACACATCGCCCGGACCGTAGTCGGCGAACCGCTGCTCTGTGCCGGGTCCATCGGCCTGGTAGGCATGCACGAGTCCCTTCAGGATCACGTGCACGTGCGGCGAAGAGGTGCCGGCTTCGATCAGCGTGCTTCCTGCGGCATGGAAACCGAGATCCACGCTAGCCTGCAGGCGCCCGCGTCCGGCATCGTCCAGGAGATCGAACGGGGGCTGGCTCAGGTCCAGGCCGGGGACGGCGTCCATGGAACTATTGCGTCGCGCGGCCGCGCAACATGCATTCCCGCCATGGCGGCAGAGGTTCAGCCCGCCAGCGCTGCGCGCAGGCCCCTGCAAGCGGCGGTGGACGATGGCCGATCACCGGGTGCAGGCGGCACGCAGCACGCTGTCGTCGTCCGGCAGTGCGATCCAGCGCGCGTTCCGCGGGGAACCGTCCTGGTCGAACACCACGTCGTCGATCAGGTCGGCGCGCCGCCGGCCGCCGCAGTCGAACACCGCGCCGAACTGACGCGGCGGCTCCCAGCGCGCCACTAGCAGGACCTGCGTCAGCACCTGGTCGGGCATCGCCGCATTGCGCCGGTCGAAGCGGTGGTCGATCGCGATCAGTCGGCTGGTCTGCGGAACCACGTAGGTCCACGGGCGATACCACACCCGCAGTTCGTTGTTGGACGCCACTTCGACCTGGTCGGGGAAGGTCGCGGTGACGCGGTCCAGCCAGGAATACTCGAGCCAGATCGCCATCGCCAGCATGCCGGCGCCCGCCGCTGCAGGAATTGCCCAGCCCGGCAACCGCTTGCGAACCAGGATGTTGAACGCCAGGGCAAGGCCGGCCAGTCCGAAACCTGCGGCGACGATCGCAAACAGCTCCAACAGCATGGCGACTCCTCTCGAGGTGCGTCGGTTGTCGTGCGCACCGATCCATCATGATGACTTCCCGCCACCCTGTCCCAGGGCGTGGATACAGCCGGTGCGGGCCGCGGTGCGGATACGAAACGGCCCGCACCAGGCAGCGGGGCGGGCCGTCGGGTTCGCATTACTGGATCAGTGATCTGCGCCCAGGCCAGCGCCCCGCGGGACGCGGATGCCCTCCACCAGCTCCTGGATCCGCTCCGGTGCCGGCTTGGTCACCGCCAGCACCAGGTACGCCGCGGCGAAGTTCAGCACCGCGCCCACGGCGCCGAACGACAGCGGCGAGATCCCGAACAACCAGTTGTCGGGCGTGTTCTCGAGCGTGTTGGTGCCGGGAACGAAGAACCAGCCCAGGTAGGTGAAGATGTAGAGGCACGTGGCCAGCAAGCCGACCACCATGCCCACGATCGCGCCGATGGCGTTCATCTTCTTGGAGAAGATACCCATCATGATTGCCGGGAACAGCGACGCGGCGGCCAGTCCGAACGCCAGTGCAACCGTCTGCGCGGCGAACCCCGGTGGATTCAGGCCCAGCCCGGTGGCCAGGGCGATCGCGGCGGCCATCGAGAAGCGTGCGGCCAGCAGTTCCCCCTTCTCTGATATGTCGGGTTTGAACGTCGACTTGATCAGGTCGTGGCTGACCGCCGATGAAATGGCCAGCAGCAGGCCGGCCGCCGTGGACAGCGCGGCCGCAAGGCCACCGGCGGCGATCAGGCCGAGGACCCAGCCTGGAAGCTGCGCGATCTCCGGATTTGCCAGCACCAGGATGTCCTGGTTGAACGTGACCATCTCGTTGCCAGCCCACCCGCGCTCAGCGGCCGTGGCGGCGAACTCCTCGTTGGCGGCGTGTAGTACTGGATCCGCCCGTCACCGTTGAGGTCCTCGAACGCGAGCAGCCCCGTCTGTTCCCAGTTGCGCATCCAGTCGGGCCGCTCGGCGTACTCGATCGGCTCGGCGGCGGTACCGGCGGGGTAGATGGTGCTGATGATGTTCAGTCGGGCCATTGAGCCGACCGCAGGGGCCACGGTGTACAGCAGGGCGATGAAGACCAGCGCCCAGCCCGCCGACTTGCGAGCATCCGACACCTTGGGAACGGTGAAGAAGCGGATGATCACGTGCGGCAGGCCCGCGGTGCCCACCATCAGCGACAGGGTGAACAGCACCATGTTGAGGGTCGAGCCGTGGTGGCCGGTGTAGTCCTGGAAGCCGAGCTCCAGCAGCACCTGATCCAGCTTGGCCAGCAGCGGCAGGCCCGACTCGGTGTGGGTGGAGAACAGGCCGAGTTGCGGCAGCACGTTGCCGGTGAGCTGCATGGAAATGAACACCGCCGGGATCGTGTAGGCGATGATCAGCACCACATACTGCGCCACCTGCGTATAGGTGATGCCTTTCATGCCACCGAGCACCGCATACACGAACACCACGGCCGACGCGATGAACAGGCCGGTCTTCGCGTCCACTTCGAGGAAGCGTGCGAACGCAACGCCCGCGCCGGTCATCTGTCCGATGACGTAGGTGAGCGAGATGATCAGCAGTGCTGCGACCGCGACCAGCCGCGCGCTGCGGCTGTAGAAGCGCTCGCCGATGAAGTCGGGCACCGTGAAGCGCCCGAACTTGCGCAGGTACGGGGCCAGCAGCAGCGCCAGCAGCACGTAGCCGCCAGTCCAGCCCATCAGGTAGGTGGAGTTGCCATAACCAACGAAGGCGATCAGGCCCGCCATCGAGATGAACGACGCGGCGGACATCCAGTCGGCCGCGGTGGCCATGCCGTTGAGCACCGGGTGGACCCCGCGGCCAGCTGCATAGAACTCCGCGGTGGTGCGGGCGCGGGCCCAGATGGCGATGCCGATGTAAAGCAGGAACGAGCTGCCGATGAAGATGAGGTTGATCGTGAACTGATCCATGTGCGCAGCCTTATTGTTCGTGGACGTCGAACTCGCGATCGAGGCGGTTCATGTACCAGGTGTAATAGAAGATCAGGGCGATGAAGACGAGAATGGAACCCTGCTGCGCGAACCAGAAACCCAGGTCGGTGCCGCCGAAGCGGATGCCCGACAGCAGCGGGCGCAGGAGGATGCCGAATCCAATCGACCTTCGTCGCCTCCCAGGACTCGGAACGGGTTGATCGATGCCTGGCCCGGCGCAACGCGCTACCCGGGCCAGGAGTTGTGGCGGGTCATCGCCTCCAAGCGGAGCGCGCTGGCGCCAGTGCTGCTGGCGGGACGCGACCTCGTCGGTCGCGTTCATGCCTTTCCCCTAGAAGCTGTACTTGACGTGGGTGTGGATGCGGTGCAGGTCGCCTTCGCGCTCATCCTCGAGCGAACGCTGGCCCCAGATCAGTTCGACGCCCACGTCCAGCTTGGGGAACGGCGAATAGATCAGGTTGGCGTGCATGGACTGGGCCCGCTCGGTCACTCCTAAACCGGTGATGGCGCGATCGTTGTCGAAGTGCGCGGCCGAATACATCAGGTTGCCGCGCAGCTGCGGTGAAAATACATGGCGCCAAGATACGAACGCGCCATAGCCGTCGAGCGCGTCGATGTCGCCAGAGGCGTCGACCACCACGTCGCTGCCCAGGCCGAAGGCGAGGTAGCGACCGATGCCGCTGCCCGCGTTGACCGCGTAGCGGATGTCATCGCTCTTGCCGATGTTGAACTTGCCTGAGACGCTGACCGCCGCGCCGGATTCGCTCCGGTCCTGGTACTCGAACTGGCGCAGCAGGCCGGCCACGCTGAAGTGGCCCCAGTCGCCCTTGGCCTGCCAGCGCGCGGTCACGTCCGGGACCAGGTTGGCCCCGCTGTTGAAGCGGGCGCCGCTGTTGAGGTACGGAGTGACCGTGGTCTGCGGGTTCTCCAGCGACACCGACCACGGTCCGCTGGTGTAGCGCAGCTGGGCCTGGCGTACGAACACGGTACCGTCGGTGGGGCCGACGAAGTCGACCGAATCGGGCAGCGCGGCCACGTCCATGAAGTTCGACCAGGCCTGGCCGGCCAGCCAGTTGCCCCAGCTCACGTAGGCCTGGCGCAGCGACACCGCGTAGGTGTTGGTCGAGGTCTCGTTGCCAACCAGCGCGTTGCTGCCGCCGCCGAACATGTCGGCCTCGATGTAGGCCTTGACCTTGGTGCCGCCTTCGGTGACGTGGTCGGCGCTGAACCAGAAACGCGAGAACTGCGCGTGATAATCGGTGTAGGGATCGCCACCGTCGGCGCCCGCGCCGGCCACCGGTATGGCGCCGGGCAGGTAGAACAGCCTACCGGCGCTGCCGTCGGCGATGCGCCCGTCGCCGGTGTCGGTGTACATGCCATCCATCTTGATGAAGCCACCGAAAGAGAAGGCCGTGCCCGGGTTGGCGGCCGGCATGATCGGTGAGCCCTGGATGCGCGGCTTGCCGTCGTCCGGCGCGGCCTTCGCGGTCCTGACCTCGGTGACCTGGGCCTGGGTCTCGGTTATGGCGGTCTGTTGCTGCTGCTGCGATGAGACCAACGCCTGGACCTGCTGTTCGAGCTGGGCGATGCGCCCTTCCAGCTCCGTCTCCTTCGCGGTCTGGGCGAAGGCAAGGCCGGGCGCGAGCAGAGCGACGAACAGCGCCGCAGCCAGCGGACGCGGCGACATGGATGGAATTGGCTTGCTCATTACCTCTCTTCCCGTTCAGTAATGCGTGATCGGCCGCATGGCAGGCACCGCTGCAGCGGATCCTGAGCGAGGAAGCTGCGCAGGACCATTCGCCATTAGTCGAACGCGCCATGTTCGTGCTGCGCCTGGGCTTTGGGGTAGACCATCGTCTAAGCCTCCTGCTGCGCTGCCACCGTGCGGAATGCGGCAAACTGCCTTCCCGCCTCTGCCCGCAGAGCACCATCGCGAACCAATGGAGGGCACCATGAGCGATCTGTACCCCGTCGACCCCGGCTTTGCCGCCAGCGCCCGGATCGGCCGCGACGATTACCGGCGCGACTACGCGGCCTCGATAGCGGATCCCGATGCGTTCTGGGGCACGGCCGCCAAACGACTGGATTGGTTCAAGGCCCCCACCCGAGTCAAGGACGTCAGTTTCGAGGTCGAGGACTTCCGCATCCACTGGTTCGCCGACGGCGAGATCAACGCCAGTGTCAACTGCCTCGATCGCCACCTGGCGACCCGCGGCGACAAGACCGCGCTGCTGTTCGAGCCCGACAGCCCTGACCAGCCGGCGCAGCACGTGACTTATCGCGAACTGCACGAGCGCGTGTGCAAGCTGGCCAACGCGCTGCGCAGCCTGGGCGTGCAGAAAGGCGACCGCATTACCATCTACCTGCCGATGATCCCTGAGGCGGTGGTGGCAATGCTGGCCTGTGCTCGCGTGGGTGCGATCCACTCGGTGGTGTTCGGCGGGTTCGCCGCCCACTCCATCGCCGATCGCGTGTCCGACTGCGCCAGCAAGCTCATCATCACCGCCGACGAAGGCCTGCGTGGCGGCAAAAAAGTGCCGCTGAAGGCGAACGTCGATGCGGCGCTGAAGCTGCCGGGCACCAATACGGTCGAGACGGTGCTGGTGGTGCGCCACACTGGCGGCGCGGTCGACATGCAGATGCCGCGTGACCGCTGGTTCGACGCGGTGGTCGATCCGCAGCCCGCGCAGTGCGAACCCGAGCGCATGAACGCCGAGGACCCGCTGTTCATCCTCTACACCTCCGGTTCAACCGGAAAACCCAAGGGCGTGCTGCACACCACCGGCGGCTACCTGCTCTATGCCAGCTATACGCACGAGGCGGTGTTCGACCTGCGCGAAGACGACATCTACTGGAGCACCGCCGACGTCGGCTGGGTCACCGGCCACAGCTACATCGTGTACGGGCCGCTGGCCAACGGCGCCACCTCGGTGGTGTTCGAAGGCGTGCCCAACTACCCCAGCGTGTCGCGTTTCTGGGAGGTCATCGACAAGCACAAGGTGACGATCTTCTACACCGCGCCCACCGCCATCCGCGCGCTGATGCGCGAGGGCGAGGGCCCGGTCAGGAAGACTTCGCGCGCGTCGCTGCGGCTGCTCGGAAGCGTAGGTGAGCCGATCAATCCGGAGGCCTGGCGCTGGTACTACGAGGTGGTCGGCGATTCGCGTTGCCCGGTGGTGGACACGTGGTGGCAGACCGAAACCGGCGGCATCATGATCACCCCGCTGGCCGGCGCCATCGAGCTCAAGCCGGGGTCGGCCACCTTGCCGTTCTTCGGCGTGCAGCCGGCGCTGGTCGACGCCAACGGCGAACGGCTGGAAGGCGCCACCGAGGGCAACCTGGTGCTGCTGGATTCATGGCCGGGGCAGATGCGCAGCGTGTACGGCGACCATCAGCGCTTCATCGACACCTACTTCCGCACCTATCCCGGCACCTACTTCACCGGCGACGGCTGCCGTCGCGACGAGGACGGCTACTACTGGATTACCGGTCGCGTGGACGACGTGATGAACGTCAGTGGCCATCGCATCGGCACCGCCGAGGTGGAGAGTGCGCTGGTCTCCCATCCGAAGGTGGCCGAGGCCGCGGTGGTGGGGTTCCCCCACGACCTCAAGGGCCAGGGTATCTACGCCTACGTCACCCTGGTCGCGGGCGAAGCGCAGACCGACGAACTGCACCGGGAACTGGTGGCCTGGGTGCGCAAGGAGATCGGTCCGATCGCCACGCCTGACCACCTGCAGTGGGCGCCAGGCCTGCCGAAGACGCGCTCGGGCAAGATCATGCGCCGCATCCTGCGCAAGATCGCGGAGAACGCCCCGGATCAACTGGGCGATATCTCGACCCTGGCCGATCCGTCGGTCGTGGACGCGCTGGTGGCCGATCGCAGGGTGAAATGACCGCATCGAGGAACAGCAGGAGACAATCCCCCCCGCCCCCCTTTTTCAAAGGGGGGCGGGGGGGATTGTCCTGCACACCGAGGCGTGCCTGGCTTCCACGACTTGCTGTGCAGTCGCAGTCGCAGTCGCAGGCGCAATCGCAATCGCAATCGCCGGCACAGGCACAGGCACAGGAACAGGAACAGGAACAGGAACAGGCCCATCTTGCTTTCCCCCCTTTGAAAACCGGGGTCAGAGTGGATTACCCCTGATTTCTCGGACACCACAAAGCGAGGACAATCCTCGCACGGAGGTGTTCGATGGAGAA
>JBDNHW010000142.1:0-5582 GCA_041688625.1 Pseudoxanthomonas sp.
CTCACGCGGATGCTGCAGGACGACCCGATGCTCGATGGCGTCGGCGCGCTGCTGTTCGACGAGTTCCACGAGCGCCATCTCGCCGGCGACCTGGGCCTGGCGCTTGCGCTCGACGTGCAGGCGTCGGTGCGCGAAGACCTGCGCATTGTGGTGATGTCGGCCACGCTCGACGGCGAACGACTGGCGTCGGTGCTGGATGCGCCGCGCCTGTCCAGTGCGGGGCGCAGCCATGCGGTCGAGGTAGCGCACTTCGCCGCGCGTCGCGACGAGGCGCTGGAACACCAGACGCGGCGTGCGGTGGAACACGCGCTACAGGAGCATCCGGGCGACGTGCTGGTGTTCCTGCCCGGGCAGCAGGAAATCGTGCGCACCGAAGCCGCACTGGAGTCAGGCGCGTCACTCGGCGATGTCGCGGTGATGCCGCTGCACGGCGAACTGCCGCTGGAGCGGCAGAGTGTCGCGCTGCAGCCCGATCCGCAGGGGCGCCGGCGCGTGGTTCTGGCCACCAACGTGGCCGAGTCCAGCGTCACCCTGCCCGGAGTGCGCGTGGTCATCGACAGCGGTCTGGCGCGCGAGCCGCGCTACGACCCCAACAGCGGCTTCACCCGCCTCGACGTCGTGGCCATCTCGCAGGCCTCCGCCGACCAGCGCAGCGGCCGCGCCGGACGCGTGGCAGCGGGCTGGAGCTACCGTCTGTGGCCGCAGTCGCAGCGCCTGGACCCGCAGCGCCGCCCGGAAATGATGCAGGTCGAACTGGCTTCGCTGGCGCTGGAGCTGGCCGCGTGGGGCAGCGACGACCTGCGCTTCGTGGATCCACCGCCGCCCGGTCCGCTGGCCGCGGCGCGCGAGCTGCTGCAGCGGCTCGGTGCGCTGGGTGTGGACCGTGCGATCACTGCGCTTGGCCGGCGCATGCTCGCGCTGGGCACGCATCCGCGCCTGGCCGCGATGCTGCTGACCCCGCAACATGACATCGCACGCAGTCTCGCCTGCGACCTGGCCGCGCTCATCGAGGCGCGTGATCCACTGCGCGGCGGCGGCGACGCGCTCGCGGCCCGCTGGCGTGCACTGGCCGCATTTCGCAGCGGTCGGGTGCCCGCTGACGCGCACCGCGGCGGATTGGCGACCATCGACGCGGCCGCTGCACAGTGGCGTCGACGTACCGGCGCCAAGGCGTTGCCACCGCAGGAGATCGAGGCGCACCGCATTGGCGACCTGCTGATGCACGCGTTTCCCGACCGCATCGGGCGCCAGCACCCGACCGAGCCGCGCCGCTACCAGCTGGCCAACGGCCGCACGGCAACGCTCTTCGACGACAGCGCGCTGCTCGGCGAGCCGTGGCTCGTGGCCAGCGACCTGCGCTCGGCGCGCAGCGGCCCTGGCGCACATGGTGACGGACTCATCCTGCGCGCCGCGCCGCTGGACCAGGCGCGCCTGCGCATGGATTTTGCCGAGCGCTTCGTCACCGAGGACAGCGTGCGCTGGGACAGCGAGCGGCGGATGCTGGTGGCCCGGCGCGAGTCGCGGTTCGATGCCATCGTGCTCGAGTCCAAGCCTGCAGGCAGGATCGATCCGGCACTGGCTGCGAGCGCGCTGACCGACGCCGTGCGCGAACTCGGGCTCGACTCGCTGCCGTGGACCGATTCGCTGCGGCAGTGGCTGCAGCGCGAGCGCTGCGTGCGCGAGTGGATGCCCGAACTCGCGCTTCCCGACCTTGGCGATGAAACGCTCCTTGCCGGGATCGATGACTGGCTCAAGCCGGCGCTCGCAGGCAAAACGCGACTCGATGCACTCAGCGAAGGCGAGCTGTCCGATGCCCTGAAATCGCACGTCGACTGGGCCCAGCGCCAGCGCATCGACCAGCTGGCGCCGCAATGCATCAGCGTGCCCTCCGGACTCGACAGGCCCGTCACCTACGCCGCAGGTGAACCGCCGGTGCTCGCAGTGAAGCTGCAGGAGCTGTTCGGTCTCGCCGACACTCCGCGCGTGGCCGACGGCCGCGTACCGGTGACGCTGCACCTGCTCTCGCCCGGCGGCAAGCCGCTGCAGGTCACCCAGGACCTGCGCGGCTTCTGGGAGCGGACCTACCCCGAAGTGCGCAAGGAGATGAAGGGGAGGTACCCCAGGCACCCGTGGCCGGACGACCCATGGACCGCCCAGGCCTCGCACCGGGCCAAGCCGCGCGGCCACTGAGCAAGCAAGCACTGGCCAGTCCAGAGGCGACCCACGGAGCGCACAGGCCACGCATCCTGGGAAACCTCGCGACACCTGAGCTGTCGTGCATCGGATATCGAGCCTGGCGAGGTGTGTTGGCGGCAAGGTCCATGACGCCTGCAGGCCACCGATCCTGTCCAGGCACACGATGCTCGAGCCGGGCCGCATTCAGCGGGCGGTGGGTGCGGCGCGGCGCGCTAACACGTCGTGAACACCTCGTGCCACACACTATTTTTCTACTGACATGACCTGGACGACCCCATGAGCAAAGTCACCATCATCACCGAGCGCGTCCTCGAACTCCTCGGCCAGGCCGGCGACAGCATGAAGCACGTCGGCCCGAGCGCCACCAAACTGCTGCAGACCGGCGCTGCGCTGGGTGCGGTCAAGACCGGCGGCAAGCTTGCGGTCGTACTGGTTCGCCGCAACCCGGCCATCGCGGTGGCCGCCGCACTCGGGGTCGGCGTGATGGCCTATGCGGCCAAGCGCAAGCGCGACAAGGACGGCAGCGCGCCGATCGAAGGGCGTTCCAGGCGCGTGGAAGCCAAGCGCGTCACCGGCACCGCCAAGCGCACGGCCCCCAAGTCCACCGCCACCAAGACTGCCGCGCGCAAGCCGCGCGCGCGCAAGACGACCTCGACCGCCGCGTCGGAATAACCCGGCGCCGCAGCAGTCGACAGAGCCGGGCCTAGCCCGGCTTTTTCAATGGGCGCGGCGAAAGCGAACGGGACGGCTGCAGCAGCTTCCAATGTCCCGGCTGCAGCTCGTGAAGCGAGAACTCGCCCATCGCCACGCGCACCAGGCGCAGGGTGGGCAGCCCGACTGCGGCGGTCATGCGCCGCACCTGCCGGTTACGGCCTTCGCCGATCACCAGTTCGATCCAGCTGTCAGGCACGGTCTTGCGGAAGCGCACTGGCGGATCTCGCGGCCACAGGACCGGCGGCCTCTGCAGCGCGCGCGCGGACGCACGGCGCGTGCGTCCGTCATTGAGTTCGACGCCGTCGCACAGCATCTGCAGCTGCTCCTCGTCGGGCGTGCCCTCCACCTGGACCCAGTAGGTCTTGGGCTGCTTGCGCAGCGGATCGGTGAGGTGGTGCGCCAGTGCGCCATCGTCGGTCAGCAGCAGCAGGCCCTCGCTGTCGAAGTCCAGGCGTCCGGCGGCATAGACTCCGTGCGGTAGTCCAAAGTCCGCCAACGTCTGTCGCGGCGGCGTGCCGCTGTCGGTGAACTGGCACAGCACGTTGAACGGCTTGTTGAAGGCGATGAGCATGGTCTGGTTTCCTTCTCCCCCCGGGGAAGGTGGCGCGAAGCGCCGGACGACCGGAGGAAGTGCCCGTGGCATGAGGGAACGGCAACTCGGGCCGCGGAAATACACCCTTGGCCGAAGTCTTACGCCCTCATCCGCCCTTCGGGCACCTTCTCCCGAGGGGAGAAGGGAAGCGTCTTACTCAGGCTTCACGAAGCGCAGGGTCATCCGGTCGCTTTCGCCGATCGCGTTGTACTTCGCGGCCTCGCCCGGTTCGTGGCGGCCGACCGGCGGCAGCGTCCATACGCCGTTGGGATGGTCCCTGGTGTCCTTCGGGTTGGCGTTGACCTCGCTCTTGGCATCGAGCCTGAATCCTGCCGCCTCGGCCATCGCGATCACCTGGGCCTGCCCGACGTAGCCGCTCTTGTCGTCGGCCGCCACGTCGGTCTTGGCCCGGTGCTCGACCACCCCCAGCACGCCGCCGGGCTCGAGCACGTTGAAGAAGCCCTGAAACATGCCCTCGGCCGTGCCGCCGCCGCGCCAGTTGTGCACGTTGCGAAAGGTCAGCACGACGTCGGCAGAACCCGGTGCGCCGAACACCGGCGCCTTCGGGTCGAAGCCGACGATCCTCGCCTTGCCGTATTGCGCCGGCGCCGCGGCAAACTTCGTTTCCAGTCCCGACTTCGACCGCTGCTGGTACTCCCGCGCGCTGCCCTCAGCCACTGCGGCCGGATCGGCCACGGCGGCGATGTACTGGCCCCGCGGCTGCAGGTACGGGGCGAGGATCTCGGAGTACCAGCCGCCGCCGGGGGTGATCTCGATGACGGTATGACTCGGCTGCACGCCGAAAAACGAAAGCGTTTCGCGCGGGCTGCGGAAGGCGTCGCGCGCGACGTTCTTCGGGTCGCGCCACTGGCCCTGCAGCACGCTGTCCCAGGAGCGCGCCACCATCGTCGGGTCAGCGGGGGCGACTACCGCCGCACTGCCTGCCGCTGTCGCGGAGGCCGTTCGTTCCCCGGTCTGCGCACACGACGAAGCCGCCAGCGCCACCGCCACACCAACGCACAGGGAAAGATTCTTCATGACCAACTCCGCAGGGGGAAAAGTGCGGCGAGCCTAGCATGCAGCGTGGAAGGGCTTGTCAGGCATGCAGCCGCGCCATCGACGCGCTCGTGGTTCGATTCGCGGCCCTTAGTCAGGCCAGTCGCAATGTGTCGGGGTAGGGTGGCGTGTCGGGGTAGTTTCCGTTTCGCAGCTGCTCCTGCAGCTGCCGCCACCACTGCACCTCGAAGATCTCGCCGTGGGTCGTCGTCAACGCCTTCATCAACGGCGGCGCCAGGCCCAGGAACTTGGGGAACTGCTCGGGGAAGATGTCGTGCGGCCCGGCGTAGAACCAGCCGTCGTCCATCTCTTCCTCGTGGTGTCGCGGCTGCGGGATCGCGCGGAAGTTGCACTCGGTCAGCAGGCACAGCTCGTCGTAATCGTAGAACACCGCGCGGCCATGCCGCGAGACGCCGAAATTCTTCAGCAGCAGGTCGCCGGGGAAGATGTTGTTGCGCGCCAGGTCCTTGATCGCCTGCCCGTAGTCGAGCACCGCAAGCCGCGCGGCCTCGGCCGACTGCTCACGCACGTACAGGTTGAGCGGACGCATGCGCCGCTCGACGTAGCACAGGTGCACCACGACCTCGTTGCCGTCGACGCTGATGCCGTTGGCGCAGGTGTCCATGAGTTCCTGCAGCAGCGGCGGGGAGAAACGCGCGCGCGGGAAGCGCAGGAACCGGTACGGCTGCGCGTCGACCAGCCGGCCCACGCGATCGTGCAGGAACACCAGCGCGTACTTGGCCTCGACCTGGGCGCGGTTCATGTCCTTGGGATAGGCGAAGCGTTCGCGGATCACCTTGAACACCAGCGGGTAGCTGGGCAGGGTGAACACCGCCATGACCATGCCGCGCTCGCCCTCTGCCTGCACCAGCGGCTCTGGCGCCTGCGCGGCGAAGTGGCGGAAGAACGTGCGAAACCGTTCGGTCTTGCCCTGCTTGGCGCGGCCCAGCACGGTGTAGATCTCGTCGATGGGCTTTGCCGGCAGCAGCGTGCGCAGGAACACCACCGCATCGCCCACCGTGCC
>JBDNHW010000143.1:0-10406 GCA_041688625.1 Pseudoxanthomonas sp.
CGCTGACGCAGCAGCCCTGAGAAGGTTTCGGCGCTGCCGTCTTCCTCGGCCGACCTCAGGGCCGCCTGCGCGCGCTGCCGCCGCTGGGCCTGGTAGTCGGCCATGAGCGCCCTGGCCCGCACGGTTTCGGCGTCGTCCCGGATCCAGATTCCGCCCGAAGAAATGCCCCAGGGGCTGGGCCGGGTCTCGTAGAAGGCGATGGATTCCCTGGTCAGCCAATCGCGGACTTCGTCGGCCTCGTCATCGGGCACGTTGCGCAGGTTCAGGAGCAGCTTGGCCATCCGGGAATGATAGCGGCTGGCGCGTGCGCTGGCCGGGCACGCTACCCTGCGCCCCCGTCCTATCGCTGGAATGAAAGATGCTCAGGCCACTGTTCGCACTGCTCCTGCTCACCCTTGTCGCCTGCGCCGAGCCGCCTCCCGCGACCGGCGGGTCGGTGGCCGAACTGCAGCGCATCGACCAGCCGGCGGGCACCGGGGCCATCGCCACCGCTGGAAGCCAGGTCACCGTGCACTACACCGGCTGGCTGTATGACGAGAACGCCCCTGACCAGCGCGGGGAAAAATTCGACAGCTCCCTGGACCGCGGCGAACCCTTCAGCTTCCTGCTGGGGGCCGGACAGGTGATCCGCGGCTGGGACGACGGGGTGGCGGGGATGAAGGTCGGCGGCCGGCGCGTGCTGCTGGTGCCGGCCGAACAGGGCTACGGCCGCAAGGGCGCGGGCGGCGTCATTCCAGCCAACGCTTCGCTGGTGTTCGAGGTGGAGTTGCTCGACGTCAAGCCGCGCTGACCGCCTGCTACCCGCCGGCGGGTCACTTCGACGGTGTTTCGACCACCGGCACCAGGCGCAGGTCGTGGAAATCGAAGCTGAAGTCGGTCAGCGGCGACACCGCCTGCATCCGCGCCTCGCGAATGCTGCCGTCCGCATCCAGGGCGAAACTCATGAACGCGTCGGCGTTGAGCCAGCGCTCGCGCCAGCGCACCAGGAAGGTGTCGTGCTGCCAGTGGGACAGGTCGCCCACCAGCTGCGGCGTACGGCTGAAGCGCAGCACCAGGCCGCTTGCTTCCCGCACGACTGAAACGTCTCCATACCAGCGGTCGCGATAGGTTTTTGCGTAAGCGTGCAGCGGCAGGGAAGGCGTCGACCTTGGGTCGCGCGCCGCCTGGTGCCTGCGCCAGCTGTCGTCGGCGCCGGCGGTGGATTTGGCCACCGCCTCGGCGTAGGCCGCCAGCCAGTCGGTCGGTGGCGCGTCCAGGAAGGCGTCCAGCGCGTGCATGGTGATCGCCTGGAACGCCGCCCCCACCTCCTGGTTGGTGAGCACCACGATGCCCAGCCCGTCCTCGGGCAGCAGGGCCACGCGCGAGACCATGCCCGGCCAGCCGCCGGTGTGCGACACGAGCTTGAGGCCGCGATAGTCGGACAGCGTCCAGCCCTCGCCGTATCCCAGGTAGTTGGGCTTGGCCGCTGCCAGCGCAGGAACCGAGGGTTCCGGCACCGGGATCGGAGTGAGCATGGTTCACATCCCGCGCGAACGCGCCGCACTGAACAGCCTGCGCGCCGACTCGCCTTCGCCCGAGATGATTCCCCCGTCCAGCTGCACGCGCATCCACTTGGCCATGTCGTGCACGCTGGAATAGAGGCCGCCCGCGCCGCCCACGTTGGCCCAGGTCATGCGCGGCGCTGGCGCCAACCGGGTGAAATCCTCCTTCGCGTGGCCGGTCGCGACGTTGTCGCCAGGACGCAGGAAGTCGCTGTTGTAGCGGGTCTCGTCCATGCCCAGCGGCCCCAGGATGCGGGACTGCAGGAAGTCGGGATAGGACTGGCCGCTCACTTCCTCGATCACCAGCTGCGCCACGCCAAACAGGATGTTGTCGTAGGCATAGCGCTCGCGAAAACCACCGCTGAGGGGCACCTCGCGCAGGCGTTGCGCGACTTCCCTGTTGCTGTAGTCGGTCGCCGGCCAGTACAGCAGGTCGCCCACGCCAAGACCCAGCCCACTGCGATGCGCCAGCAGGTCGCGGAGGCGCATCTCCGAGGTGACGTACGGGTCGGACATGCGGAACCACGGCAGGTGGTCGATGACGCGGTCGCCGAGGTCCAGCTTGCCCTCGTCGGCCAGGATCGAGAGCGAAGCGGAAGTGAACGCCTTGGTGTTGGAAGCGATCGCGAACAATGTGTGTGCATCCACCTGCGCAGGCTTGCCCATTTCGCGCACGCCATAGCCGCGCTCCAGCACCACCACGCCGTCCTTGACGATGGCCACCGCAAGGCCAGGCACCTCGAACTCGGCGCGCACCGCTTCGACGTGGGCATCGAATCCATCGAGCGCCTGGGGCAAGGAGGCTTCGCGCTCCTGCGCGTAGGCGCTTCGGCCGCCGATTAGCAGCAGCCAGAAGATCAGGCACAAAAAACGAAGCAGCGTTGCAGCTGGCGTCATGGGTCTTGATTCCGGTGTTGACTGGTGCGCGGAACGATACTTGATCGCGGACGCGCCGACCTGCACGAGTGCGGTCGCGAACTTACCGGCCATAATGTCGAGGTGGAAAGCCCTTCGAAACCAAACCAACGCGTGGCCGTCATCGGTGGAGGCCCGGCCGGGCTCATGGCCGGCGAAGTCGCGCTCGAGCATGGGCTGCAGGTCGATCTTTACGAAGCCAAGGGATCGGTGGGCCGCAAGTTCCTGGTCGCCGGCAAGGGCGGCCTCAACCTCACCCATTCCGATCCGCCGGAGCTCTTTTCCATCCGCTACCGCGAACGCCGCGACGAGGTGGACGGATGGTTGCGCGATTTCGATGCTGCCGCGCTGCGTGAATGGGCACGGGAACTCGGCGTGGAGACGTTTACCGGCAGCTCCGGCCGGGTGTTCCCCAACGACCTGAAGGCCGCACCCCTTCTGCGTGGGTGGGTGCGCCGCCTGCGGGACCGCGGCGTCCGCTTCCATGTGCACCACCGCTGGACGGGATGGACGGCGGACGGTGCATTGTCTTTCGAAACCGATGCCGGCGTAGTCACAGTGGAACCGGACGCCACGGTCCTGGCGCTCGGCGGAGCAAGCTGGCCGCAGCTGGGCTCCGATGGCGCCTGGCAGCCATTGCTTGAGGCGCGCGGTGTGGAAACTGCACCGCTGAAGCCATCGAACTGTGGATTCGACATTGCCTGGAGCGAACACCTGGCGCAGCGCCACGCGGGTGCCCCGCTCAAGCCGGTCGTTGCGCATTGGCGCGACGCCGCGGGGGTCGAGCACTCCCTGCAGGGCGAGTGCGTCATCAGCGCAGACGGTATCGAGGGCAGCCTCATCTATGCCATGTCCGCAGACCTGCGTGAGGCGATCGAACGGGACGGGCACGCCATGCTGCACCTGGAACTGGTGCCGGGGCGCAGCCTTCCGCGCCTGCAGCACGACCTCGCCGCTCCGCGTGGCCATCGCAGCGTCAGCGAACACCTGCGCCGCCACGCCGGCATCTCCGGTGCCAAGGCGGCGCTGGTCTATGAAGTGCTGGACAAGGCGCGTCTGGGCAACTCCGACGTGCTTGCGCAGACCATCCACCGCCTACCCCTGCGCCTGCTGCGCACCCGGCCGGTGGCGGAAGCCATCAGCAGCGCAGGCGGGGTGCGCCTCGAGGGCCTGGACCGGAACCTGATGTCGAAGACGACTCCCGGCGTGTTCTGCGCGGGCGAAATGCTGGACTGGGAGGCACCGACCGGGGCTTATCTCCTCACCGCCTGCTTTGCCAGTCGCCGCCGCGCCGCACTGGGCGCGGCGGCTTGGCTGGAGCGACCGGTCGAGGCCTGAACTGGTCGTCCGCAAGTGGCTCGGCAGGCGCTGGTCCTGCCCGCGGCGGTTACGGACGTTGCAGCAATTCAAGGGGTCGATGTGGAAAGGCGGTTAGCGTTTTGCGACCGCACGATGACAGGAACGCAACGCCCCATTTGTCAGACCGGCAATGGCAGCCCCAGATGCGGCGAGAGCAGCCAGTAAACGCCCGCAGCGACCAGCAACCACAGGCCCAACTTCAGCGCAAACCCCGCCACCTTGATCGCCAGGTAGACGCCGACGACGATCACGACGATGGCGACCCAGCTCATGCGGCGTCCCCGCGCTCATGAACATCGCGAGCGCGACCAATGAGCCGTGTCGTGTTCAAGCCGGCTTGGCCGTGCCGCGCTTCTTCGCCTGCGCGGCGACATACATGTTGTCGACCAGGTTCGGGTAGCGCCGCCCCGCCTGCTCGGCACGTTCCTTCGCCTGCTCGATCTGTTGGGGCGTGAGCTTCACGTGGCCACCGGCGCGCGCCGGATTCGGTCGGTCCCAGGGTTTTGCTTTCCTGCTGGTCATGTCTGCGGTACTGCCTTGTTCATGGGGTGGCCGGAAGCATGGATTCTACCGGCCGGTTGCGGGGATGCGCAAAAACTGCATTCGCTGCTCAGTAGGCGCCCATGAAGTCCTTCTTGCCCACTTCGATGCCGTTATGGCGCAACAGCGCGTAAGCGCTGGTGACGTGGAAGAAGAACTGCGGCAGACCGTAGTGCAGCAGGTAGGCCTGGCCGCCGATTCGGCGCTCCTTGGGCGTGCCCGGGCGCAGCAGGATTTCACGCGCTTGCGCGCCTTCGAAACCAGCCGGATCCAGGCTGCCAATGAACGACAGCGTGCGCGCGATCAGTTCGTGCAGCTCGGCGAAGGTCGTTTCCTTGTTCTCATGCACCGGGGCCTCGGCCTCGGCAAGGCGGGCGCTGACGCCCTTGGCGAAGTCGCAGGCTATCTGCACCTGGCGCAGCAGCGGGAACATGTCCGGCGCAAGGCGCGCAAGCAGCAGCGCGTCCGGCTCGATCTTGCGTGCCTCCGCATGCGCCTCGGCCTTGGCGAGTACCGAGTCGAGGGCACCGAGCATCTGCTGGAACACGGGAACGGAGGCGGCATGCATTGAAAGACTCATGGAAGGTTCCCTGATGGAAGAATCGGTGAAGAATTAGGTTTTGAGCCGGGCGGCGCATGACGCCATGTACGTTGCATCAGTCCTGCTCGGCAGCGGCCTCGCGCCCCTGCTGGCGTATCAACGCCTCCTCGCGGGCATCGTTGATCGCGTCGCGCACGCCATCCAGATCGACCGTGCGTTGGTCATGCTTGAACTTGCCTGTCAGCACGGTGTCCGGGCGCAGATCGCCCTGTTCGTACAGCGCCCACATCTCCTCTCCGTACCAGGTCTCGAGCAACTCCGGTGCGAAGGCGCCCAGGGTGGCGGTGAGGTTGTTGACGTCACGCAGCAGCATGGCGCGGGCGGCGTTGTTGCCGGCGGCGCTGACCACCTGCGGGAAGTCGATCACCACCAGGCCGTCTTCACCGACCAGGACGTTGTACGACGACAGATCGCCGTGGATGAGGCCGATGCAGAGCATGCGCACGACCTGGCGGATGAGGAACTGGTGGTATTCACGCGCCAGCTCCGCATCGAGCTCGACCTCGCCCAGCCGGGGCGCGGAAAAGCCGCCCGCGTCGGTCACCAGCTCCATGACCAGCACGCCGTGGTAGTAGCCATAGGGAACCGGCACGCGCACCCCGGCGTCGGCCAGCTGGTACAGCGCGTCGACCTCGGTGTTCTTCCAGGCGATTTCCTGCTGCTTGCGGCCGTAGTTGCTGGCCTTGCCGATCGCGCGCGCCTGCCGGCTGCCCCTCACCTGGCGGCCTTCCTGGTACTGCACGCGCTTCTGGAAGCTGCGCTGGGCCATGTCCTTGTAGACCTTGGCGCAGCGCACGTCATCGCCGCTGCGCACCACGTACACGGCCGCTTCCTTGCCGCTTTTCAATGGGCGCATCACTTCGTCGATCACGCCGTCGTCGATCAGTGCCTGCAGGCCTTGCGGGGTCTTCATCCAGTACGGGTCTTTGCTGCGGAGGTGCCATTGTGCCTGTGCAAGCCGCCAGGGGGTTAAAACGCGGCGCCAGCGTCCCTGCGGGAGGCGGCCTGCGTGGCTGGCCTTACACTAGACCGCCCGACGTTCGGCTCCCGCAATGCCCACACCCGTTCGCTTGGCCAAACGCGTGGCCGAAATCGCCGGCTGTTCCCGGCGCGAGGCCGACCAGTACATCCAGGGGGGCTGGGTCACGGTCAACGGGGAAGTCGTCGACGCGCCCCAGCATCCGGTGCTGGACGAGGTGGTGGAGCTGGATCCGGAGGCTGACCTGACCGCAGCGGAGCCGGCGACCCTGCTCCTGCACAAGCCGACCGGCGTCGAGTTCACTGAGACGCCGAAGCTGGCGACGCCACAGAGCCGCACCGAAGGCGACGATCCGGACGTGCGTGTACTCAAGCGGCACTTCGTGCGCCTGACCCCGCTGATGCCCCTCGATGCCGATGCCAGCGGCCTGGTGGTCCTCAGCCAGGATGGGCGGGTGTGGCGCCGGCTCAGCGAAGACGCGGACATGATCGAACAGGAGTTCATCGTCGACGTTCAGGGCGAGCTGGCGCCCTACGGGCTCTCGCGGCTGTGCGACGGAATGATCTACCAGGGCCGTGCACTGCCCCAGTGCAAGGCCAGTTGGCAGAACGAGGATCGCCTCAGGTTCGCGATCAAGGCGGTCCGTCCGGGCCAGCTGCGCTACATGTGCGCCCAGGTGGGACTGGAGGCAACGGCCATCCGCCGGATCCGCATTGGCCGCATCCCCTTGAGCAAGATGCCGGTGGGTCAGTGGCGCTACCTTCCGGTCAGCGAGAAATTCTGAACCTGGACGAACGGCAGCCTCGATCCCATTGACGCCAGCACATGCACTTCGGACACTAGCCATCGCACGTCCATTCCAGGCGTGCACTCCGACCAACGACAGGGCGACCAGAGGGTTTTATGAGCAAGGGCATGGACCAGAAGAAGAGCGAGAAAAAGGCACCCGCCAAGAGCTTGAAGGAAAAGCGAGCCGACAAGCAGGAAAAGAAGAAGAGCAAATAAGGCCGCCGCGGCCGACACGGCGACTGTGAGCAGAAAGGCGGGTCCTGGACCCGCCTTTTTTCTTTGGCGCTGGCCATTGCTTCCATGACAGACCGGTCGTCAGCCTGGTGGGGAATCCGGGCCACCCGGATTCCCCCAGCGCTGCCGCCACTTCTCCAGCGCTGCCCGATGGCGCTCCAGCTTCGCCGCGTAGACGTCGAAGACGCAGCGCGCGCAGCCTTCGCCGCAACACTCGGCTGGATCGGGCTCGGGCGGGGGTTCCGGCGGTTCGGGTCGTGCCGTCATGCAGATACTTTAGCGCCGCGCCTGCCTCGCATTCGTCACCGCGGGTGTGCAAGCGGCGCGTGGATCCCTGCGCTCCTACAATGCCGCCCATGGTCGACTCCGCTCCTGTCTTCAAACCACGCCCGCTTCCGCGGCGCATCTTCCAGCTTTACCTTGGTCTCGTCGCCTACGGTGTCTCCATGGTGATGATGCTCCAGGCGCACCTCGGCCTGATGCCTTGGGACGTGCTGCATCAGGGCATCGCGCTCCAGGGCGGCTGGCCGATGGGACGCGTGGCGATCGTGGTGGGCGCGATGGTGCTGCTGGCGTGGATCCCGCTACGCCAACTGCCAGGGCTCGGCACCATCAGCAACGTGATCGTCATCGGCCTGGTGTTCGATACATGCAACCAGTGGCTGGGATCCTCCCTGGCAGCACTGGAGCTCCCTTCACGCATCGCTCTGCTGGTAGCCGGCATCGCGCTCAACGGTCTGGCCACAGCGGCCTACATCGCTGCCCGCTTCGGACCCGGTCCGCGCGATGGCCTCATGACCGGGCTCGCCAGGCGGACCGGGCGCTCATTGAGGCTGGTGCGGAGTTCGATCGAAGCAGGGGTGTTGCTGATCGGGTTTCTATTGGGCGGCACGCTGGGTGTCGGCACCCTGCTCTATGCGCTGGCGGTCGGGCCGCTCGTGCAATTTTTCCTGCGCGCGCTGGATCCGCAGCCTGCACCCGTCTCCACGCCTGCAGCCGTGTCCTGAGGCGCCAGGATCATGCCGCCCCTCAAGTATCTTGCCGGCTATCCGGAACCGGTTCAGCAGCAGGTTCGCGAACTGATCGCCGCAGGCCGCCTCGGCGAGGTGCTGGAGCGTCGCTACGCTGAAGCGCACCAGGTACGGAACGATCGGCTGCTCTACGACTACACGATGGCGATGAAGGAGCGCTTCCTGCGCAAGTCGTCACCGCTCGGCAAGGTCGTCTACGACGGCAAGCTGCAGGTGGTGAAGCATGCGCTGGGAACGCACACCAGCGTATCGCGCGTGCAGGGATCCAGGCTGAAGGCCAGTCGCGAGATCCGCATTGCCAGCGTGTTCCGCGACGCGCCTGCGCCATTCCTGAAGATGATCGTCGTGCACGAACTGGCCCATCTCAAGGAGGGCGAGCACAACAAGGGCTTTTACCAGCTGTGCACACACATGGAGGGTGGCTACCACCAGCTGGAATTCGACCTTCGTCTGTACCTCACCCACCTCGACTGCCTGGCCGGGGCCCCAGATCCGCGCTGACTGCAGCGTGTCCGGTTGGCGATTACACGCTACCGATCAGCCGGAACCCAGCGCACGCTCGATGTTTTCGCGGGCGCTCGCGTCGTAGCGTTCATGGAAGTACTCGCTGAGGAAGATGCGATCCCGCTCTAGGAGCGACTTGAGGAATCGTCGGCGATTGAACCTGAAGACCACGGCCGGCAGCACGCCTGCGTACTCCGCTGCGATGCCGCGATCATAGGCGCCGAACGTGTCGGCGGAGGCACCGAGTATCGCCATGTCGCAGTCGAGGAAATGCATGGCATCCAGTGCGCCGGGTCCAGTGCCCAGGTCACCAGCACTGACTGAGCCGTGGCGGGCGGTGAGCTCGATGAGCTCGGCTACACGCGCGCCGTTCAATCCGGCATCAGGGAGCCACTGCTGGATGTGCTCAAGGGCCAGGTCTGCCGAACGCTTTTCGTTGTCCCGCCGGCCCGGCATGTAGATCGCATCGTGGTAAAGCACCGCCACCCATGGCTCTGCGGGCTGCCGCCATCCAGGGCCCGCGTCGACTTCCCCGTAGTGCCGCAGGACGTCCTGGACGTGCGCGAACGAGTGGTACGCCCGGGGCGGCGTCGAGTACGCGACCTGCAGCGCCGCGAGCTGTCCCGCTGGAAGTCGGATCGGGTCCGCCATGTCACTCTTCTCCAGACGATTTCGTTCGCGCGCCTACCCGTGGCAACCAGAGTCAAGACCGTTGCCCATTTCTCTCTGTAATCGATTACGCCACCTGCATCATGAACAGGCTCCGCCCGAGGCGCCTTTTCTCATGGCTCGTTCATTCGACAAACCACCTACTGCATGCAAGCCAACTACCGCGTTGGCCATCGACAAGGCACCCGGATGAGTATCCCCCCGCGTTCGCAGTCCTTCCGCGCATTTGCCGTTGCCTTGGCCCTGGCAAGTGCTTCCATGATGCCGGCCGCTGCGCAGGAACAACAGGATTCCGAACGCCCGGAAAAGCAGCGCGGACGCGCCGCTGCAATGGCCGCTATCGAGATGCAGGCGGAGGCCGGGCCCGACAGCGCCCCAGCTGCACAGCAGGTGCAGCCCAGGCAGGACATGAGGCGGGACCGGATCCAGCGCCAGCCGCAGCCGCGCTCCACAGTCCGCGGTTCCGACGCCTCCGACGCGCCGGAATCGCGCCAGCAGATGCAGTCCGTCCTCGAGCAGCAGGAGCGCGCCCGCCAGGCAGCACAGCGCGAGTCGCAGATGCGCTTGCGTGGCGATGAGCGCCGACGAGGCGAAGATACGGAGCGTGCGGAAGCGCAGCAGCGTGACCTGGTGCTGCGCCAGCAGCGCGGAATCGACGAGCGCGAAGCGGCCCAGCGTCGCCGGCAAGAGTCCGAGCAGCGCAGGGACAACGAGCGTGAGCGCTCGCCCTTGCTGCCGGATCAAGATCGCCGCCAGCAGCTGCTCGGATCGGACGATCGGCGCGGTGTCCAGGTCCGGGATCGAGCACACCAGGAGCGCCGCATTGACGAGGAGCGCCAACGCGCTCAGCGCTACCACCGCCAGCACGACGACTATCACCACCTCGCCGACCAGCGTGCCCGCCTGCTGCAGCAGCAGCGGCGGATGGCGCAGTACCACTATCAGCAGCAGTACTACCAGCGCCTGCGCCAACAGCAGGCCCGTTGGGACTCACGCCGTTACGATTACTACAGCGACCCCTACTACTACACCCCCGCCAGCTATCGCTATTCCTACGGCGGCCGCTGGCACCAGACCAACCGCTACGGTGCCGACCTGATGCGCCAGGCGGTGGACTACGGGTACCGCGAAGGGCTGCGAGCTGGGCGGGCCGACAGGCAGGACCAGTGGCGCAGCGACTACCGCAACAGCTACGCCTACCAGGATGCCAGTTATGGCTACAACGGCCATTACGTCGGCCATGA
>JBDNHW010000144.1:0-5446 GCA_041688625.1 Pseudoxanthomonas sp.
CTAACCAGCAAGTTGCGCCGTTGCATCGCCTCACTTTCCTTGTGCCTGCACCAATGACGATAGGATGCCAGATCGTTCCAACGGGATTACCGCGCCATGCAATATCGCCGCCTCGGTTCGTCGGGCCTGCAGCTCTCCGCGTTGTCCTTCGGCGCATGGGTCACCTTCGGGGGCCAGATTCCCCGGGGGGAAGCACGCAACCTGATTGCCGCCGCTTACGACAACGGGGTCAATTTCTTCGACAACGCCGAGGCCTACGCCAAGGGCGAGGCGGAGCGGGTCATGGGTGACGTGATCGCCGACCTGCGCCTGCCCAGGGACGGATACTGCGTGTCGAGCAAGGTGTTCTTCGGTGCCGTCGATGATCCGCGACCCACGCAGCGGGGTCTGTCGCGCAAGCACGTGGCCGAAGCCTGCCATTCGGCATTGCAGCGGCTCCGCGTGGACCACCTGGACCTGTTTTTCTGCCATCGACCCGACCCGGACACGCCGATCGAGGAAACGGTGTGGGCCATGGACAACCTGATCCGCCAGGGCAAGGTGCTGTACTGGGGGACTTCCGAATGGTCGGCGTCGCAGATCAAGGAAGCGGCGCGGATCGCGCGGCACCACCACCTGCACGCACCCAGCATGGAGCAGCCGCAGTACAACCTGCTGCATCGCACCCGTGTCGAAATGGAATACGCGCCGCTGTATTCGGAGCTGGGGCTGGGCACGACGATCTGGTCACCGCTGGCTTCGGGCCTGTTGACGGGCAAGTACAACGAAGGCATCGGCGAGGACACCAGGCTCGGGCAGGAGTCCAACGCCTGGCTCAAGCCCATGGTGCTGGGTACGGACGAGGAGCGACGCCTGGAGCGTGTGCGGCGCTTCACCGCGCTGGCCGCCGAACTTGGTGAGAAGCCCGCGCAGCTGGCGATCGCCTGGTGCCTGCGCAACCCGCACGTGTCCACGGTGATGCTGGGCGCCAGCAGCGTGGCCCAGCTGCTGGAGAACCTGGGGGCACTGGAGCTTGTGCAGCGCCATGACGAAGCGGTGTGGAAGCGCGTGGAGGCGGCCACCGCCTAGCCGGCCAGCACACGGCCGCCACGCGGGCGGCCTATACTTCGCCACACGTGCAAACAGGAGTGGGGCGATGGGTGGCGGAACCTTGATCGCGGGCATTCTCGCCCTGGTCTTCGTGGTCTTGTTTTTCAAGATGGTGCGCATCGTGCCGCAGGGCTTCGAGTGGACCGTCGAACGCTTCGGCCGCTACACCCACACCTTGTCCCCCGGGCTGCACCTGTTGATCCCGGTGATGCAGGCCATCGGCCGCAAGGTCAACGTGATGGAGCAGGTGCTCGATGTCCCGTCGCAGGACGTCATCACCAAGGACAACGCGGTGGTCAAGGTGGACGGGGTGGTGTTCTTCCAGGTCCTGGATGCCGCCAAGGCCGCCTATGAAGTGTCCAACCTGGAAATCGCCTCGATTGCCCTGGTGCAGACCAACATCCGCACCGTGATCGGTTCGATGGACCTGGACGAATCACTGAGCAACCGCGAGACCATCAACGCACAGCTGCTCAACGTGGTCGATGCCGCGACCAACCCCTGGGGCATCAAGGTCACCCGCATCGAGATCCGTGACATCCAGCCGCCGCGTGACCTGATCGATTCCATGGCCCGCCAGATGAAGGCCGAGCGCGAGCGCCGCGCGGTGATCCTTGAAGCCGAGGGCCACCGCAGCTCGGCCATCCTGCGCGCCGAGGGCGAGAAGCAGGCCGCGATCCTGGAAGCCGAAGGCGAGCGCGAGGCCGCGTACCGTGAAGCCGAAGGGCGCGAGCGACTGGCCGAAGCGGAGGCCAAGGCCACCGAGCTGGTGTCCAACGCCATCGCCAAGGGCGACGTGCAGGCGATCAACTACTTCATCGCGCAGAAGTACGTGGAGGCATTCCGCGAGCTTGCCACCGCACCCAATGCCAAGTTCGTGATGATGCCGATGGAGACCAGCGGCATCATCGGCTCGATAGCGGGCATCGCCGAGCTAGGCAAAGAGGCGCTGTCCAAGCAGCAGGTAGCAACCCACGCGCGGGTCAACCCGCCCCGCCAAGGCGGCTGAGCCGTGCGTTGGGAGGTCGTGGTCTGGGCCATTGTCGCGCTGATGCTGATGGGAGCAGAGGCGCTGATCCCCGGCGCCTTCATGCTGTGGATGGGCTTCGCCGCCGCCGCGGTATTTGCGCTGGTGCTGGTGATGCCCGGGCTGCCGCTTCTCGCGCAGATCCTGTTCTTCGTCTTGTTCAGCGTTGTGTCGGTCCTGGTGTACCGGCGCTGGTTCTACGAGCGCGAACGCCCCAGCGACCGGCCGCTGTTGAACCGGCGTGCCGAACAGCTGGTCGGCCGCGTGGCGCTGCTGGACCAGCCCATCGTCTCGGGACGAGGGCGCCTGCAGCTCGATGACGCGTATTGGGTGGTCCAGGGCCTGGACATGCCGACCGGGATGCAGGTGCGCGTGGTGGGTACCGAAGGCATGACGTTGCTGGTGGAGGCGACGTAGGCGGCAGCGGCTGCGATATCGCTGCCTTCGCAGAGGGCAGGGCACGCCGCAGCCATCCAGCCGCGCAGGCCGCCTTCTGGGATAATGGCGCTCTTTTGCAGCGGAACCGGCCATGACCCAGAAGACCATCCTCAACGACAGTCACCGCGCGCTTGGCGCCAAGATGGTCGACTTCGGTGGCTGGGACATGCCCATCCATTACGGTTCGCAGATCGACGAACACCACCAGGTGCGTCGCGACGCGGGCATGTTCGATGTCAGCCACATGACCGTGGTCGACCTTCGCGGTCCGCGCACCCGCGAGTTCCTCCGCCACCTGCTGGCCAATTCCGTGGACAAGTTGAAGAAGCCGGGCAAGGCGCTCTACAGCTGCATGCTGGACGAGCAGGGCGGGGTGATCGACGACCTGATCGTGTACTTCATGGATGAGGCGTTCTTCCGCCTGGTGGTGAACGCGGCGACGCGGGAAAAGGACCTGGCCTGGATCAAGCGACAGGCTGCTGCGTTCGATGTGCAGGTCGCAGAGCGGCCGGAGTTCGCGATGATCGCCGTGCAGGGTCCCCATGCGCGCGAGCGGGTGCAGCAGCTGCTGGTCGAAGAGGATCGGGCGGCCGCCGCGAAGCTGACCCGCTTCGCCGCCATGGAAACGCGCACCACCGATGGCATCCCGCTGTTCGTGGCGCGCACCGGCTACACCGGCGAGGACGGATACGAAGTGGTCCTGCCCGCCACTGGGGCGGTTCGATTCTGGGAGTCATTGCTTGCGGCGGGGGTGAAGCCCGCGGGCCTTGGCGCACGGGATACGCTGCGCCTCGAGGCCGGGATGAATCTCTACGGCCAGGACATGGACGAAGGCGTGTCGCCCTACGAAGCCGCACTGGCCTGGACCGTGGCGCTGGACGAAGGCCGGGACTTCATCGGCCGCAAGGCTTTGGAAGCGCAGGCCTCGTCCGGCGCACCCCGGCAGATGGTGGGCCTGGTCATGGACGAGAAAGGAGTGCTTCGACACGGGCAGAAGGTGCTCACCGCGAACGGCGAAGGCGAGATCCTGTCCGGCACCTTCTCGCCCACCCTGGGCAAGGCGATTGCTTTTGCCCGCATTCCCGCCGGAGAGCCCGGGCAGGTGCATGTTGACATCCGCGGGCGCGAGGTGCCGGTCAGGCTGGTGAAATTCCCGCTCGTACGTGAGGGCCAGGTGCAGGCCGGCGTGTTGACGTGACCTGCACGCCGTGAACTTCCCGAGCGCCTCGCGTTCGCTAAACTATCGCCACCCCGACCCCAACCAGCCCGCAGCGGAGCAACCCCATGAGTGAGATACCTGGCGACCTGAAGTTCCTGAAATCCCACGAGTGGGCGCGTGTCGAAGGCAGTGGCCGGGTCACGGTCGGCATCTCGGACCATGCGCAGGGTCTGCTCGGCGACCTGGTCTACGTGGAGCTGCCCAACGTTGGTGATCGCATCGAAGCAGGCAACGCCGCTGCCGTGGTCGAGTCGGTCAAGGCGGCGTCCGATGTCTACAGCCCGCTGACCGGCACCGTGGTGGAGGTCAACGCCGACCTCGCCGACAAGCCGGAGACGATCAACGAAGACGCCTATGGCGAAGGCTGGATCTTCGTGCTCGAAGTGGAGGAGCCGGACCAGCTCAACGACCTGCTGGCGCCTGACGACTACGCCGAACTGCTCGAGGAAGAAGATCAGTAGCCGCTGGCGCTTCGCCTTTCTCGACGGCCGCCCTGTGCGGCCGTTTTCACGAGTGGCATCGCGTGCCGGGCGGAGCAGCCGGCTGTGCGCCCGGCTCGACTCGCTGCTTCGAGGATCGCCGCAGCCCAGGAGCGCGGTAGCGCCCCTACCGGTCGGGAAGCGTTGCATCGTTCGCCGCTCAAGCCGCCTGGTGATGGCGGTTGCCTTGTCGCCTTCGACGAAGTTTCTGCCGGCCGGGAACGGCACCTGCAGCGCGCCCGTGGACGCGCAGAGGTCGCAACATCGGCTCGCAAAAGTTTGCGCAGTTCTGCGCAATTCGGCTTGTGCAACGCGAAATCACTGCACTGCGCGCGACACAGGGGTGGCATGCGTTTAGTCGTCAGCAGGCCAGCCTCGCAACGTGTTCGATGGGGCCTGCCTTGCCTGCCGGTTGAACTGCCGCGCGACTGATGCAAGTTGGAAACTGCATTAATTACGGCTTTTTCAAACAATGCCTGGCAGCGTTCGCGAAAGCGGGCGCGACGATGCGCTGCACCGCGCAGTCAAAGTCCAGACGCCGGGACGGGATGCCCGGGCGAAAGCATGGAAATATTTTCTGTAAAACTGTTGACACATCGAAAAAGCGTGATTAGGTTTCGCTCCAGCAGACCTTTCTGCGGAAGCACGTGAGCCACGTCATCGCGACGACACTCAAAACAAAACGCTCCTCGACGCGTACCTTCAACAAGACGGACGCCGGCGTTGCTTCCCCCAAGAAAAGCCATTCCCCATTCGAACAAGGCACCCGCGACCTCCTGGCCGCGGGTGTCGTTTCATATGCGCCACCGGGCGCACGAGCGGCAGCCCTCCGGGCTGCGCTTGGCACCATCCGCTCCAACGCGCGTTGCGCGTCGGCGGCTGCACGCGGGTCCGACTCCCGCGGCGTTCCATTGCAACTGGGCTCAACAAACGGATGATCCATCCATAGTTCACTGACGAGGAGCCATCTCATGGCAACGAAGAAAGCTGCAAAGAAACCGGCCAAGAAGGCCGCCAAGAAATCGGCCGCCAAGAAGGCTGCCAAGAAGACCACAGCAAAGAAGGCGACCAAGAAGGCCGCCAAGAAGGTAGCCAAGAAGGTAGCCAAGAAGCCCGCCAAGAAGACGGCGAAGAAGGCTGCCAAGAAGACCGCTGCCAAGAAGTCCGCGAAAAAAGTAGCCAAGAAGCCTGCCA
>JBDNHW010000025.1:0-4137 GCA_041688625.1 Pseudoxanthomonas sp.
TAGTCCAACCTCTTTTCCCCCGGGGAGTACCACGCATGTCGATCTGGAAAGACCAAGGCACCAGCAAGAAGGATTCCACTCCGCCGCCGGCCGAACCCGCACCCATCCGTGAAGTGCCGCGTGAGGTGCCCCGCGCTGCGGAGTTCTCGCCGACCGTGACCGCGCCACCGCGCGCCGCCGAACGCGAGGGCAAGGAGTCCCTGATCGCCTCCGACCTGACCATCGAAGGCAAGATCGAGGGCACCGGCCACGTCCGGATCGCCGGCAAGTTCAAGGGCGACGTCAACGTCCAGGGCGACCTGACCATCGAGACCGGGGCCAAGTTGAATGGCGGCGTGCGCGCCCGCAGGGTGATCATCGCAGGCGAACTGGAAGGCAACATCGAGGCCGCTGACCAGGTCGAACTGCTGGCATCGGGCGTGCTGATCGGCGACATCAAGGCCGGTTCGCTGACCGTGGCCGCCGGATCGCGGATGCGCGGCCAGGCCGACTTTGGCTGGGACGACAAGGCCAAGCAGGCCAACGGCAAGGCTGCAGGCAACGACGCCTCTTCATGAGCAACCCGCGCCCGGGCACCGCCGGGGCCACGCGAAGCTGTCCGCACTGCAGGACCACGATCCTGGAAAGCGCGAGCGTGTGCCCGGCGTGCAAGCATCACCTGCGCTTCGACGACGCCACCGCTGTCGCGCAGCGTGCGGCGCAGACGATCACACCGCTGAAAGTCCAGGGTACCGTCCGCCACCCGGCCGACGGCAGCCCGTGGGAGTACACCGTGGTGCTTTCGATCAAGAACGACCGCGGCGAAGAGATCGGCCGCCACGTGGTGGGCGTGGGCGCGATGCAGCCCAACGAGGAACGCAGCTTCACCCTGGCGGTGGAGGTCGTTCCGCGCAACGACCTGAAGAGCCCTCGCGGGCGCAGGGATCACTGAGGGCGAAGCCCCCTGCGATTGACTGAAGCCCGGAGCCCCGCTGGCCCAGGGCTTCATGCACGACCTGGATCAGGGCTGTGCGAGTGCCACCGAGACCCTGCGGCGGTTGTACCGGTAGCCAGCAAAGATGATCGCCAGGACCAGCAACTGCACGGCAACGCCCTGCAGCGTGGGATACAGCCCCAACAGCGCGATGCGCGGTGATTCGACCGCCGAGATCGACATCCATCCCGCTTCCTGCAGCGCGGCGATGCCCTTGCCTGCCAGCACCACCGCCAGGATCGAGACCAGTATCGAACTGACCTTGAAGAACTGCGCGATCGGCAGGCGCCGGGTGTAGCGCAGCATCATCCAGGCGAGCACCGCCAGCAGCAGCACGGCCACGCCGCCGCCCGCCAGGATCGCCCCGCCGTTGCCCTGGCTCCACAGCGCCGCGAAGAACAGCACGGTCTCGAACACCTCGCGATAGACGACCACGAACGACAGCAGGAACAGGAACCAGGCCGATCGCCTGGTCAGCGCATGCGACAGCTTTTCCTTGATGTAGCGCTGCCATGCGCCGGCCTGGCTCTTGCCGTGCATCCAGATACCGACGAACAGCAGCACGAAGGCCGCGAACAGCGCAGCGAAGCCTTCGGTCAGTTCGCGGCTGGCACCGCTGATGCCGACGAGGTACGTCGCGACACCCCACGTCAGCGCGCCAGCCAGCAGCGCGCCGATCCAGCCGGCATGCACGTACGGCATCGCTTCCATCCGTCCTGACTTGCTCAGGAACGCCACCATCGCGATGACGATCAGCAGAGCTTCCAGGCCCTCGCGAAGCAGGATGGTGAACGCGCCCAGGAACGCGGATGCGCTGCTTGCATTGTCGGGCGACAGCGCCGCTTCGGCCTGGTTGAACAGTTCGTCGACGACCACGACCTGCGCCTGCACGTCGGTCACGCTCGCGGCATTGCCGACGCGCGAACGCAGTTCGCGCATCGCCAGTTCGATACGTGCCATCAGCGCCGAATCGCGCGCAGCGAGCATCGGTTCGACGGGCTCGAATCCATCGAGATAGGCCGACAGCATCAGATCGCGCGCGGCGCGGTGGTCGCCAGTGGCGTAGGCCCTGGCCCCCTCGGCGAGACGCGCACGTGCCAGCGCGAGCGAGCCCTCGGGACGCGGTTGCAAGGCCTGCGGCTGCGAGCGCAGGTAAGCCGTCACTGCGGCCGCGCGCTCCTCGCCAATCTCCGCCGCCAGTGCCCCCGGCGTGACCTGCACCAGCGCGGCCAGGTCGGGTAGCCGCTTGCGCAATGTGGCATCGGAGTTCCACAGGTGCCCGCCGACTGCGGCGAGCGTGGACGGGTACGCGAACTGCCCGACGAGGAACGACATCGCCCAGCGATCATCCGCCGGAAGATGCGCATAGCTGCCCATGCCGGTGCCCTCGAGGCCCTGCTCGATGACCTGGTACAGCGCGAAGATGCTGCGCTGGCGTGCCCGCCCGCGGTCGGTGAAGTCGATTGGAGCCGGATCGAGCGCGGCGCCTGCCACGCCATCGCCGGCCCCGGTCAGCCCATGGCAGCTCGCGCAGTGCTGCTGGTACATCGCGACCGCATTGCCCAGGTCGGGCGCTTTGGCGGGTGCCAACGGCACCGGATAGGCAACCAGCAGGTCGCCGGCAAGCTCCCGGGCCAGCGATGCCACCACCTCGGGCGCGGACCTGTCGTTGATCGCCTGCTGCAGGCCGCGGGCCTTGTCCAGGAGCTGCGGCTGTGCAGGCGTCGGCGGTAACGCCGCGAGCCGCCCATTCACCGACCCCGCGAATTCGACCATTTCGGCGAATTCGCCCTCGCTGATGACTTCGCCGCCCTGGACGGCCGCGGCGTAGTCGACCGCGATGTAGTCGAGCAGGCGCCACACGGTCTGCGCGGCTGGCGCGGCGTGGGTGATGGACGCGAACGCCAGCAGCAGGACAGCGGCCGGGGCGCGCAGGAGGTTGGCCATGAGGATTTCGCGGACGGAGCGGCACCCCGGATACTACTTTGAATGCGAATGCTTCGCATTAACTTGTCACCCCCGAGGCGATGCGGGGCGTCGGCGGCTATCATTCAGCCACTTCGGCCGCAAGGACCCCACCTCCATGTCCCACCCCTTGCTGCATGAGCGCGAAGGCGCGGTCGCACGTCTGCGGATGAACCGCCCCGAGCTGCACAACGCCTTCGATCCGATGCTGATCGAGGCACTGACCGGCGCGCTGGACGCTCTGTCCCGCGACGACGACGTCCGGGTGGTCGTGATCGAGGGCGAAGGCGCGTCGTTTTCGGCCGGCGCCGACCTCAACTGGATGCGCGGCATGGCCGCGGCCCCGGAAGCCCGGAATCGCGAAGACTCGCTGGCCCTCGCCCGGCTGATGCGCACGCTCGACGAATTGCCGAAACCGACGATCGCCAGGGTCCATGGCGCGGCGTTCGGAGGCGGCGTCGGGTTGATCGCGTGCTGCGACATCGCCATCGCCTCACAGGACGCCAGGTTTGGACTCACAGAGAGCAGGCTCGGGCTGCTGCCCGCGGTCATCTCGCCCTATGTGATCGAGGCGATCGGGTCGCGGCAGGCGCGGCGCTGGTTCGCCACCGCCGAGATGTTCGACGCGGCCACGGCCCTGCGGATCGGATTGCTGCACCAGGTGGTGCAGGCCGAAGCGCTGGACGACGCCGTCCAGCAGCAGGTGGCGCTGTTGCTCAAGGCCGGGCCGCTGGCCGCCGCCGGGGCCAAGGCGCTGGTGGCGCGCGTGCTGCGCGAGCCTGGCGGCCTGCCGCAGGACCAGGCCAACGCGGCGCTGATCGCCCGTTTGCGGGTTTCGGCCGAGGGTCAGGAAGGGCTCTCCGCGTTCCTCGAGAAGCGCTCGCCGCAGTGGCACGCCGGACCCGCCGGCGCATGAATACGGTTTCGAACTTGCGCTGCGTGCAGATCTACCTGGACGGCGGTGCGAATCCGCCTGACCCATCTCGCGCCCCGTGCGCCCGCGCGCCCAGCTGGTGAAGTAGGAATGTTCGACAAGATCCTCATCGCGAACCGCGGCGAAATCGCCTGCCGCATCATCCGCACCTGTCGCCGGCTGGGCATTCGCACCGTGGCCGTCTACTCGGACGTCGACGCCGACGCCCGGCACGTGCGCCAGGCCGACGAGGCCCATCCGATCGGCGGGCCGCGGCCGGCCGACA
>JBDNHW010000026.1:0-48297 GCA_041688625.1 Pseudoxanthomonas sp.
CCAGGAACAACTCGCGCCGCGTGGCCTTCTTCTTGGCAGCGTATTCCGCATCGCCGAAGCTCATCTGGTCCATGCAATGTCGCCTTGTTCGCCAGCCCCAATTCCATCACATTTCGAGGAACTCGTTCAGACCTTCCCTAGTGCCGCCGCTGTGTGCTTGGACATTCGGCGAGTAGCAGAGCGCCAGCACGATTGGCAGTCGTATTGAAGAGTTTGATAGGTTGCCCATAGGTGTACCCCTCGTGGCCTACGGTGTGAGCCCTCTCCGCTACTTTGCTACCGACGATGCCCAGATCAATAGGAAGAAACCGCAGATCTGGCGAGAATCGTGGCCCGGTGTGCGTAGATGAGTGAGTAGTAGCGGTGCGCGACTCGATAGGATCCAGCGCTGGCAGGTCTGAAGACTATCGTTTCGACTCCCATATCAGGCGCCAAAGCAAAGCTGGACAGGACAAGGCTCGCAGCGATGCGGGCCTTTCCCGTTTCCGCAGCCCTCCGAAGTCCATGGCGACCTGTGTCCGGCAGATGACACCTGGCAGGGGATGCCAGTCGCTGCCACGAAAGCCGCTGGTCGCATGGATCCACTCAAAACCACGCGATCCCCGGCCACATAATCCGAGTGCTCATGCGCGGCCAAGGAATCTTGCCTCCGTGCCTGCAGGAACGGCGTACTCCGCCGGCTCAGTGGCCTGCAACCGGGTTATGGCATTTAGTCGGCTACCTGCCCGCGTGGAATCTACGAGGCGCGGTAGAAGGGCTCTACGTCGTGCCGTGACAATGGCGTAAACATGTGCGGGCGGGCCATGCCCGCGAGCTCTTACACCGTGGCAGCCTGCCGACAGACCTTATGCCACGGGCACCGCCTTTGGGCGTCCGTCCCATGTGTCAACAGTGACTGCATCGTGCGCGCCCTTTCGCATTAATCAGGTGCACGCTACTGAGGCCGCCCGCTCCAGCAGCGCGCGCAGTCGCTTTCGAACGAACTCACTGTAGATGGAGTGCGTGCTTGCCTGCCGCCCGTTACAAGCTCAGGCGCGGGCCCAGAGGCCATCGCACGCCACAAGTTGGCCGGTACTACCGTACCCGACTGACCTGCGCTGCCTTCCCACCAGATGTTGACGCGCAGTACGCCCTGTCGGGTGGCATCTTTCCATGCAGGGCGAGATCTGGACGCATCCGCTTGCCCCGGCGCGCGCGTCATGGCGCCGTGCGCCGCTCGCGCGGACTGCTACTTCCAGCAATCCGCCTTGCTTGCTGTCTTGACACCCACGTTGGTGATGGCCATTGCCCCGCAGGCATCGGTTGCAGTCGGGCTGGCGGTGAGGGTGTACGTGGTTGCATCGGCCTCAACTGCAATGTCGTAGTGCTTGGTGCCACCATCCCTGGGGCTCTGATCGAACGGAAGCGTCAGCGCCGTACACGCCGGAGGCGCCACGTTGTACGCATCGCAGTTGGTGTACGCCCGCTCCATGAATGCGGTCAATTCCATCAACGAGGTTTGTGCATCGGCGCGTCGGGATTTCCTGATCTGCTCAATGAACGACGGGTAGGCAATGGCGGCCAGGATGGCGACCACGGCCACCACGATCATCAGCTCCATCAGGGTGAACCCCCGCCGCCGGTCCCTGCGTCCTTGCCCGAGCTGGCGGGGTGAACGATCTTCCAGATGCTGCTTCATGAACGCTCCGTTTCAGTCTTCTCGCGGTTGCCAGGCGTTGCCGCTGCACGGACGGACTGGGCGCTGCGTGTCGCAGCCGCCCGGTCCGTGTCGTGCCTATTCAAGATCACGCCATGACATTCGCCCATAGGGTGAACCCTTCTGCAGTCCGCCCGTACCCGTGAATGATTTCGGAGCCGGGATCAGCGTCGTCACCGTGGTGCACCCGGTTCCGACCGGCGCGCAGGTGGTCACTACGACCGTGGTTGACTCGTCCGGATTGGTGGTGCGCACTTCAGTACGGGTTTCCGTATCCGTGACTGTCGTGATGGTAGTGACGTTGTCGTCGATGACAGTACTGGTGAACCCGCTACCCTCGCCAGTCTGGAAGCTTCCCTCCTTGGGATCTGTGGAGCCGGCTGCCGGAGTCTGGTTCCTGCTCGGGTCGGGCTCGCTGGTGTCCGGCGCAGCCTGCGCCGTCCAGGCCGTCTGCGCGGTCGTGTAGCACAACCCGTTCGGATGGTGCCAGTACACGGTGTACTCGGCGAGCACATACGTGGGCATCAAGTCGTCTTTCACCCGCCATCCCAGATCCGGACGTCCGGCCACATTGAGCCTCAGCGCCGACTGTGGCGTGTCGCTCTTCACCACCTGCCAGGTGATGGCACCATTGCGGGCCTCGCCAAGGCGTCCCTCGGTGAGTTCCCGCCTGACGCAACCCGGTTGGGTCGGAATCAGGCCTACCCGGGGGTCGCCGTCACCGGCCCAGTCTTTCACCGTGAAGGCGTCCAGCGGAAGATTGAAGAGCATGGTGCTGACGTTGGCCCGGGTGTGCTGGGGCAGGTTGGCAATCTTGAAATCCAGCGACGTCAGCATCTCCTCGGGAACGAAGGGATTCCTGTATTTCCGGATATCCGTGTAAGGAACGCCGCCGAATGCGAACTTCACTGCCGGGCTGTGGTACTGGTTGTACGCCAGCACCTTGAACGGCGTCGTCGTCGACGGGATCGCTTTCTCCAGGTTCAGCGTAGGCGAGCTCGCATTGAGGAAGTTCACCCCGGTCACGTCGAAGATGTCGTCGTACTCGTGGAAGTGCTTCTGGTTAAGCACTTGCCAGCAACGAGAACCTTTCTTCTTGGTCGGGCAGTTGCCGTAATAGATGTCCACGTCGAAGTGACCGCCGGCCACGCCCCGGTCCATGGGCGGCGGCGGCAGGAGCACGTCGGGGTTGAAGGTGAACAAGGTGATGTCCAGTACGGCCAGGCTGGCCAGAACCGGCTGCGATCCCAGCCCCGGATCAAGCTCTTTGGAGACCGCCACGCCCTGCGGACTGAGGTCGCCGTTGACGCGGTCCTTGTCATCCACGACCCCGTCACCATTAAGGTTGAAGAAGGGTCCGCCAGGCGCTCCTCCGCTCAGATAATCCAACTGGTTGAGCCAGTTCTCCCCCACCACGCCGCTGGGTGCCGTGATGGTGGGGTTGGTGGATGCAAAGTAGAACCGCCCGCCTTCGAAGAAGGTACCGTCACCCAGTACGCGCTCGCCGCCCGGCAATGGGGTTTTCCACCCGACGTTTCCACCGGCCGCCCAGTTGGGCGCAACGGAGGCCGCAATGCGCACGCGCGTGGTCATCGTGCCGTTGACAAAACCCGTTTCAGTCAGACTCTGGGTGATCAGTGTGGTGTTGGACGCGGGGGCACCGTCCCAGAATCCATAGGCGTAATGCACGGACGCATCGGTGGAGTCTGCCGCGCTCAGCATGCGGCCGGTCGCAAACATGACCATGTAACCGCCATCAGGATGGGCCTGTGCGGCTGGCGCCACGGTGATGGCCTGCGCGGGACTGGTCGTGAACAGCTTGGTCGCCGTCCAGGAGGCTGCCGAAGTTGAACTCAGGTCGAACTTCCAGAGTTGTCCATCCAGGTCGCCTGCATAGGCGACGTCCACGATCGCATCGCCGTCACGATCCACCAGCCTGACGGAAGACAGGCCGTTGGGAGATGCCGTGCTGCCGGAGCCCGTCGAGATCTCGCGTATCAGGGCTCCATTTGCGGCGTCAAGGATGAAGAGCGAGGCGAGCCCGGTGGTGCTGGCGTAGCCGTTGTTCACTAACACCGCCTCGGCAGATCCGGCGCCTGACCTGACCCGCGCCACACGCGGGGTGCCATAGGTATAACCAAGGTTGGTGAAGCCCGCAGAGGCGTTGGTCTTCTCCCACAGGATCATGGAGGCGAGTGCGGCCTCGTTGGCCGGATTCGCGGTGGTGACATCCAGCGCATACAGGCCCCGCCCACCGGCGCCCAGGCCACCAACCAGGATACGACCGGGCGCTCCATTCAGCCGGACCGGCTCGCTGGTGACGTTGCCATCCACGTAATGCTGGAGGGTGTACGGATCGGCCACAAGCTTCTTGAGGTTTGGTATGAGCATCGATGGCACGTAGGCAAAGACTTCGACGCCCGTATCGGCATCGAAGGCGTGCAGCATGCCGTCGTTCCCCCCGACGAACACGCGCCCATACTCGAGTTCGGCGTAGTCATGGTGTCGGGGGGTGGAGTGGATCAACGGCCCCAGGACCGTCCGGCGCTCGCGGTAGGCCGCGCCATCTGGTGCCTCGTTGCTGCGGTCGCCACGGACGTAGTTCAGGATCCTGGGACCGCTGGTGGCGTCACCAATGGCGGCCTGCTGGGTGGGGCTCAAGCTGGTCCAGCGGAACGGGATCCTGGTGCCGTCGCTGCTGAGGGTCGCGATCTTGCGGTTCGTATCGAAGCCGATACCGATACTCTGGGCATCCAGTTGGACTGCCGCGCCGCCGGACCAGTCCTCTGCCACCTCGACCACCAGCCCGTTGGCGGTCACCGGCACCTTGAGCAGGTTGCCCGACCAGTCCGAACGCCGGAAGTCCGTGCGGAAAATATGCTCCTGGTTGCTGGTCAGGTTGAAGCTGGTGATGCCCGGCTGTGCGACGTAACCAACCGGCTGGTCGTTGGGATCAAACGGAGCCGCCGCGCGAAGGAAGAGTCCCGCACCCAGGAGCGCGATACCGGTGATACCACCCAATATGAGTTTCTTGCTCATGATAGCCCTTGCTCCGATGCGACCCAGTTCAACAAGCCGGCGGCTTGAAGCGGTAGATGGTTTGCAGGTTTGACTCGGCCGAATCGGGGCCGAAGCCGACGGCCGTGATCCGGAGTACTGCAGGCGTGCAGCCGATCGAAGGGTCGTAAGTGGGTTTTCCGGAAACCAGCTCGATCAGATAGCGCGGTTGGCGCGCGCTGCCCGGCAGCGCCAGGCTCGTTGTGATGCGCGCCGTGTTTACCGAGTTCTCTGCCCAGGAAACCTGCTTCCACCGCTCCGTACTGCCGGTGGTAGGCAGGCAGAAGTACGTAGTTGCACACGCTCCGAATGTTTCGTAAGAGAAGGGCGAAAACGGCGCGGCCCCAGAGTTGATCTCGGACTCCCCGGCGCGGAGCGCGGTTTCGGCCGCCTGGAATGCGATCGTCTTGTTGACGAGGTTGCGCGCCATCCGCTCCTGCTGCGTCACCACCTGCATGATCGTGATCCCAAGGATCGTCAGGACCAGCATGATGATCAGCCCGACGAACAGGGCAGCGCCGCGCTGCCTTTTCCCCGGGCGATGGATATTCCTCATTGCGTGAATCCCGCTCATGGCAGCTGGTTCCGAAGCGCGGTGACCGAGGCGATTTTGCGATTGCCCGTGGTCGCCGCGTCGCCCAGTACGGCCAAGGTGACTTTTACGCTGACCACGTCCACCCAGCTTACTGGCGCAGCAGCAAGGTCGGATGCGGACATGAAGTCAACCGCGTCGCTGACACCATACTCAATCGTCATGTCAGCGATCCCATCGACCAGCGACTCGGCGTTGGCCCCGTTTATGCTGCAACTCAACTGGTTGTTGGTATTGACGTAAAGTCTCACCGTCACGAACGCCGAGGTCGCCAGTTGATTGCCCAGGCAATCGCGCAGGGGTGCGATGTCGCTGCCGCCGTAGCGGATTTCGATGGAATCGGTACCGGCAAGCGTGCTGGTGTTCACGCGATTGCCCACGATGACCTGGCCGACGCTGGAGAAGACAGAGTCTGCGGGGTAGATCAGGCCGTCGCCCACGATTCCGCGCTGGAAAGCATCCGCGTACCCGGCCAGCTGGACCTCGCGGGAGATGAACTGCACCGCGAATCGCGCATTCTCCTGGAGCCGCGAAAGCGATTCGGTCGTGCGGTAGGTTCGGCTACTGCTCAGGAACACTGCGCCGATGGCACCAATGACGATCAAGCCCAACAGCAGCGCGATCATCAGTTCGATCAAGGTGAAGCCTCGTGCACGGGGTAATGAAAATGCCCTCATCACAACCTCGTGCTGTAGATGGTGGATTGGATTGTTGCCTCGAGGTCCTGGCTGTTGTCCGCCCACTGCACCGTAATCCGGGCGACGCCCGCGGACATTTCCACACTGCCCTGCCCGCTGGGCAGCGTCCTGGCAACAGTCGCGATCCACTCGTGCTGGCTTTCGGTGGCTTTGGTGCCGTCTTTGGGCGGAGGGGTGCCGGTCAAGGGAATGACATAACTGGCCGCGTCGGCCGGACTGGCACGCATCCGCTCACCCATGTCATAGGCCAGCACGGTGGCCTGCGAGCGGTGATAGGCGCTGTTGCCGCTTCTCAATCCAAGCACCTGCAGGAACGCCAGACCCAAAAGCGCGGTGGACAGCACTGCTACCGCGACCATCACCTCGAGGAGGGAGAAGCCCGACATGTGGCCGAGCGACATCCTCCGCGACGGCAGGGACGCCCTGATTGCGACATCAATGCGGGTGTGTTCACAACGCATCAGCAGACCACCTTCTCTACGCTGGCGCGACCGACCCGTGATACCGAGATGTCGCGGCCCTGGGTCCCAGAGCATCCACTGACGCGGAGCCTGAAGGAATGTTCGGCGCCAACCGTTCCGTCCCCCCTGAAGATTATCTCGCCGGTTCCCTGCACATCCTCGAGCGTCCCCGAGCCCAGTGCCGAACTCTGGCTGATCGTTTCATCGGCTTCGAATGTCCCGTTGCCGTTGGCATCGGCCATCACCATCCAGCCCCCTCCAAACTCGTTTCCGGCAGCGCCTGCACCGGTCGACCGGACAGCCGCGCGTGCCTGCAGCTTCAATGCCTCGCTGCGGGCCATGTTCAAGCTGGTGAGGAAGCTGTTGGACTGCGTGCTGGCGCGGCTGTTCTGCACGAACACGCGCATGCCCGGAAAGGCTACGACGGCCAGGATGGCGACGACCGACACGGTGACCGCCAGCTCTACCATTGTGAATCCGCGTTGAGGTCTCATGCCGGTGAGGCTACATTGTGATCGCGCTGTTCACACACCAATGCCCGACGAATGGCGCATGACGCTGATATTCGGCAAAACGCGACCCTGCGCGAGCACCCCCGTGCACGCCCGCGACTGGAGACAGGCTATTGCAAGCCCATGCTGATCCCCTGGACACGCTGTGGCAGGCCCCCGCCATCATGTGGGTCCTGGTCGTATGCGAAGGACTTTCGGTGGTCCTGACACTGTCTCCGGGCATCCGCGAGAACCTGTGGATACATTTTCTCCTGGCATCACTGGTCACTCAGTGGGTGGCGTTTATGACGCTGGGGGGGCTGTATGCCGGCCGCAAATGGCTGGCGCTGCAGGCCCCCGTCCGCGTGGCCCACGTCGCTCTGGGGCTGCTGCTCGTCAATACGTGGGCAATCTGCGCGCTGGCGTGGTGGCAGCTTGACGAGGTCTGGAGCATCAGCGGAGGCGACTGGTGGACGCTGGCCCTTCGCCTTACTGCGATTGCGATCACGGTTGGCCTGCTTGGACTTGCGGCTTTCCAGAACCACTGGCGCACACGCCAGCTAGCCGTGCAGGCCAAGCAGTTGGAACTGGAGGCGCTGCAGGCGAGGATCCGGCCGCACTTCCTGTTCAACACGCTCAATACAGGGGCGGCGCTGGTGCACCAGCGGCCCGAAGCGGCGGAGCAGCTGCTGCTGGACCTGGCCGACCTGTTCCGGGCGGCGCTGGCCGGGCCGCGCGAGATTCTGCTTGAGGAAGAGCTGTCGCTTGCGCGGCGCTACCTGGAGATCGAAGCCCTGAGGTTCGGCGACCGGCTGAAGGTGCAATGGCACCTGCCGGCAGACATGCCTACGGTGACCGTGCCGGCGCTTTCAATCCAGCCGCTGGTGGAGAACGCGATCCGGCATGGGGTGGAGCCTTCGCGCACCGGCGGCAGCGTGGACATTACGGTGAGCGAGGACGACGGCACCACCCGCGTGTGCGTGCGCAACTCCCTGCCCGAGGGTGGCCCGGTGGCCACCAATGGGCATCATGTTGGCCTGCGCTCCGCGCGGGCCCGGATACAGGCACTGACCCAGGGTCGCGGCAGCGTCGAGACCTCGGTCGAGGGCGATACGTATGTCACCCTGCTGACGATCCCCCGCGTCGAAGAGCGCTGAAGCCTTCGTGCCGCATGACGCGCTGAAGCGGTCTCGAGCTCAGGCCATCACCTCGTAGCACGGCCGGTACTGCCCCGAGATCTTCATCCGCCGCTGCTCGACGAACGCGCGCAACAGGGCGTCGAGCGCCTGCATCATGTCCGTGTCGCCATGGATCTGGAACGGGCCGTGGGCCTCGATCCTGCGAATGCCGTCTTCCTTGACGTTGCCTGCCACGATGCCCGAGAACGCCCGGCGCAGGTCCGCGGCCAGTGCTGGCGCGGCGCGGCCGTGGTGCAGGTCAAGCGCGGCCATGGCCTCATGCGAAGGCACGAAGGGCTGCTGGTATTCCAGCGGCACGTCGATCGCCCAGTTGAAGAAGAACGAATCCTTGTGCGCGACGCGGTGCTCGCGCACGCGGCGGATGCCCGCGCTCATCTTCTTGGCCACCGAGACGGGGTCGCCGATGACAATTTCGTAGCGCTCGGCAGCCGCATTGCCGAGCGTCAGCCGGATGAAACGGTCGATCTGCTCGAAATACGGCGCGGCGATGGTTGGTCCGGTCAGGATCAGCGGGAACGGCAGCGCCGCATTTTCCTCGCGCAGCAGGATGCCCAGCAGGTAGAGGATTTCTTCGGCCGTGCCCACGCCGCCGGGGAACACCACGATCCCGTGGCCGACGCGCACGAACGCCTCGAGCCGCTTCTCGATGTCCGGCATGATCACCAGGTGGTTGACGATCGGGTTTGGCGACTCGGCCGCGATGATGCCGGGCTCGGTGATGCCGATGTAGCGGGTGATCCGCCGGCGCTGCTTGGCGTGCGCGATGGTGGCGCCCTTCATCGGGCCCTTCATGGCCCCCGGGCCGCAGCCGGTGCAGATGTCCAGCGCGCGCAAGCCCAGCTCGTAGCCCACCTGCTTGGTGTAGAGGTACTCGTCGCGCGAAATGGAGTGGCCGCCCCAGCACACCACCAGGTTCGGTTCGGCCGGCTTGAGGATGCGCGCATTGCGCAGCAGGCCGAACACCGCGTTGGTGATGCCTGCCGACGTTTCCAGGTCTTCCGCGTTCTCGGGGCCCAGTTCGATGGCCGTATAGGCCAGGTCGCGCACCACGGCGAACAGGAGTTCGGCCACGCCGCGGATGATGGTGCCATCGACGAACGCCATCGAGGGAGCGTTAAGCAGGTCGATGCGGATGCCGCGATCCTGCTGCAGCACCTGGATGTCGAAGTCCGGATACATCTCCTGGGCCGCGCGCGGATCATCGGACGCGCTGCCGCTGGTCAGCACCGCCAGGGCGCAGCGGCGGAGGAGTTCATGCATGCCGCCGATCGAAGCATCCCGCAGACGTGCCACTTCCACGCGGGAAAGCACGTCCAGTCCGCCGCGTGGATAGATGCTTGCATCCTGTACCGGCAGCGCCCTTGCTGCCTTCTCGCCTGTCGAATCTGCCATTTGCGTCTCTACCGGATGGGGCGGTGACTTTAGCGCACCGGGCCAGGAAAAAGAAAAACGGCCGGGTTGCCCCGGCCGTTTCGTCGAACGATTGCTACCTGCAGATCAGAACCTGTAGCGCAGGGTCACCTGTGCAGCCCAGCGGGACTCACCGCGGCGATCACGAAGGCCGAAGCCCTCGGGATTGAAGTTGCCCTGGTTGTCTTTGATCAGGCTGTAGATGTACCGACCGGTGGCCGGGTCGATGCCGCCGTAATTCACGAAGCTGCGCGCCGGGCCGCCGTCGGACTGGAAGAAGATCTCCTCGACCTGGCCCCATTCCTTGTTGATCAGGTTGCCGACGTTGAAGATGTCCAGTACCAGCTCGCTCTTGTGCTCGGCCATGAAGCCCGGGAGCTCCTGGCGGAAGCGCATGTCGAACGTGTTGACCCACGGACCGTGGCTGCTGTTGCGGTCGATCGCCCGGCCACGCGAAGCGGCAAGATCCGGATTGTTGGCGATGAAGTCCCAGAACGCGGCCGCGTCGGCGGGGCCACCGGTGATGAGGACATCACCAGGACCGGACGGGATGTACATCAGGTCGTTGCCGCCCTGGCCGTCGCCGTTGAGGTCGTTGCCCACGGTCCAGCTGTAGGGCTTGCCGGAGCGGCCCTCGAAGAACATCGAGACTTCGCTGCTGTAGTCGCCGAAGAAGGCCTTGCGGAACCGCATGGTGCCGACGAAGCGGTCGGAGATCGCGTAGTTGGAACGAGATGCGACGTCTTCATTGGAGTTGAACACCGCACGGCCGCGCCAGTTCGAGATCGAACGGCTGGAGGTGAGCGGGCTAACGTCAGTCGCCTCGGTGTAGCTGTAGGCAAGCGACCAGGCCCAGTTCTCCACCAGCGGCTTCTCGAGGCCAAGCGTCAGGTTCTGGCCGCGACCCTTGCTGGTCTCGGTGGCGAGCATCACGTCGCGGTAGCCACGATTCCGGTTCGCGCGCGAACCGGTGCCGACGGTACCGTTCGGGTTGCGGGTCCAGTACAGCAGGCGGCCGTCCTGTCCCTGGAAATTCGGCGCACCCAGGTTCAGGTGCTGGTAGTAGATGCCGGAATCGACCTCGGTCAGCACCAGCTCGGCGCTGGCCACAGTGCCCCACCACGGCAGCTCATGCTCGAAGGCCAGGTTGGCTTTCCACACCGACGGCTGCTCCAGATCCGGGTCGAGGAAGTCGACGTCGGCCACTGCCGAACCCACTCGCGGCTGGTTGCCAGGCGTGAAGGGCACCCCAGCACAGCTGTTGCTGAAGCCGCTGCCGCAACCGAAGACGGTGATGTTCTGGCCGTCATTGGTGTACGGATTGACCAGCCAGACGTTGGCTGCGGCGCCCTGGAACAGGCCCACGCCGCCACGCACCTGCGTCGGTCGATCGGAGTCGAAGGTGTAGTTGAAGCCAAAGCGCGGCTGCAGCAGCGACTTGCCATCAGGCGTCTGGTCATTGCGGAAGCCGAACACGCTGGAGGCGGCGGCATTGAAATCAGGATCCTGGTCGACGCTTAGCGTGTCGTAGCGCACGCCGAACTGCAGGGTCAGGTTGGAGTTGACCGCCCAGTTGTCCTGCAGGAAGAAGCCGACGTTGGTGAACTCAGCCTGGGCCGCGGCGTCGTTCAAGTTGCCCGAGGTCGGCAGACGCAACGAATAGTCGCGGATGATCCCGTTGCGGAAATTGGCCAGCGACCCGAAGCGGTAGTTGCCCAGGTTGGATTCCACGAACAGGTTGAAGATGTCGTTGCGCTCGAAATCCACACCGCCCTTGATGACGTGGTCGCCGAGGTAATAGTTGCCCGAGAAGTAGGCCGACAGGGTCTCGGTATCGAGCTGGTTGGCGTGGCGGAACTGCTCGGAGCCGAAACGCAGGTTCTGGTTGCTGAAATCGACCTGTACCTGCGGCTGCCGTGCGAACAGCACCGGCGCGCTCGAGTAGTCCCGATAGGAAACGCTGGCCTCGGTGGAGAAGTTGTCCGACCAGTCGCTGAAGATCTCGGCGACGTAGTTGTTGAATTCCTTCTGCTGGTTGTACCAGTAGGAAGACAGCGAGAAGAAGTTGTTTCCAAAGCCGGGAAGGATGGCCTCGTCCTGCTCGGTGCGGTTGACGCGGAACGACGCGCGCTGGCTGTCGGTAATGTTCCAGTCGATCTTGACCAGTGCGCTTTCGCTGGTCGTGTTGGTGCCGCTGCCACCGGCCAGGGTGCCTGCGTCCAGACCATAGCCTGCGGCGATGCTCTGGATTTCAGTCACGTTGGCACCGGTGATGTTGCCGACGATGTTGCTGGCACCGCTGCCGACGGGGCCTGAGTCGCCACCGGCTGCAGTCAGTTCGCTGTTCTCGTAGTTGGCGAAGAAGAACAGGCGATCCTTGACGATCGGTCCGCCGAAGGTAGCGCCGTAGGTGGCGTCTTCCTTGAACCCAAGGAAGGGACGGTCGTTGGCGCCGTCACCCACCATGTCCGCGTCGCGGTAGATGTAGTACGCGCTGCCGAAGAAATTGTTTGTACCCGACTTGGTCACGGCGTTGATGTTGGCGCCGGTGTAGCCCTTCTGGGTCACGTCGTAGTTGGTGACGTTGACCTGGACTTCCTGGATCGCGTCGATCGAGATCGGCTGCCTGGCGGTCGGCAGGTTGTTCGACTCGAGGCCGAACGTGTCGTTGGTGGCAACGCGGTCGATGGTGATGGTGTTGTAGCGGGTGTTCTGACCACCGGCGGAAATCTCGCCGCGCTCCTTGTCGGTCTGCGAGATCCGCGGATCGAGGCGCGCGTAGTCCTGCAGGTCGCGGTTCAACGAGAAGAACGCATCCAGCTCTTCGCGGTTGACGTTGGTGCCGGCGCCCATGCTGCTCGAGCTGAAGACATCCGAGCCGCCCGCGTACACCGCTTCGACGGTCTGCAGCGTGGTGACGTCACCGGCAAGCACGGTGTTGACTGCGTTGACGCTGTCGAGGTTGAGGTAGATGCCCTCTTCGGTGCGGGTGCCCTCACCGGCCTTGGTGACTGTGATGCTGTAAGGCCCGCCGACGCGCAAGCCGCGAGCGTTGTAGCGGCCACTAGCATCTGTCGTGGCGCGGCTGACGGTTCCGGACTCGACGTGGGTGATGGTGACTTCGGCGCCCTGGACGGGTGCGCCCGCGTTACCAGTGATCACGCCACCAACACCGGCGGAGGTGCTTTGCGCAAAAGAGGGTGCCGCGGCAAGCGCGACCACTAAACCCAAGGCGAGCTTGGACATCCGGAGCTGACGGGACTGGTTCATTGCAGGTTGGACCTCGGTACGGGATGGGCGATGGCGAATTGGATTTAGTATTCACTGCACTCGCTAGCCTTGAAGGCTGCTGACGTGCTGACTGGGCGTCTCAACCTGAACGGTCCCCTCCGCCAAAGTTAAGTTGAGGTTAACACGATAGGGCGGGATTGTGACCGTTGCGTGACGGAGTGGTGCGCCGCAGCATGCCGTTCCAAAACCTCAGATTCCTGGTGGCGAGAGCTTGAGGTACGTCACGATTCCGTCCAGGAACATCTGCACGGAAATGGCCACCAGCAGCATCCCCATCAGGCGCTCCAGCGCAGTCAGGGCGCTGCGACCCAGCAGCCGGTAGAGCAGCGGCGCGGAGAACAGGATGGCCGCCGTCGCGCCCCAGGCGATGAGCAGGGCAAGGCTCCAGTCGCCAAGCCTGGTGGGCTCGTTGCTGCCCATCAGCATCACCGCCGCCATGCCCGAGGGGCCGGCCACCAATGGCACGGCCAGCGGCACGATGAAGGGCTCGCCGTCCGGGAGCTCGCCCATCAGGCCTTCAGGCCTTGGGAAGATCATGCGGATGCCGATCAGGAACAGGACGATCCCGCCGGCGATCTGCACCGATTCCTGGCGCAGGTGCATCAGCTCGAGAGCATATTTGCCACCCCACAGGAAGCCCATCAGCACCAGCAGCGCAATCAGCAGCTCGCGCGCCAGAACCACACGCTGGCGTTGCGGAGTCAGCGGCTTGAGCACGCTCAGGAACACCGGGATGTTGCCGAGCGGGTCGAGGATCAGGAACAGCAGCAGGGCCGCCGACAGCACGGTCATTGGCGAAGCTTCCACACCTGCCCCCGGAATTCACTACCGGCCGATGACAGCAAGGTGACGCAGGCCTGGGCGTAGGCGGTTGCCTCGCGAGCCTCTCCTTCGCCGTCCTGCGCGTAGGCCCTTGCGCGCAAGGCCGTGCGCATCGGACCCGGCTGCAGTGCGCACACGCGCAGGCCGCCCGGACCGGCTTCGGCCTGCAACATGCCGACCATGGCGGCGAGCCCGTGCTCGGCGATCCCGTAGCCGCCCCAGTACGCCTGGCCAACCCTGTCGAGATCGTCGAGGGTGAACACCAGAGCCGGATCCGCCGCCTGCCTGAGCAGCGGCAGGCAGGCCTGCGAAAGCCACCACGGCGCGGTCAGGTTGACGTGGAGCGCCCGGGCGAAGGCCGCCGGGTCGGTGTGCTCGAGCGGCGTCAGCCCGCGGAACTCGGCCGCACAGTGCAGCAGGCCGTCGAGCTGACCAAGCTCATGGCCAATCCTCCCGACCAGCTCGGCGTAGTCGTCAAAAGAAGCCCCCTCCAGGTCCAGCGGATACAGCATCGGCTCCACGCCCTGCTTGGCGCAGGCGTCGTACACGCGGTTCAATTTGGGCAGCCGGCGGCCTAGCAGGACCACGGTCGCGCCAGCGGCGGCGCTGGCCTCGGCGGCGGCGCTACCAAGCCCGCCGTGGGCTCCGCTCACCAGCACGACCTTGCCCGCCAGGGGCCTGGACCGCGCCGTGGGAAGATCCAGCAGGCTCACTGCGGCAAGGCCTCCGAAACGATGCGCTCCAGCTCGCCGGACTCGAGCAGCTCCAGGGTGATGTCACAGCCGCCGATCAGCTCGCCATGGATGAAGAGCTGCGGGAACGTGGGCCAGTTGGAGAAACGCGGCAGGTTCGCCCGGATCTCCGGTTCTTCGAGCACGTTGATCGTGTACAGCCTCTCGGCGCCCGCCTGCTTCAAGGCGAGGTAGGCACGGCTGGAGAACCCGCACATCGGGAATTCCGGTGTGCCTTTCATGAAAAGGACGACCGGATGGTCGTCCACGCCTGCCTTGATGCGGTCCATCACCGGCATGATCTGTTCTCCTGCTTTGACGGCCCGCGAAGGCCCGTCGGGTAGACTCGCATTGTAAAGCCTCAGCACGCCCCGGCGTCGCTGCCCCCACGTCCAGCAAAGGAAAAGCCATGGCCATCGAACTGCCGCCCCTTCCGTATGAACGCACCGCCCTGGAGCCGCATATCTCCGGTGAAACCCTAGATTTCCATCACGGCAAGCACCACAAGGCCTACGTCGACAACCTCAACAAGCTCATCGAAGGCACCGAGTTCGCGGACATGCCGCTCGAGGCGATCATCCGCAAGGCGCAGGGCGGCATGTTCAACAACGCCGCGCAGGTCTGGAACCACACGTTCTACTGGAATTGCCTGAAGCCGGCTTCCGGCGGCGGCGGCGGTGAGCCCACCGGCAAGCTGGCGGAACTCATCAACCAGGCCTTCGGCGATTTCTCAAAGTTCAAGGACGAATTCAGCAAGAACGCGGTCGGCACCTTCGGCTCCGGCTGGGGCTGGCTGGTGCAGCGCCCGGACGGCTCGGTCGCCCTGGCCAGCACGTCCAACGCGGTCAATCCGCTGACCGGCGAAGACACGCCGCTGCTCACCGTCGATGTGTGGGAACACGCCTACTACATCGACTATCGCAACGCGCGTCCCAAGTACCTGGAGTCGTTCTGGTCGCTGGTCAACTGGGACTTCGTGGCGTCGAACCTGCGCTGATTCCGGCCCGGAAATCAATGCAAAAACGGCCGCGAGAGCGGCCGTTTTCTTTTCCCGTCGAAACCGACCGTCAGGCGAGCTGCCTGATCACCGCGGCCACCTGATCCTCGCGCTGCAGTGCGGCACCGAGCTGGTGCAATTGGGCTGCCAGTGCTCCTGCCGACTCCTCGCGCAGCGTCGCGTGACCGACCTTGCGCCCGGCGCGGGGCTGCTTGCCGTAGTCGTGCCAGTGCCCTGCCTGCGATTCCAGGACGGGCAGCGCGGGAGGAAGCTCGCCGATCCAGTTCAACATGCACGCCGTCCCCAGCATGCGGGTGTCGCCCAGCGGCAGTCCCAGGACCGCTCGCAGGTGGTTCTGGAACTGCGAAGTCTCCGCGCCTTCGATGGTCCAGTGGCCGGAGTTGTGCACGCGGGGCGCCATTTCGTTGGCCAGCAACATGCCGTCGCGACAGAACAGCTCGAGCGCGAACACGCCCACGTAGTCCAGCGTTTCCGCCAGCGCCCTGGCATGGGCGAAGGCGGTCTGCGTCAACTCATCCGGAACCCGTGCTGGGGCCAGACTGGCGGAGAGCACTCCATCGACGTGCCAGTTTTCGGTGAGCGGCCAGGTGCGGAAGCTGCCGTCGCGACCACGCACCGCGATCACCGAAAGCTCGCGCTCGAACGGTATGAATGCTTCCACGATGAGCCCGACGCTGGCGGCCTGCGTGCCCAGTGCCGCCCACGCCGCATCTGCGTCGTCGCGGGTGCGGATCCGGAACTGCCCTTTTCCGTCGTAGCCCAACCTGCGCGTCTTGAGGATGCAGGGCGTTCCCACCGCAGCCAACGCGGCGTCCAGCTCCGCGCGCGTGGTCACGGCCGCGAAATCCGGAACCGGTATCCCCAGCTCCCGGAACAGCGTCTTTTCCACCAGGCGGTCCTGGGCGATTCCAAGCGCGCGCGGGTTCGGGAAGACCGGCACCCGGTCCGCCAGCCACTCGGCGCTTTCGGCCGGCACGTTCTCGAAATCGAAGGTCGCCACGTCCACCCGCGAGGCGAATTCCGCCAGTGCGGCCTCGTCGCGGTAGTCGCCGACCAGCAGCGGTGCGAACTGCCCGGCGCACGCATCGGCCACCGTGTCCATCACCAGGAAGCGCAGGCCCAGCGGTGCCCCGGCAAGCGCGAGCATGCGCGCCAGCTGGCCGCCACCGAGGATGCCGACCGTGGTCATTGCCGCGGGTCGTCGTTCGCCATCACATCGTCGGTCTGGCGCGACCGGAACTTCTCCAGCGCGTCGCCAATGGCGGTGCTGCCGGGCGCCAGCATGGCTGCGGCGAACAGCGCCGCGTTGCACGCACCGGCGATGCCGATGGCGAAGGTGGCCACCGGGATGCCGGCCGGCATCTGCACGATGGAGAGCAGCGAATCCATGCCGTTCAGCGCCTTGGACTGGACCGGGACGCCGAGCACCGGCACAGCCGTCTTGGAGGCCAGCATCCCCGGCAGATGCGCCGCCCCTCCGGCACCGGCGATGATCGCGCGCAGGCCCCGGGCGGATGCGGTTCCGGCGTAGTCGAACAGGACGTCCGGCGTGCGATGCGCCGACACGACCTTCACTTCGTAGGGCACGCCCAGCGCATCGAGTTTCTGCGCCGCGTGCTGCATGGTTTCCCAGTCGGAGCGGGATCCCATCACGATGCCGACGAGCGGCCCGGACTGGTTGGCTGTCATGGCCCTGGCCTGTCTGAAAGACGTATTCTAGCCATCTTCGACGCTATACGAGGCACCCATGGACCGAAAGCTGCTCGACATCCTGTGTTGTCCATCCAGTCGCCAGCCATTGGCGATGCTCGAGTCGCGCGGGCTGGACGTACTCAATCGCGCGATCGCCGCAGGCGACGTGCAGCGCGTCGACGGCAGTGCGCAAGACGTGGCGCTGCGCGAAGCCCTGGTGACGCGCGATCGCAAGCTGGTCTATCGCATCGATGACGGCATTCCGGTGCTGCTTGCCGAGGAAGCGATCAGCACGCTCCAGCTGCCCGAGTTCCCTGGCGCATGAGGGACGACGTCAGGCCGCCACCTGCCGAAGCCATCGCCGCAGACGTGGCGCGGGCGCTTGTGGAGGACATCGGCAGCGGTGACGTCACCGCCGCACTCCTGCCTGACGCTGCCGACATCGCCTACCTGCTGTGCAAGCAGGACGCCGTGATCGCCGGGCGGCCCTGGTTTGACGCGTGCCACCTGGAAATCGACCCTGAAGTGACCATCGAATGGCGCGTTGCAGAAGGCGAACGCGTGGCCGCTGGCACGGTACTGGCAACGCTGGCGGGCCGCGTGCGCGCACTGGTCAGCGCCGAGCGCGCAAGCCTGAATTTCCTGCAGACGCTGTCGGGCACGGCGACCACCACCGCCGCGTATGTCGAAGCCGTAGGCGGCACAAGGGCGCGCATCCTGGACACGCGCAAGACGCTGCCGGGGCTGCGCCTGGCGCAGAAATACGCAGTGCGCTGCGGCGGCGGCGACAACCACCGGATGGGCCTGTACGACACGGTGATGCTCAAGGAGAACCACATCCGTGCGGCGGGCTCGCTGGCGGCGGCGGTGACACTGGCCCGCGCTGCACAGCCCTCGCTGCCGCTGGTGGTGGAAGTCGAGACGCTCGCGCAGCTCGAGGAGGCGCTGGTCGTCGGCTGCGACCGGATCCTGATCGATGATTTCGACGCAGGGATGCGGCGCGAGGCGGTCCGCATCGCCGCTGGACGCATACCGCTCGAGGTGTCCGGCGGTGTCGACCTGCAGTCGGTGCGGAAGATCGCGCAGGATGGAGTGGACTTCATCTCCGTCGGCGCATTGACCAAGCACGTGGCGGCCATCGACCTGTCCATGAAGCTCGGTCCGGTGCTTCACTGAGCCATGTCGCCCAGCATCATCCTTTTCATGATTGCCGGCGCTGCCGTCTTCGCTTACTGGAACGCGGCGCGGGCGGCGGCTGAGCATGCGGGGCAGCTCGGCCGCAACGCGTGCAAGGCCGCCGCTGTCATCTGGCTCGACCAGAGCGTGCATGCAGCCGGGATCAGGCTGCGCCGCGGCGATGATGGACGGCTGGGCTTCGAACGCAGCTTCCGCTTCCATTATTCGTACGATGGCTTCGACCGCCACACCGGTCGGATGGTGCTGCGCGGGGACACGCTGGTGTCGTTCATCGGGCCCATCAGGGCGCGACCGGAGTCGATCGAAGCCGAATGAGCGGCGCAGCCGCCGGATGCTGCCGACTGCTTGCCCGGTCTACTTGACCACGCGCAGATGCGGGCGCTTGCCCGGCGCGGGCCCCTCGTCGGGAGCCGGTGCGGACGGGTTCGGTGGTTCATCGTCGTCGCCACCGCCGTGCGTGGGTCCAAGGTCATCGGGCAGCGCCATGCCCTGCCCCGTCTCACGCGCGTAGATCGCCATCACCGCCGCGATCGGCACCATCACCGGGCAACTGACGCCGCCGAAGCGGGCGCTGAAACTGACCGAATCGTTGTCGATCTGCAGCCGCACCACCGCCCGCTGGGCGATGTTCAGCACCACTTTGCCTTCCTTGACCGCACTTGAGGGCACCTGCACTCCCGGCTGCGTCGCATCGACCAGCAGGTGCGGGGTCATGTCGTTGTCGGCGATCCACTCGGCTAGCGCCCGCAACAGGTACGGGCGGTGGCTGGTCATGCTGGTGGGCTCGTCGCTCATCGCGCGGGCCGCAGGCTGATCCGGAACCACTGCCCTGGGCCAAAAAAGCGACGCTCCGGAGTCATCAGGCCGGGAGCTCGCGCAGGCGCTTTTCCTGGTCGGTCAGGCTGCGCACGAAGCCGGGATTGCGGAAGATCCGGTTGCCATAGTCCTCGATGAACTTGCCGTCCTTGGGCAAGGGAATGCCCAGTGCCGGCAGCCTCCAGATGATCGGGGCCATGGCGCAGTCGGCCAGGCTCATTTCGGGATTGAGGAAGAACTTGCTGGCCTTGAACAGCGGCACCGCTGCCGTCAGCAGCTCCTTCAGGCGCTTGCGGCCGGCTTCGACCTGCTGCTTGTTGCCCATCTGGATGGCCTGCACCTGCGGTACCCAATCGTGTTCGATGCGCAGCATCGCCAGGCGCAGGCGCGCGCGCGACAGCGGATCGACCGGCATCAGCGGCGGATGGGGATAACGCTCGTCCAGGTATTCGCTGACCACCGAAGCGGCGTACAGCACCAGCTCACGCTCGACCAGGGTCGGCACCGAGTGGTAAGGGTTGAGATCGATCAGGTCTTCAGGCGGGTTCTGCGCATCCACCGGCACCAGGTCGTAGGTGACCCCCTTGGCCGCGAGGACCAGACGGACGCGGTGGCAGAGCACGTCGTCGGTGGAAGAAAACAGCGTCAGGGAATTGCGCATACGCGGACTCGCAGCCATCTGGCTCTCCAGCGACCGGTACCGCCGGTCGTATCGACGCCGCCAGCCCGCTGCTGACGGTCGCCACGGTTCCCCCGGATGCGCGCCATCTGGATCGCCGCAAGCGGCTTGCCTTGCGACGGCCCCTGCAAGGGGGCGCCGCGATGGAGTCACATCCCCTTCGTCAGTGGACGTCCTTCCAGTATTCCTGCTTCAGCAGGTAGGCCAGGAAAGTCAGAAGCACCAGGAACAGGATCACCCACACGCCCATGCTCTGGCGCTTCAGGGCCGCCGGCTCACCGGCGTACTCGAGGAAGTTGGTGATGTCGCGCGCGGTCTGGTTGAACTCTTGCGCGGTCTGGCGGCCCGCCTGGGTCACTTTCAGCGCCTCGACATGGCGTTCGCCGATGTCGTCGGGCTCGCCGAGTTCGCCATGCTGCGTGCCCTGCAGTTCCCAGAGCGGGTTCGGCATCGAGGCGTTCGGAAACAGGGTGTTGTTCCAGCCGACGGGACGGGTCTCATCCAGGTAGAACGACTTCAGGTAGGTGTAGATCCAGTTGCTGCCGCGGACGCGCGAGACCAGGCTCAGGTCCGGCGGCGCCACTCCGAACCACTTGGTGCTCGCATCGCGCGGCATTGCGGCGTGGATCTGCTCACCGAACTTGGCGCCGGTGAAGTTGAGGTTCTGCATCACCTCTTCTTCGGTCAGTCCGAAGTCCTCGGCCATGCGCGAATAGCGCAGGTATTTCAGCGAATGGCAGGCGGAGCAATAGTTCATGTACAGCTTTGCACCGCGCTGCAGCGAGGCACGGTCGCTGAGATCGTTGCCGGCCGATTCGAGCGCCCCGCCTTCGGCCGCGAACAGCGTCGCCGGAAGCAGCAGGCAGGCCACGAGGGCCAGCCTGGCCATCAACGTCTTAGTCATGAGTCGTCACCCGTTCCGGCACAGGCTTGGTCTTGTCCAACTTGGTCCATATCGGCATGGTGATGAAGAACGCGAAGTACAGGAAGGTCAGCACGCGGCCGATGATGGTCTCGACCGGGTCGGTGCCTGGCCCGGCACCGATCTTGCCCAGCCACACGAAGCTGATGGCGAGGGTGGCGATGGCAAGCTTCGACATCCAGCCGCGGTAGCGGATCGACCGCACCTTGGCACGATCCAGCCACGGCACGAAGAACAGCACGGCGATGGCGGAGAACATCACGATCACGCCGAGCAGCTTGTCGGGCACCACCCGCAACATCGCGTAGTACGGCGTGTAGTACCAGACCGGCTTGATAAGCGCCGGGGTGACCAGGCGATTGGCTTCGACGAAGTTGTCGTGCTCCAGGAACCACCCGCCCACCGCAGGGGTGAAGAAGATGATGAAGGAGGCGATGATCAGCATGATGCCCGCGCCCACCAGGTCCTTGACCGTGTAGTACGGATGGAACGGGATGCCGTCGGCCGGCTTGGCCGCATCCCAGCGATTGCCCTTGGGCCCCTTCTTGATGTCGACGCCGTCCGGGTTGTTGGAACCGACTTCATGCAGCGCGCCCAGGTGCAGCACGATCAGCAGCAACAGGACCAGCGGCAGCGCGATGACGTGCAGGGCGAAGAACCGGTTGAGGGTGGCGTCGCCGGGCAGGTAGTCGCCCATGATCCACTCGGTCAGGCCGTTGCCGATCACCGGGATCGCGCCGAACAGCGAGATGATCACCTTGGCACCCCAGAACGACATCTGGCCCCACGGCAGCACGTAGCCCATGAAGGCCTCGGCCATCAGCACCAGGTAGATCAGCATGCCCAGGATCCAGACCAGCTCGCGCGGCTTCTGGTACGACCCGTAGATCAGGCCGCGGAACATGTGCAGGTAGACCACGACGAAGAACAGCGAGGCGCCGGTGCTGTGCATGTAGCGGATCAGCCAGCCCCACTCCACGTCGCGCATGATGTACTCGACCGACGAGAACGCCTCGGCCGCACTCGGCTTGTAGTGCATCGTGAGGAAGATGCCGGTGAACAGCTGGTTGACCAGCATCAGCAGGGCCAACGAGCCCATGTAGTACAGGAAGTTGAAGTTCTTCGGAGCGTAGTACTCGCTCATGTGCTTGCGGTACACCGGCATCAGGCCCGGCGTGCGCTCGTTGAACCAGTTGAGCGCGCTCGCGAACCGCCCGGTAACGGGTCCGTTCGGCGCGCCGGCGTTGTCGTGGCTGGCCATGGATTACGCGGCTCCCGGGGGGTCTAGCCCGATGACGATCGAGGTTTCGCTTTCGTAGTAGTGCGGCGGCACGACCAGGTTGGTCGGCGCCGGGACGCCCGAGAACACGCGGCCGGCCATGTCGAATTTGGATTTGTGGCAGGGGCAGAAGTAGCCGCCCTTCCACTCCGCATCGAATGGCTCCGGGCGAATCTCGGCGACCATCTCGGGCGCGCAGCCCAGATGGGTGCACAGACCGACCAGCACCGAGATCTCGGGCCTGATCGAACGCAGTTCCGGGTTGGTTTGCAGCACGTAAGCGGGCTGCTGGTCGGCGTTCTCGGACATCGGATCGGCGAGGCGATCATCCAGCGTGGGCAGTGCCTGGAGAATCGCATCGGACCTGCGCACGATCCAGATCGGCTGACCACGCCATTCGAGCACCAGGCGCTGCCCCGGCTCCAGCCCGGACAGATCCGCAGTCACCGGCGCGCCGGCCAGCTGCGCCTGGGCGCTGGGTTTCCAGGACTTGATGAACGGTACTGCTGCAAATCCGGCACCTACCGCGCCGACCACCGCCGTGGTCACGGTCAGAAACCGGCGTCGGCCCGTATTTACAGGCTCATGGACCCCATCAATTGCCATCCGGCACTCCGCGAAACTTTCAGTAGCTAAGGCTGCGAAGCCGGCACCTTGAAGGTGCGGGCCGCATGAATACGACAAAGTGTAACGGATGGGTGAATCGGCAGACAACGTTCGGGTGAGAATCAAGCACTTGCCCGCGTGCCAGGGCGGTTTTGCCCCGCAACCCGCTCAGCGTGCGCCGACGGCTCCGCGGTAGCGGTCGGCGAGCACCGCGACGCGCTCCACGTAGCGCTGGGTTTCCTTGTAAGGCGGCACGCCACCGTGACGATCGACCGCGCCCTCGCCGGCGTTGTAGCCCGCAGCCGCCAGGGTGAGATTGCCGTTGAACCGCTTCAGCAGCCACGACAGGTACTGCACGCCGCCGCGGATGTTCTGGCTGGCGTCGTAGGAGTTGGTCACGCCGAACCGGCGCGCGGTGGGCGGCATCAACTGCATCAGACCCTGCGCCCCGGCGTGGGACAGCGCCATCGGGTTGAACGAGGACTCGGCATGGATGATGGCCCGCACCACGGCCTCGTCGACACCGAACTCCCGAGCCGCGGCGGCGATTTCCGGCTGGTAGGCCACCATGTTGAGCCGCAAGGCGCCGAAGTTGACTCCCGGCTTCGCCCCGCACGCAAAGCACGACTCGATGAAGCTGTACTTGATGGTGCGGATGCTGGCGACGCTGCCGACGCCCTTGGGGCGGGCACTGCTGTAGTGGCGCACGCCGTCCTTGATGTAGGAGTAGACCTGTCCGCTGATCACGCGACGCGGCCCGCCCGCAGCGGCTGCGGCAGGCGCCGGGGACTTCACTGCGCTCGTTGACGAAGCGGCCAGCACGGCGCCGGCGGCAGGCGGCGGCGGTGTCGCTGGCTTCGAGACGGCAACGGCGGCCTGGGCCCGGACCGGAGCACTCGCGGCAGGGCGGCTTGGGCTGTAACGGCTGATGACCTCGCAACGCGCGCCGCCGATCTTCTTGCTCACGTAGTGGGTGACGCCATCGGCATCGACGCACTTGTAAAGGGTGCCGGCCTGCGCGGGAAGCAGCACGCACGTTGCGACCAGCGATGCTGCGAAGATCTGGCTGAGCCCCCTCATGGCGCGGAGTGTCCCAACTTCACGCGCCCTTGCCAAGTGCTTGTCCTCCAGAAGATTTTCCGGGGCGGGGGAAAGTGACTTCGATCCCGGCTCGAATCCCTCGGCAAACCTGGGTCGTCCCCGGCGGAGGCGGAACACCGCTGCCCTCCCCCCGGTAGACTGTGCGCCCTTTCAACCCGCCTGGATTAACCGCCATGCCCGGGACCGTCTCCCTGCCAGAACCCAGCACCGCTCCGACCACCCCGACTTCCGCGGACCCCACGCCGGCCCGGGGCAAGCTCTACATCAAGACCCACGGTTGCCAGATGAACGAGTACGACTCGGGAAAGATGGCCGACCTGCTGGCCGCGTCTGACGGTCTTGAGCTCACCGATGATCCTGAACAGGCCGACGTGGTGCTGGTCAACACCTGCTCGATCCGGGAAAAGGCGCAGGAAAAGGTCTTCAGCCAGCTCGGCCGCTGGAAGGCGCTGAAGAAGGACGGCAGGCAGGTGCTGATCGGCGTCGGCGGCTGCGTGGCCTCCCAGGAAGGCGCGGCCATCATCAAGCGCGCACCCTACGTGGACCTGGTCTTCGGGCCGCAGACCCTGCACCGCCTGCCGGAACTGATCCGCGAGCGCCGCGCCAGCGGCGTGCCCCAGGTCGACATCAGCTTTCCGGAGATCGAGAAGTTCGACCGGCTGCCCGAGCCGCGCGCCGATGGCCCCAGCGCGTTCGTGTCGATCATGGAAGGCTGCAGCAAGTACTGCAGCTTCTGCGTGGTGCCGTACACGCGCGGCGAGGAAGTGAGCCGGCCGTTCGAGGACGTGCTGGTGGAAGTGGCGCAGCTGGCGGCGCAGGGCGTGCGCGAGGTCAACCTGCTGGGGCAGAACGTCAACGCCTACCGCGGCCCCCTGGGCGAAGGCGACTGCGACGGCGTTGGCGCGAGCGAAAATACGCAATATGCCGACCTGGGGCTGCTGATCCGCACCATCGCCGAAATCGAGGGCATCGGCCGGATCCGTTTCACCACGTCGCACCCGCTGGAATTCTCCGACTCACTGATCGAGGCGTACCGCGACGTGCCCCAGCTGGCCAACTACTTGCACCTGCCGGTGCAGGCCGGCAGCGACCGCATCCTGGCGGCGATGAAGCGCGGCTACACGACGCTCGAATTCAAGCAGAAGATCCGCAAGCTGCGCGCGGTGCGGCCGGATATCTCCGTGTCCTCGGATTTCATCGTCGGCTTTCCGGGCGAAACCGACGCCGACTTCGACAAGACCATGCAGCTGATCGAGGACGTGGGTTTCGACCAGTCCTTCTCGTTCGTCTACTCGCGCCGCCCCGGCACGCCTGCGGCGGACCTGCCGGACACCGCCAGCGCTGCGGAGAAGCACGCCCGGCTGGAGCGGCTACAGACGCATATCAACCGCCACTCGGCGGCCATCTCGGAGTCGATGATGGGCAGCGTGCAGTCGGTGCTGGTGGAAGGGCCTTCGCGCAAGGACGCCAACGAGCTGACTGGAAAGACCGAGAACATGCGTTCGGTCAATTTTCCAGGACAGCCCGGCATGATCGGGCAGTTCGTCGATGTGCTGATCACCGAAGCACGCACCAACTCGCTGCGCGGGCGCGTGGCGGCCGCGGCGACCACCGCACGCGATCGATGAGGGCATTGACTCGCCGTGAACGGACCGCCGGGCTACCCTGCACGGCCCAGCCCGAAGCTGCCTCGCAGCCCGCCGCCATTTACCAGGACATGCCCAAACTCTGGGTCTTCGTGCTCGAAGCCCAGCCACTGCCCGAGGCCCCCGAATTCCAGGAATTCGGTGGCGCCTATGTGCTCTGCTACCAGATGCCGGGACTGGCCGAGGACCCGGTGCATCACGCAAGCGATTTCCTGCGTGAGGCCGGCTGGAGGGTGACCGGCGTACGGGAAGAGCCCGCACAGCGCGAACGCGACGATGCCCCGGAGCCTGAACACTTCGACCAGGCCCTGATCGACGACGAGGCCTACATCTTCCACCAGTGGCGCGTCGAAGACGCCGACGACCAGACCCGACATTGAGCCAGATGAACGCACTGCAGAACCGCAGCTTCACCCTTGAGCCGGACGATGCCGAGCAGCTGGCCAACCTGGCCGGGCCGTTCGATGCGCACCTGCGTCAGATCGAACTGCGCCTCGGCGTGGAGATCGCCAACCGCGGCAACGTGTTCAAGGTCACCGGGCCCACCGGCACCGTCGCTGCAGCGGAACGGCTGCTGCGTTCGCTGTATGTCGAAGCCGCCTCCGAGATCTTCGACAGTTCCGCCATCCACCTTCGTTTGAACACGTCCAACGTGGCGCACGTGGCGGCGGGTGGTTTCGAGCCGCAGGAGGTTGCGATCAAGGTCAAGCGCGGCACGGTGCGCGGTCGCGGTCCGAACCAGGCCAGCTACCTGCACGCCATCGCCACCCACGACATCAACCTGGGCATCGGCCCCGCCGGCACCGGCAAGACCTTCCTGGCCGTGGCCGGCGCCGTGGAAGCACTCAACGAATCGCGCGTGCAGCGCCTGATCCTGGTGCGCCCGGCGGTGGAAGCGGGCGAGAAGCTCGGCTTCCTGCCTGGCGACCTGAGCCAGAAGGTCGATCCGTACCTGCGGCCGCTGTACGACGCACTGTACGAGATGTTCGGCGTGGAGAAGGTGCTCAAGCTGCTGGAGAAGAACGTGATCGAGATCGCGCCGCTGGCCTACATGCGCGGACGCACGCTCAACGATGCGTTCGTGATCCTGGACGAGGCGCAGAACACCACCATCGAGCAGATGAAGATGTTCCTGACCCGCATCGGTTACGGCAGCACAGCGGTGGTCACCGGCGACCTGACCCAGATCGACCTGCCCAAACACCAGAAGTCGGGCCTGAAGGACGCTCTGGAAGTCCTGCATGGCGTGGACGGGATCAGCTTCACGTTTTTCACCAGTCGCGACGTCGTGCGGCATCCGCTGGTCGCCAAGATCGTGCAGGCTTACGATGCAAGGGACGAAAAGAGCGAAGGAAACGCAACCTGATATCGCAACCTGATCCGGCGCCGCGGCGCTGCAGGGAAATCCCTCTGCCCATCAACGAGTGAGAAACCGGACCCCATGACCCAAGGCCCCATCGAACTGCAGGTTTCCGTCACCTACGCCCTGCCCCGCACCGGGCTGCCGGCAGCGGTGAGTTTCCGCAAGTGGGTGGGGGCGGCATTGAGCGGGCGGATTCGTGAGGCCGACCTGGCGGTGCGCCTGGTCGACGAGAAGGAAGGGCTCGCACTGAACCGGCACTATCGGGGCAAGGCCTACGCCACCAACGTGCTGAGCTTCCCGGCCGACATGGCCGAAGGCGTGAAGATGCCCAAGGGCGTCAAGATGCCGCTGCTGGGCGACATCGTCATCTGCGCGCCGGTGGTGGCGCGCGAGGCCGCCGAGCAGAGGAAATCGCTGGCAGCCCACTATGCCCACCTCACCGTGCACGGCACCTTGCACCTGCTCGGGTGGAACCATGAGCACGACAAGGAGGCCGAAGCCATGGAGATGCTGGAGCGCCAGGTCCTTGCCGAGCTGGGGATCGGCGATCCGTACGTGATCGAGGACTAAGGATGTCCAGCGTTGTGTCCCTCGCCCTCCAGGCGCTGCTGGCGCTGCTCTCGCTGCCGGCACTTGCCGGCGCCGCCGGGAGCGACCATGTGGCAAAGCCGCAGCCGTCAGGCATGGCGGCGCTGATCGAGTGCCGCGGCGAAGTTGCACAGTTCCGCGCCCTGGCGCCTGCTCTGGAGGATCCACTGCAGGCCGTGGCGCTGGGGTGGCGTCCGCTGCCGCAGGCGAACCTGTTCCTGACCGAGTTCGTGCTGACCGCGCCAATCACCGTGTTCGGGAACACGACCGACCACATCGCCTTCTCGGGCGACAGCGTGCTGGCCATCATCGACCTGCCCGACCCGCGCCCGCTGGCCCGCCAGCTGGAGCTTGAGACCGGCATCGACACGCCCGCCAAGGCCATGTTCGGCAAGGAAGTCCGCAGCGTCGAAGCGGCGGATCCGCAGACCGGGGAGGCCCTGATCGAATCGATGGTGCTGGCGGTTTCCAACGTCGACTCGCACCCGGGCAAGACGCTGGTGGGCTGCAGCTACAGCGTGGACCGGGAAGACCCCGAGCCGCCGGAGCCGGTTCCGGCCGTCGGTACGGTCGTCCCTTAGAGCCTGCTAGACTCCGCCGGTCGCCCCGCAACGGGTGCCCGTTCCCCCGAGAGATGTCCGAAGACGACAGTACCCTCGCGCCTGATTCCGAAAGACGGCGCTCATGGCTGGACCGCATCAGTTCTGCGTTCTCCGGCGAACCTTCCACACGCGATGACCTGCTCGTGCTGCTGCGCGATGCGCACGGCGACGGCCTGATCGCCGCCGACACGCTGCGGATGATGGAAGGCGCCCTGTCGGTCGCCGAACTCACCGTGGGCGACGTGATGATCTCGCGCTCGCAGATCGTCTCGCTGGCCGTGGACGGCAAGTTCATCGACCTGATGAAGCAGGTGGTCGAGTCAGGCCATTCCCGCTTCCCGGTCCATGGCGAGAACAGGGACGAGATCCTCGGCATCCTGCTGGCCAAGGACCTGTTGCGCGGCGTGGTGGCCGACAACAGCCCGGGCACGATCCGCGAACTGCTGCGCCCGGTGGTGCTGATCCCGGAGTCGAAGAAGCTCAACCTGCTGCTCAAGGAATTCCGCCTGTCGCGCAACCACATGGCGATCGTGGTCGACGAGTACGGCGGCGTGGCGGGGCTGGTGACGATCGAAGACGTGCTGGAGGAGATCGTCGGCGAGATCGACGACGAACACGACGAGGCCGAGGACGGCGCCGCGCTGATCGCCGCTCAGGCCGACGGCCAGTACGTGGTCGATGCACTGACTCCGATCGACGACTTCAACGAGCGCTTTGGCGCCGACTTCCCCGACGACGAATACGACACCGTCGGCGGCCTGGTGACCGCGGCGATCGGGCACCTGCCTGAGACCGACGAGGAACTGACCCTCGGCCGCTTCGCCTTCCGCGTGGCCCGGGCGGATTCGCGCCGGGTCCACGCGTTCCACGTCGGCGTGCTCTCCGATAGTTAGGGTGTTGGCCCGCTTCGTGATGCTGTGCCTGATGGCACTGTCGGCGGGCAGTGCCTTGGCCGCGCCCGTGGAGAACGCCCCGCGCATCGGCGTGATCACCATGCAGCCTGGGGAGATCTTCTTCGAACGCTTCGGTCACGACGCAATCGTCGTGGCCGATCCGCTGACCGGCGAGGCCACCTCCTACAACTTTGGCTTCTTCGACATGAGCGAGCCGGGCTTCGCTGGACGATTCGCGCTGGGGGACATGCGGTACTACCTGGTGTCCCTGCCCCTCGAAGAGGACCTTGCCTACTACCGCGACGTGGGCCGGGGCGTCGACCTGCAGTGGCTGGACCTGCCGCCGGATCGGGCACAGGCGCTGGCCGTCGCACTGGCCGAACGCGCCAGGCCGGAAAACGCGCGCTACGACTACGAGTACTTCACCAACAACTGCTCGACCCAGGTTCGCGACATGATCGACTGGGCCATGGACGGCAAGCTGAAGGCGCAGCTGGCGGGTCGTTCGCGCGGTAACACCTTCCGCAGCGAAGCGGTTCGCCTGGCCTCGCCGGCGACCTGGATGTGGCTGGGATTCGACATCGGCCTGGGACCTTACGCCGACACACCCATGTCGCGCTGGGAAGAGGCCTATGTGCCGATGCGCCTGGCCGACAGCCTGCGAGAGGCGCGCAATGCCGAGGGTCGTCCGCTGGTGCAGGAAGAAGTGCGGCTGCTGCCGCACCTGATTGCGTCCGAGCCCGAGGAACGGCAGCGCCGCTGGGGCCCGTGGCTCGGCGCAGGGGTGCTGCTTGCAGTGCTCATCGTGGCGGCAGCGGCGCGCGCGCCTCGCGTGCTCGGCGTTTTCGCCCTGTCGCTGTGGCTCGTCTGCGGCGTGGCGGGGCTGGTGCTGGCCTTCCTGTGGGGCTTCACCGAGCATCAGGCGGCCTGGGCCAACCGCAACCTGCTGCTGTTCAACCCGCTGTGCCTGCTGCTGGTGCCTGCGGGCATCGCGCTGCTGCGCCGGCGTCCGCTGGCGGCGTGGCAGTCGTGGCTGCTCGTGGTGATCGCCGCAGGCGCCGCGCTCGCCTGGTTCCTGCACTGGCTGCCGCTGGCGCTGCAGTACAACCAGAGCTGGATTGCGCTGTTGCTGCCGGTGCACGCCGCGCTTGCATACGTATTCGCACCGCGCGGCAACTTGTCCGCCTGAACCAGCGGGCGCAGGATGCGGTTCGCCTGCCGCCACCTGGAAACCCGCATGCTGATCCGCCTGTTCGCGCTCGCCACCCTGTGCGTATCCGCCGCGACCCAGGCCGCGCCGGCGCTGCCCAATGCCAGCCATGCTTCCCCTGATGGACGCCTGTCGGTTGTGGTGACCACCGACAACAACGGTCGTCCCAGCTATTCGATACTGCGCGGTGGACGCGAGGTCGTCGCGCCTTCGCGACTGGGCTTCATGTTCCTCGACGCGCCCAAGTTCGAGCGCAACATGGTCATCGACGGGCAGCGCACGCGCGTTTTCGACCAGACCTGGGAGCAGCCGTGGGGCGAACGCCGCGAGGTGCGCAACCACTACAACGAGTTGCGCGTCACCCTGTCCGAAAAGAATCCGCCCAGACGTGGCTATGACGTGGTGTTCCGCCTGTTCGACGATGGCGTTGGCTTTCGCTATGAATTCCCGGACCAGCCCCAACTCCAGCACGTGCGGATCAGCGAGGAGCTGACTGAATTCCAGATCGCCGATGAGGCCACCGCATGGTGGATTCCCGCCGGCGAATGGAACCGCGGGGAATACCTCTACCACCGCACGCCGCTGTAGGAAGTGGGCGACGCGCAGACACCGCTCACCCTGCGCACCGACGACGGCCTGCATGTCTCCATCCATGAGGCCGCCCTGGTCGACTACTCGGGCATGAACCTGACGCGCATCGAAGGACGCAAGCTGCGCGCCGACCTCACGCCGGGCATCGGCGACGGCAAGGTCGTGCGCACCGCACCGTTCAACACGCCGTGGCGCACGGTGCAGGTGTCCGACGATGCCGCTGGCCTGGCCATGTCGTCGCTGATCCTCAACCTCAACGAACCCAACGCGCTGGGCGACGTGTCGTGGGTGAAGCCGATGAAGTACGTCGGCGTGTGGTGGGAGTTGCACCTGGACACGAAGACCTGGGCCTCGGGGCCCCGGCACGGTGCCACCAACGAGAACGTCATGCGCCACATCGACTTCGCCGCCGAACACGGCTTCAGTGGTGTGCTGGTCGAGGGCTGGAATGTCGGCTGGGACGGCGACTGGTTCGGCAACGGCGAGGAGTTCAGCTTCACCCAGGCCTATCCGGATTTCGATATCGAAAAGCTCGCGGCTCACGCGAAATCGAAAGGCGTCACCCTGATCGGCCACCACGAGACTTCGGGCCACGCCGCGCACTACGAGGCGCAGCTGGAGGACGCCTTCGACCTGTACCAGCGCCTGGGCGTCACCTCAGTCAAGACCGGCTACGTGGCCGACGCGGGCTTGACTCACATCAAGGTCCCCTCCAGGCCAGATGACCCAGGTGGATGGCAGTAACCCGCCTGCCCACCCGCGGAGCCTCACCATGTAAACGAAAGCGCCGCGGCCGGCCGGAGATGCTTCGAATAAAACGAATGATCCTGCTACTTCATTCGTATTTTAAAGTCGCGTCCGAGCGTGCACCGTGTCGGCACCCCCCGACATCGAGCAGGCAAATGCAAACCTTGGCACTGGCAGGAAGTCTCATCTCGCGCGTCAGGCGGATCCCGCGCAAGGTCTGGATCATGCTGGCGGTGTCGATGCTGGTGCTGTTCGTCCTGACCATGTGGCTGGCCGTGACCGTCGTGACCCGCAGCTGGAATGCGGGAACCGCGATGTTGGAGCGTGGAAACACAAGCATTTCCGCCGCCCTGCCGGGTGTCCAGGAACGCCTGCAGACGCTGTCCCCCGAGCTCGCCAAGATGCTGGGTGAAGGGCGCGACGCCGTCGCCATCATTGCTCCGGAGGCAAGCCGTCAGCTGGAGGCCGCCGCGCCGCAGCTGCAGCAGGAGCTGGAACGCGGTCGCCAGGCGCTGGCCCTGGTCGCGCCAGGCGCGGCCGAGCAGCTCGAATCCCGCATGCCAACGCTGATGAAGCCGGGTAACCGCGCGGTGGCAGTGGACGTTCCAGGCGAGGACATCGCAGGACTGCCCCGACATCCCGAACTGGCCCGCACCGGCTATTCCCTGGCCGAAGAAAAACGCACGGTCACCTACGCCGGTCCGGTTCCCTTTGCCGAGGCGCTTGCTGCCTACCGAGGGCCTCTGATCGCGGCAGGTTTCAACGAACGCATCCTGCAGTCTTCCACCGCCGGCACGACCGCCGAATACCGCCTCGGCGAGCGCACGCTGCTGCTGACCGTCACTGCCCAAGGGGCCGCGGCAAGCGAAGTGCAGATCGCCGAGCGCTGAACTTGCCGGCCCGAAGAGGGCGATAGTCGCCTTTTTCGGGACAGGAAAGTTCAGCTGCAGGCCGCGCCAAGGGTGCCTGCCGCCGCGTCGATCACCGTGCGCACGCCCGGGTGGCTGACCCGCCGTTCGGTCGAAATTGCGTAGTAGGTTTCGCTGACGCCCTCCAGCTCACCCAGCAGGGACGAGGCGTAGGAAGCCTCGATTTCAGCGCGGATCGCCATGGGTGCCGGAAACACGCCGCTGCCTCCGCGCGCGAAGGTCTTCATCAATGCGGGGTCATCGAATTCCCCGACCACCCTTGGCACGATCCGGCGCTTTTCGCACCACGCGAGCAATTGCGCTCGTACAGGCGAATCGCCGCCCGGAAGCAAAAGCGGCTGAGCGTGCAGGCAGCGCGGAAAATCGTCGCGCTGAAGCGCCAATGCGCGCGGCGCGAACATGCCGATCGCGCTCTCTCCAAGCCTGTGGTTGTAGGTGCGCAGGTTCAGACCGGGCGGCACAGGGCGGGTGGACAAGACAAAATCCAGGCGATGAAGTGCCAGGTCTGCCAGCAGATTCTCCAGCACGCCTTCGCGGCAGATCAGCCTGGGGGCTTCAGGCGCGGACGACACCGGGGCGATCAGGCAATAGGCCAGCGATTTGGGCACCGCATCGGCAATGCCCACGCGGAACGTCTGCGTGCGCCCCGGCGGAAAGGCCTGCAGCGCGTCGCCCAGTTCCGCTGCGAGCGAGAACATCTCGTCGGCGTACGAATAAGCGACCCGTCCCGCTTCGGTCAGCTCCAGGCGTTTGCCCACCGCCTGGAACAGGGTGACGCCAATGCTCCGCTCGAGCTGCTTTATCTGGCCACTCAGGGTTTGCGGAGTGAGGTGGAGTTTCTCTGCTGCACGGGTGATGCCGCCAGCCCGAGCCACCGCCCAGAAGTAATGCAGGTGCTTGTAGTTGATGGACCGCTGCATGTTCGTTTTATCCGAATCAAAGCTGATGATATTCGACTTTTCGGGGATCACCCAGCTGCGGGCGGAGCGCTTCGGCACTCGCCTCGCCCTGGTAGGCGAGCCGGTGGGGCCTTTCAATCTGGACTCGTCCCGCCCCGAGGATTTGATCGCCACCGTCGGACCGCTGCAGGCTTCGAAGAGACCACGCGCGCTTGCCGGCCCGCACCGCCCTGACGCACGATGTATCCCGTGAATCACACCGCCTCCTCCATTGCGACCACCGACATCACAGGGCCTGGGATGCCGCGCAGCGTGATCAACTGCGCCGCCTACGACGCCACCGGCCAGCGCCAGGACGTGAGCCTGGACGAAATCAGCGATGTGCTGGCGCGCGACGACGGAAGCTTCGTCTGGGTGGGGCTTTACGAGCCCAGCGAGGCCACCCTGGACAAGCTGCAGGAAGAGTTCGACCTGCACGACCTGGCCGTGGAAGATGCGCACAACGCGCACCAGCGCCCGAAGATCGAGGCCTACGGCAATTCACTGTTCATCGCCGTGCAGACCGCGCAGGTGGTGGACGACCACATCCTCTACGGCGAGACCCACGCATTCCTGGGCCCGCGCTACCTGGTGACCGTGCGCCACGGCGCGTCGCTGTCGTACACGCCGGTGCGCGAGCGCGTGCAGCGCGAGGTCGAACTGCTGGCCATGGGTCCGTCGTTTGGGCTTTACGCGGTGCTCGACTTCATCGTCGACAACTACCGGCCGATCGTCGATGAGTTTCGCGACACCCTCGACGCGCTGGAACAGGACATCTTCGCCGACGACTTCCGCCGCGACACCGTATTCAAGCTCTACGATCTCAAGCGCGAGCTGACCAGGATGCGCCTGTCGGTGGCACCGCTGCAGGACGTGCTGGCGCATCTCTCGCGCTCGCAAAGCCCGTTGATCCCCGACGAGGTGCGGCTGTACTTCCGCGACGTGCACGACCATGCGCTGCGGGTCAACGAATCGACCGACACGCTGCGCGACATGCTGGGTACCGCAATCAGCGTGAACCTGTCGCTGGTGACCCTGGCCCAGGGCGAAACGGTCAAGCGGCTGGGCGCCTGGGCGGCGCTGCTGGCCGCGCCCACCCTGATCGCCAGCTGGTACGGCATGAACTTCGAACGCATGCCCGAACTGCAGGGCACGTACGCGTACCCGATCCTGATCGGGGTCGTGGTGGCCGTGTGCGCCAGCCTGTACACACTGTTCAAGCGCGCCCGCTGGCTGTAGCCGGCGCGTCTGCTGGGTGGCTCAGGCAAGCGCCACTCTGATGTCGAAGGATGTAGGTAACCTGCGCTCGAACGGACGGTGACAAGGGCAGGCGGCGTGGTCATCTGGCCGCTGTCTCGGCACGACCAACCAGCTGCTGGCAGCACTGACCCTGTCGATCCTGGCGAAGCGCCAGCCCCACCGAAGTCCGCGCTCTCGGCGGCGCCCGCTGCAACGCCTCAGCCGCCCGCCATCATCCGCAGCAGCAGCCCGGTGATGTAGGCGCAGTAGGTGCCCAACGCATAGCCAAGCACCGCCAGCAGCACGCCCACTGGCGCCAGTGCGGGATGGAAGGCGCTGGCCACCACCGGCGCCGAGGCCGCGCCGCCGATGTTGGCCTGCGAGCCCACGGCCATGAAGAACAGCGGCGCGCGGATCAGCTTGGCCATGCCCAGCATCAGGGCGGCGTGCACGCTGATCCAGATCAGGCCCAGCAGGAACAGCCACGGCCTGTCGAGCAGCGCGCCCAGGTCCATGTGCATGCCGATGGTCGCCACCAGCACGTACAGCATGGCCGAACCCACGCGCGATGCGCCGGCCCCTTCCAGCTGGCGCGCGCGGGTGAAGCTCAGGGCCAGGCCGATGGTGGTGGCGAACACCACGATCCAGAAGAACCCCGAGTCCAGGCTGTAGTCGGCCAGCCTCCACTCGGCCGGCAGGCTGCGGATCCAGGCCACCAGCGGATCGGCAAGGAAATGCGCGAAGCCGGTAGCGCCGAGCCCAACCCCCAGGATCACCATCAGGTCGGTGAGGGTGGGAGTCCGCGAGTGTTCGGCCTGGTAGGTCTCGATGCGCCGCTTCAGGTCGTCGATGGCCGAGGTGTCGGCGCGTGTCCAGCGATCGAAAGCCTCGGAGCGGGCGGCCAGGAACAGCAGCACCGCCAGCCACACGTTGGCCACCAGCACGTCCACGGCGATGAACTGGCCGAAGAGCGTCGCATCCACTTCGAACACTTCTTTCATGGCAGCCTGATTGGCACCGCCGCCGATCCAGCTGCCCGCCAGCGTGGCCATCCCGCGCCAGGTCTCGCCTCCGACCGTCTCCGGGTGGATGACGCCCATGGCCATGAAGGACACCAGCGCGCCCAGCATCACGCCGACGGTACCGGTCAGGAACATGATCACCGCCTTGGGCCCCAGCCGCAGGATCGCGCCCATGTCGATGGCGATGCACAGCAGGACCAGCGCGCTGGGCAGCAGGTAGTCGCGGGCCATCGGATACAGCCCCGAGGCATTGCCGTCGATGAGCCCGATGCTGTTGTACACGGCCGGCAACAGGTAGCACATCAGCAGCGCCGGCACGTAGGTGTAGAAGCGGTGCCAGAACCCGGTCGGTCGCGAGGCGGTCCAGAACACCAGTCCCAGGGTGATGGCCAGCAGGCCCATCACGGTGGCGTCGTTGGTGATCAGGGCAGTGGTCGGCACTGGTGGCGTCATCGCGTTACCTGCGGAGCGGACGCCGGTGCGGGGCGTCGGGATCGGGTGGTGGCGGCACGATCAGTCGGCGCCGCCGACGAGGACTCTGATCTGGACTGATCTTTAGAAGCGACGTGCTTCCAAGGTGATGGGCTTGCTGGAGGGGGTCGAACATCAGACAGCAGGTGGCCTGCACCTGGCAGGCCACCTGAGCGGGCCGACGCCTACTGACCCAGGTGCGCTTCCAACCAGGCGTTCACCGTGTCGTGCCACAGCACGCTGTTCTGCGGCTTCAGCACCCAGTGGTTCTCATCGGGGAAGTAGAGCAGCTTTGATTCGATGCCCCTGCGCTGCAGCGCGGTGAACGTGGACAGGCCCTGGTCCACCGGCACGCGGTAGTCCTTCTCGCCCTGCACCACCAGCATCGGCACGCGCCACTTGGCCACGTGGTTGACCGGGTTGAACTTCTCGTAGGCCTTCGGGTTGTCGTACGGCGTGCCGCCGTTTTCCCATTCGGTGAACCACAGCTCCTCGGTCACGTAGCCCATCGAACGGGTGTCGAACACGCCGTCGTGGTTGACCAGGCACTTCCACGGCTCGTTCCAGTTGCCGGCGATCCAGTTGACCATGTAGCCGCCGTAGCTGGCGCCGAGTGCACAGGCATTGTCGCCGTCCAGGAACGCGTACTTTTGCTGCGCCGCCGCCCAGCCCTTCTGCAGGTCCTCCAGCGGCTTGCCGCCCCAGTCCTGGCTGATCGAATCGGTGAAGGCCTGGCCGTAGCCGGTGGAGCCGTGGAAGTCGATCATGACCACCGCGTAGCCCTGCCCGGCGTAGGTCTGCGGATTCCAGCGGTAGCTCCAGCCGTTGCCGAAGCTGCCCTGCGGGCCGCCGTGGATCAGGAACGCCACCGGGTAGGTCTTGCCTTCTTCGTAGTTCCACGGCTTGACCACGTAGCCGTGCACGGTGTCGCCCTCGGCGCCCTTGAAGGAGAACTGCTCGTAATCCCCAAACGCCACTGCCGGCAGGCGCTCCTGCGCCGTGGGAGTGATCGGACGCAGCGGCGCCTGGGCATCCAGCGTGGTGACGAGCAGCTGGTCACCACTCTTCAGCGTGGCGCGGGTAAAGGCCAGGGTGTCGCCGGCGATGTCGAAGCTGGATATGGTGCCGTTACCAACCACTTCCGCGACCTCGCCCGTCGCGATCTCCACCTTGAACAGCGGGTGCTCGCCGACGTCCTGCGCCGTGGTGTACAGGCTGGAACCGTCGTCGGACAGGGTGACGCCGTCAGCGGAGCGGTCCCACTCCGGAGCGACCTCGCGAGTCGCACCGCTGGACAGATCCATCATCATCAGCGCCAGGCGATCGGCCTCGAAACCCGGCCGCTTCATCGCACGGTAGAACAGCGTCTTGCCGTCATCGCTGAACACCGGACCGGCGTCCCACGCCGGGTTGGCGACGGTGAGGTTGACCGGCGCTGCCTTGCCTGCGGCATCCAGGCGGTACAGGTCGAAGTTGGTCGACCAGGCTTCGCTCTTGCCGGCGACGCGGATGCTGGCCACCAGCGACTGCCCGTCCGGGGCCCATGCGTAATCACTCTGGTCTCCGAACGGCTTGGCCGGCACGTCCCCATCCAGCGTGGCGCTCAACGCAATCGCGGTGCTGGCGAGCTTGCTTTGGTCGGACGGCAGCGCCGTCGCGAACAGGCGGCTGCGCCGGCCGTCTGCCCACGTGTCCCAATGGCGCACGAACAGTCGGTCGTAGACCACGCCGGTAGCCGGGCTTTTGGCTGTGTCATCGAGACGCTTCTGAGTGCAGGCGAAGTCAGCTGCGCACTCGGCAAAGGTGTCGGCGCTGAAGGCAACCTTCGATCCATCAGGCGAGAGCTTGTAGCTGGAAACGTCGAGCGCAAAGCTGGTCAGCTGGCGCGGCGTGCCGCCGGAGATCGGGATCGAATACAGCTGCTGGCTGCCGGACTTTCCACTGAGGAAGTACACCTGCGTGCCGTCGGCCGACACCGAGGGTGAATTGACGTTCCAGTCCGCCGGAGTCAGCCGCTTCGGGGGCGACATGTCGCGGGTCAGGAGATTGCGCGTGTAGAGGCTGGTCGAGGCCTTGGTCACCGCATCGTCCATTTCGCGCTGGGCGAACACCACCACGCGGCCGTCGGGCGAGAGAACCGGGGAGGACACCCTGTCCAGCGCGACCATGTCGCGCACTTCGAAACCACGGGTGGCGGCCTGGGCGGGCAGCGCCGCGAGCAGGCACAACGGCAACAACGCGAACTGCAACTTCATCCGGGACTCCCGAGACAGGTAAACCCCGATGTTAGGCGGTAACGCCGGCTGCGCGCAAAGCCGGACGTCGAGCCAGCACCGCAGCCTGGCGGGGCGGCAACTCCGCATCTGCCGAGCCCTTGCGACCGCTGCGGTGCAGCAGCCCGCCGACCACGACCACCACCGGCAGTCTGATCCACCGCCACGGGCGCGACGTCTCCGGCAGTACGGCCACGTCGGCGTTCCCGGCATTGAGCTGCATGTTGGTGGCGAAGCAAAACCCCGATAGGCCGGATTTCTTCCTTCAGTCAATCATCGCCGATGCCCGGTCCTGCTCCAGCTTCCCCACCTCGACAGTGCCGCCGATGTGTCGCGCAAAGAAGCCCAGCATTTCCGTGTACAGCTTCAGGTTGTTTTCTTCCGTGTAGAAGCCGTGCATTTCGCCGGACTGGATGATCATTCCTTCGGGCCTGTTGCCTGCCGCGGTCAACGCTGCGTGCATCGCCTCGGTGTGCTCCGGCGGGCAGGGGCCCGTTGCCGGCCTCCCCCGGTCGTGGACCGAGCTTAGCCAGAATCACCTGGCAAGGTAGAGAGGACATGGGCCAGAGCCTGGCGCCAGTGAGGCAACTCCAGGTCGAATGTGGAGCACAGGGACCTGGTATCCAGGCAGGAATAGGCGGGCCGCTGCGCGCGCGTCGGGAACTGCGAAGTACTGATCGGCAGGACCTCCGGCGCGCGCGCAATCAGACCACAATCCAGGGCTTCTTCGAATATCGCCTGCGCAAATCCATGCCAGCTGGTTTGCCCGGCCGCGGTCAGGTGCCACAGGCCAGACTTCCCGTGGTCGGCCTGCAGCGCGCGCTTTGTCACTGCCGCGATGAGCACGGCAGGCGTGGGCGTGCCGAACTGGTCCGAAACGACGCCAAGCTGATCGCGCTGCGCGCCAAGCCGCAGCATGGTGCGCATGAAATTGCTGCCGTGGCCGCCGTAGACCCATGCGGTGCGAAAGATCATGTGCCTGCAGCCGCTTTCGATGATCGCCCGCTCGCCCGCGAGCTTGCTTGCGCCGTAGACGCCGAGCGGCGCGGTGGAATCGCTTTCCCGATACGGCCGCGATGCTTGCCCATCGAAGACATAATCGGTCGAGTAGTGGACAAGCAGGGCGCCGCGGGCTGCACAGGCCAGGGCCAGTTCCGCCGGTGCCTCGGCATTGGCGCGGTAGGCGGCGGCAGGTTCGTCCTCCGCTCGGTCCACCGCCGTATAGGCAGCGGCGTTCACCACCACGTCCGGCGCCACGCGTTCGACCAACCGCTGCAGCCCGGCCACGTCATCCAGATCCGCTCGTTCGCAGCCGCTGGTTCCTTCGAGTGCGCCGGTACGCGTCGCTGTCACCAGCTGGCCCAGCGGTTCGAGCGCATTGCGCAGCGCATGTCCTACCTGGCCGTTGGCTCCCAGCAGCAGGATTTTCATGCGCCGTAGGTGGGGAGGCGGTCTGCTGGCAGCACGTTGAGCAACGGAGCCTTGGCATCCTTGTCGGAAAGCAAGGGAGCCGAAACCGGCCAATCGATTCCGATCGCAGGATCATCCCAGCGCACCCCGGCGTCCGCGACACGGTCGTAGGGTGCCGTGCAGAGATAGCTGAAGATCGCGCGTTCAGACAGCACGACGAATCCGTGCGCGAATCCTTCTGGAATCCACAGCTGGCGCTTGTTCTTGGCGCTGAGGATCACCGCGGCCCACTGGCCGAAGTGGGGTGATCCGCTGCGGATATCCACGGCCACGTCGTACACCTCGCCCTCCAGCACGGTCACCAGCTTCCCCTGCGGGTTCGGCCACTGGTAATGGAGGCCCCGCAGGACTCCCTGTGCGGAGGCCGACACGTTGCTCTGCACGAATTGGCTCGGCAGCCCATGCTCCGCGAAAAGCCCGGCATTCCACGTCTCGTAGAAGAACCCGCGCTCGTCGCCGAACACCGCCGGGTCGATGATCCGGCAACCCGGCAGATCGGTTTCCATCACCTTCAACGCACGACTCCTCGCCCAGCCAGGGACAACAGGTATTGCCCGTATCCGTTCTTGGCCAGCGGTGCAGCCAGCGCCTCCAGCTGCGCCGCATCGATCCAGCCGTTGCCGAAAGCGATTTCCTCAGGGCAGCAGACGCGAAGTCCCTGCCTCGCTTCGATGGTCTCGATGAAGTTCGATGCTTCCAGCAGCGACTGGTGGGTGCCGGTGTCGAGCCAGGCAAAACCGCGACCCAGGGGTTCAAGGTGCAGCGAACCGTCAGCGAGGTAGCACTTGTTCAAATCCGTGATCTCCAGCTCCCCACGCACCGAAGGCTCGAGGGATCCGGCAAAATCGCTGGCCCGGCCGTCGTAGAAGTACAGGCCGGTCACCGCGTAGTTGGAGCGCGGCGCCTGGGGCTTTTCTTCAAGACCCATCACTCGCCCGCCATCGTCAAACTCGGCAACGCCGTAGCGCTCCGGATCGCGCACCCAGTACCCGAACACCGTCGCCCCGTGCTCCCGGGTGTCGGCACGCGTCAGGATATCGGTGAGTCCATGGCCGTGGAAGATGTTGTCCCCCAGCACCAGGCAGCTCGGCTGGCCGGCGACGAAGTCCCTGCCGATCAGGTACGCCTGGGCCAGGCCGTCCGGGCTTGGCTGTACCGCATATTCGATCTGCATGCCCCATTGCGAGCCATCGCCAAGCAGCTGTCTGAAAAGGGCCTGTTCGTGCGGCGTGTTGATGATCAGCACTTCCCGGATACCGGCAAGCATCAGCACGCTCAGCGGGTAGTAGATCATCGGCTTGTCGTACACCGGCAGCAGCTGCTTGCTTACCGTCTGGGTCAGCGGATACAGGCGCGTGCCCGACCCCCCTGCGAGGATGATTCCCTTGCGTTGCATGTCCTGCTCCTTTATCCGGCGCTGCCGATGCGTTCCAGGCGATAGCTGCCGTCAAGCACCTGGCGCACCCATTCCTGGTTGTCCAGGTACCAGTCCACGGTGGCCTCGATGCCTTGCTCGAAGGTATGCCGCGGCTGCCAGCCGAGTTCCTGCTGCAACTTGCTGGCGTCGATGGCGTAGCGGCGATCATGGCCGGGGCGGTCGCGCACGTAGGTGATCTGGGTGCTGCGTGGCTGGCCGTCCTCGCGCGGCCGTCGCTGGTCCAGAAGCGCGCAGATGGCTTCGACCACGGCGATGTTGGTCATCTCGGCATCGCCGCCCACGTTGTAGGTCTCACCCACCCTGCCCTTCCCGAGCACGTCGCGGATGGCGGCGCAGTGGTCGCCCACGTACAGCCAATCGCGCACGTTCATTCCATCGCCATAAATCGGCAGCGGTTCACCGGCCAGCGCCTTGGCGATCACCAGCGGGATGAGCTTTTCGGGGAAGTGGTACGGACCATAATTGTTGGAGCAGTTGGTGGTCAGCACTGGCAGGCCATAAGTGTGGTGGAAGGCCCGCACCAGGTGGTCCGACGCGGCCTTCGAAGCCGAGTACGGCGAGTTGGGTGCGTAAGGCGTGGTCTCGGTGAACTTGCCGGTCTCGCCCAGGGAGCCATATACCTCGTCCGTGGACACGTGAAGGAAGCGGAAGCTGGCACGCGCGCCTTCGTCCAATGACTTCCAGTGGTCGCGTACCGCCTCGAGCAGCGCCAGCGTGCCCACCACGTTGGTCTGGATGAACGCGCCAGGCCCGTCGATGGACCGGTCCACGTGGCTTTCTGCGGCGAAGTTGACCACCGCATCGGGCTGGTGCTCGTGCAGCAGCCCGGCCACCAGTTCCTGGTCACCGATGTTGCCGTGCACGAACACGTGGTCCGGATTGCCTTGCAGCGAGACCAGGGTATTGAGGTTGCCCGCGTAGGTCAGGGCGTCCAGGTTGATGATGCGGATGCCCTTGGCCACCGCTTCCAGCACGAAATTGCCGCCGATGAAGCCGGCACCGCCGGTTACTAACCAAGTCGACACATGAATCTCCCTGCAAGGAATGGGCGCGGCGCCACAGGGGCGCCGCGGTAACAATGAATCGGCTCCAGGGCGGCTCGCTCCGGGAGGAGCGGCTTCAGAACGGGATGTCGTCGTCGGCGAAGTCGTCCGCCGGCGCCTGCTGCGCGGCCCCCTGGCGACTCTGGCCCGGCTCTTGGCGCGAAGTCGGGGCGCTGCGTTGCGGACGATCGCCGCCACCGCCGCCTTCACCACGGCCGCCGAGCATCTGCATCTCATCGGCGACGATGTCAGTGGAGTACTTCTCCACGCCATCCTGGCCGGTGTACTTGTCGTAGCGGATGGAGCCTTCGACGTACACCGAGGAGCCCTTCTTCAGGTACTCGCCGGCGATTTCACCCAGCTTGCCGAAGAACACCACGCGGTGCCATTCGGTGCGCTCGACCGGCTCTGCGCCGTCCTTGCCCTTGCGCACGCTGGTGGTGGCCAGGCTGATGCGGGTGATCGCCATGCCACCCTGCGTGTACTTCGTATCCGGGTCGTTGCCCAAGTTGCCGACCAGGATCACTTTGTTGATGCCACGTGCCATATCGTCTTCCATCCGGTAATGCCCGCCAGATGCGGGCATAGCCAGTGAAGTATAAGCGTGGCCCCCTGTCGATCGGTAAGCGCCGCACCCGTACGTCAGGCAACTCCGCTGCCGTATCCCTTATAATTCAGCCACTTCCCCCGACCTGCACCCAATGTCCGCCGTCGATGCCGCCCGGCCCGCCCTGGCCCTGAGCCAGATCCAGACCCTCGCCCAGCCCGACATGACGGCCATCGACGCGCTGATCCGCGCGCGCCTGGCCTCGGACGTGGTCCTGATCAACCAGATCGCCGACCACATTGTCTCGGCCGGTGGCAAGCGCCTGCGGCCCATGCTTGTGGCATTGGCGGGCCGGGCCTGCGGCCGCGTCACTGGCGAGCACCACCAGTTGGCCGCGATCATCGAATTCATCCACACTTCGACCCTCCTGCACGACGACGTGGTCGACCAGTCCGACCAGCGCCGCGGACGCAGTACCGCCAATGCCCTGTGGGGCAATGCGCCCAGCGTGCTGGTGGGGGACTTTCTCTATTCACGCAGCTTCCAGCTGATGGTGGAACTGGACCGCATGGAGGTCATGCGCATCCTTGCCGACACCACCAACTGCATCGCCGAAGGCGAGGTGCTGCAGTTGCTGCACGTGCACAACCCGGATACCGACGAGGCCGCCTACCTGCAGGTGATCGAACGCAAGACCGCGGTGCTGTTCGCCGCCGGAACCCAGCTGGGTGCGCTGGCTGCGGGCGCGGGCGTGGCTCTGCAACGTCAGCTGTTCGACTACGGCATGAACCTGGGCCTGGCGTTCCAGATCGCCGACGACGTGCTCGACTACACCGCCGACGCCGCCGAACTGGGCAAGAACCTGGGCGACGACCTGTCCGAGGGCAAGGCCACCCTGCCCCTGATCCACGCCATCGCCAACTGCGACCCTGCCACTGCCACACGCCTGCGCGACATCGTCGAGCAGGGCGACGGCAGCGCCATGCCGGACGTGCTCGCCGCCATCCATGCCAGCGGCGGACTGGAATACAGCAGGGCCATGGCCCTGCGCCATGCACGCGCAGCCGTGCAGGCGCTGGAAGGCATCGACGAAACCGAAGCCCTGGCCGCCCTGCGCGGCCTGGCGCGCTACGCGGTGCAGCGGCAGCACTGAAGACCCCGCGGACTCACGCTGCCGCGTCGTCTGCGTGCGGCAGCGCCAGCCAGCGCTGCATCAGCCACAGTCCGCCCAGCAGGTAGGGCAACCCGGCTGGCACCCACATGATCAGGCCCGCCAGTTGCTGATCGGCCAGCGGCTCGATCCCCAGCAGCGGCGCTCTCTCGGAGCACACCGGATACAACACGCGCGAGGAGAAGGTCAGCAGCGCGCCCAGCAGGCCCATCTGCATCATCATCGCGACCAGCGCCACCATCGCGGTGCCCAGGCCCTCGCGCCCGCCAGCCAGGCGCGCGAGCAGCGCGCCCCAGAACCACACGCCCGACAACAAGAAACTGGCGTGCATGAGCAACTGCAGGCGATCGTCGAGCAGGGTGCTGGTGATCGCCGCAGGATGGTGCCAGAACCACATCAGCCCCGAATGCAAGGCCGTGGCCGGTACCAGCGCAGTTCCGAGCCCGTCCCAGGTGCGCGCGACTGCAGACGATGAGGGGGAGCGGCGCAGGAACGCCTGTCGCCACAGACGCAAAGGCTGCGCCAGCGCCAGCAGCAAGGGCGCATATGCGAACAGCAACATGTGCTGGCCCATGTGCGCACCCAGCGAGAAGCGGCCATAGGCGTGCAGGGGGCCAATCACGGCCGCGCCCACCGCCATCAGGCCCAGGCCCAGGACCAGGGCCAGGCTGCGCAGCCAGTCGCCGGCAGCCACACCCGTGCGCCGCTGCAGGACCAGCAGCGCGGCCGCCTGGGCGCACAGGCAAGCGCAGGCTGTCACCAGCGCGACCCACGACGACCAGGTCCAGCCGGCGTCGCGTAGCGCCGCGGCCAGCGCGGCCGGCGCGGCATCGCCTGGCTGCGCCGCGGCGGCGACCATCGTGGGCAGGGTTTCGATCAGCCACATGGCAACCACGCTAGCAGGTGACGGGTGGCGCGGCGATGCAGCGGACCAACGGATCGGCGGGCGTCCGGTTTCACGCCGGCTTTGCTAACCTGCACCGCGCAAAGCACCGCGGAGGAGACGTGTACTTCTGGTTGAAATTCCTGCACATCGCGATGGTCGGCACCTGGTTCCTCGGCCTGTTCTTCCTGCCGCGGCTGTTCGTGGCCTACCGCAGCGGCGCGGCCGACGCGGACCGCGCCTACTACAACCGTCTCACCAACCTGATCTTCTTCTACGTCTCCACGCCAGCGGCGGTGCTGGCGATGCTGCTGGGCATGGCGCTGATGCTGTTCATCGCCCCCGCCGGCTGGTTGGTGCTGAAGCTGGCCGTGGTGTCCATCGCGGTGCTGTTGCATGTGTACTGCGGCCTGTACCTGTACGAGATGAGCAGGGGAGGCAGGAGCCATGGACCACTGTTCTTCCGGGTGTTGGGCTGGGTACCACTGGTCCTGCTGCTCGCCATCGCGGGGCTCACCGCGGCCAAGCCCGACACCTTGCCGTCCCTTCCGGCCCCGCCGCAGCAGGGGCCGGGGCCACTGCCGTTCGTTGCTCCCGCAGTTTGACTCTCGTCTATTCGGCGGGCGGGGCATCCTTGTGTTTGTCTGCATCCTGGTCGAGTTCGCCATACACGCCGATGCCGTGGCGAAAACTGAGGGTGCCGCCCAGCCAACCGGCCACCATCACCAGCAGCAGCATCACGCTGGACACCAGCAGGCCCCACGGCCACACCGCGGCCACCGGATCGGGCCAGCGCACCCACACGCCCGCAGCGGCCAGTGCCAGCACCATCATCGCAGCGATCATGTGGGTCCATGCGGACACGTGCATGCGCACCTCGCGGATCAGGAACAGGTCGAAAGTGCCGAAGAAGGCCGCCACCAGTCCCAGCGCCAGCCCCACCGCGCTCATCCAGAACGAGGCCTGCGCCCAGAAGTCCGCACCGTGCCACAGGTGCACTACATCAGTGACCACGACCAGGCTCAGCAGCGCGATCGGATAGACCACCAGCATCGGATGGATCGGATGCTTGTGCAGGGCCATGCGGCTGGGCACGGTGTGGCTCTGTTCCTTGCCTTGGGGCTGCTTGAGGGTTGCTCTCATGGGTTCTGGACTCAGCCTGCGCAGGTCGGCAAAAGGAACACCGGAATCACGGTGAACAACACGGCCATGGCGGCGATAGCCGCCATGGCCAGGGTCACCGTGGAAAGGAAGCGCTTGCGCGCGTGGATGTTGTCGAGGGGCTGGCCAGCGGACCGCATGGCCTGGCGCCCCCGCCAACCGGTCCAGGCAATGAAGGCAAGCACCAGCCATGCAGCGATCGTGGCGACCACCATCAGCCAGGTCACCGCTTCCAGTCCGGCAATGCGCTCGCGTTGCCAGCCCTGCCCGCAGGCCAGCCCGGCCATCGAATACACCACCACGAAGTGCACCGCCCAGACCACGGCCGGCATGGCCATTTCGGTCAGCCGGTAGGCGTTCAAACGGCTCATCCCAGGGTCCTGGGGAACACGTGGATCACCAGCCAGGCGATCACACCCTGCCCCACCATGTAGCGCCAGAACCCGGCTAGGATGCGCGGCTCCAGGTTGCGTGCCGCATCCACGTGTCCGCGCGCGCTGCGCATCCACACGAAGGCCGCAATCAGGATGCCGACCACGGCGTGCACAGCGTGGAAACCGGCCAGGGTCCATACCACCGAGGCGTAGGCGTGGGTCTGAGGCGCGGCCACGCTGCCGGCCAGCGACCACGCGTGCAGCCCCACGAACATGCTGCCCAGCAGCGCTGCCAGCAGCACCCCAAGACGCAGCCGCGCAGCGATATTGGCGCGGTTGCCGGCCAAGCCCCAGCGCAGCGCGGCTTCGCTGCCCAACAGCAACAGCAGGGCCACCCCGGGCACCAGCAGGTCCCCGGCAGGGCCCGTGGGTGGCCACACCGCCGCGCCCAGCCACAGGTAGAAGTAGGCAAACACCAGCGAGGCAAACAACGACCCGTCGATCAGCAGCGAGATCACCAACGCCCACCAGCCAGGCGCATTGCGTGCCGCGTACTGGCTGGGCAGCTGCAGGTCCGTTCCGGCCTCCAGCATCGGCGCCGCGTCCGGATCCCCGGTGGTCCACAGCCAGCGCGCGAAGATCGCCAGCAGCGGCAACAGCATCACCGCAGCCAGCAGGTACTGGCCGATGATGAAGCAGGTCAATATCGCTGCGATCGACAATCCGCCCAGCAGGGGCAGCCAGGTGGAACTGGAAATGCGGATCACCTGCTCGGGCTGCGCCGACACGATGCCGGTGCCCAGCAACTCGCGATGCCTGTGGCGGGCGGTGCCCAGCAGCCCGCCGGGTTGAGCGGCGCGCTCGGCGATGCCTGGCTGGTCCCAAAGCGGGTTGCGCGAGGCCACCAACGGGATCGAGGCGAAGTTGTACATGGGGACCGGCGACTGCAGCGCCCACTCCAGGCTGCCGGCATGCCATGGGTTACGCGCAGCCTTCCTGCCATGGCGGAAGCACAGTCCCGCGTCCACCAGGATGGCCAGGATGCCGAAGGCAAGCACGAACCCGGCCGCGGTCGACAGCAGGTTGAGCCATTCCACGCCCATCTGCGGGTTGTAGGTATAGACCCGTCGCGGCAGGCCCATCAACCCGGTCAGGTGCATCGGCAGGAAGGTGAGGTTGAACCCGATCATCACCATCCAGAAGCCGGTGCGGCTCAAGGCCTCGGAGGGCAAGCGCCCGCTGGCCAGCGGCAGCCAGTAGTACAGCCCGGCGAACATCGGGAACATCATTCCGCCGATCAGCACGTAGTGCATATGCGCCACCACGAAATGGGTGTCGTGGACCTGCCAGTTGAACGGCACCAGCGCCAGCATCACCCCGGTGAGCCCACCCAGTATGAACACCACGAAGAACCCCATCACGTACAGCAGCGGCACCCGCATCCACGGCTTGCCCGACCACAGCGTGGCGATGAAGGCGAATATCTGCACGCCGGTGGGTATGGCCACGGCCATGCTGGCCGCACTGAAGAAACTCAACGCCAGCAGTGGTATGCCCACCGCGAACATGTGGTGCACCCACAGCCCGAAGCTGAGGAAGCCGACCGACAGCACCGACAGCACGATCCAGGTGTAGCCGATGGCCGGGATGCGCGCGAAGGTCTGCACCACCATCGCCACCACGCCTACCGCCGGCAGGAAGATGATGTAGACCTCGGGGTGGCCGAACAGCCAGAACAGATGCTGCCACAGCAACGGATCCCCGCCTCGGGCCGCGTCGAAGAACACGAATCCGAACGCGCGCTCGATCTCCAGCAGGATGCTGGCCAGGATCAGCGGCGGGAAGCCCAGCGCGATCATGAAGGCGGTGACCAGGATGTACCAGGCAAACAGCGGCATGCGCTGGATGCTCATGCCTGGCGCGCGGGTCAACAGGATGGC
>JBDNHW010000145.1:0-5496 GCA_041688625.1 Pseudoxanthomonas sp.
CGCCCTGGCACATCGCCCCGGCCACCAAATCACGCATCTGCTGCAATTGCGCGGCGGTGGGTGCCGCCGCGTCATCGCCGAGCACGCGCTCGCGCACCGCGCCGAAGCCCACCAGCAACGCCAGGTTGGTGCCCACCGCGTGGTCCTGGAACCACTGCGCCTGGTCGGCCACGTCCGGGGTTCCCAAGCCATCCGAACCAATGAACAGCGTGGTCACGCCCTGGTGCAGCCAGGGCGCGTTGAGCCGGGCCTGGGGATCGTCCGAGCGGATGTAGCTGTCGGCGTGGGTGTGCGGATCAATGAAGCCGGGTGCCACGATCGCCCCGCCCACCGCCAGCACGCGCGTCGCATGGTAGCGCTGGAGTGCGTCGTCGCCGATGTACACGATGCGTTCGCCGGCGATTACCACGTCGGTCACCCGCGGCGGGGCCTGGCTGCCGTCGTACACGGTGCCGCCTCGCAGCAGCAGGTCGGCCGCGGGCAGGTTGGGTGCGGCCTGGTGTGCGCAGCCGGACTGAAGTGCCAGCGCGCCCAGCCATGCCACCTGCAGCCAGCGGCTGGACGCGCGTGGCGTTGCCTGCCCGCTCATGCCTGCGACCTGCGCAGCGACGGGTCGGCGTTGTCCACCGCGCCGCCGCGGCCAGGGCCACCCCAGAACGTCCCGCTGGCTGGCTGCAGCTTGCCGTTCTCGCTACGCACCCCGTCGACATGATCGGCCTTGAGCCACAGCGGGCCGTCGAGGTCGACGAAGTCGGCGTCGCGCGCCGCCAGGAAGGCCGGCGCCACGCTCAGCGACGAGCAGATCATGCAGCCCACCATCACCCCGAAGCCGCGTTCGCGCGCCGCAGCCAGCAATTCCAGCGCGCCGGTCAGGCCGCCGGTCTTGTCCAGCTTGATATTGACCACCTGGTAGCGTCCAGCCAGGGAGGGCAAGTCGGCGGCCACGTGGCAGGACTCGTCGGCGCAGATCGGCACCAATGGCGAGAATCCTTCCAGCTCCGCGTCGCATGCCGCTGGCAGTGGTTGTTCCACCAGCTCCACCCCGGCTTCGCGCAGCACCGGCTGCAGCGCGGCCAGCAGCGACAGGTCCCAGCTTTCATTGGGGTCCACGATCAGGCGCGCACGCGGCGCCGCACTGCGCACCGCACGCAGCTGCGCCGTCGGATCGTTGGCATCCACCTTGATCTTGATCAGTGCGTTGCCGGCGATGCGCGCGGCGGCCGCGTGCATGCGCTCAGGCGTGTCCAGGCCCACGGTCAGCGCCATCTCCAGCGCCGGTGGCGGCGACTGGTGCAGCAGCGACCACACCGAGGTGCCGGCCAGACGCGCGTCCAGGTCCCACAGCGCGCAGTCCAGTGCATTGCGCGCCGCACCCGCGGGCAACAGGGTAGCCAGGCGCTGGCGGTCTAGCCCGGCGGCGATCTCGTGCTCGAGTGCGCGCACCTGGGTCATCACCGAATCGATGCTCTCGCCATAGCGTGCGTAGGGCACCGACTCGCCGCGGCCACGCACCTCGCCGGCGTGAATCTCCACCTGCAAGGTGTCGGCGGTGTGCCTGGTGCCGCGCGAAATGCGGAACGGCGTGGCCAGCGGCCACTGGCGGTGTACCGCGCTCAGCCTGCGAAGCATGTCTGCACCCGGTCGACGATGCGGCCCACGCCCATGCGCACCGGATCCTGGCACGGCAGGCCGAGTTCCTGTTCGATCTCGGCACAGATGCCGGCCGCCTCCTGCCCGCTGGCGCAGCGCGAGGTATTCACCGCCACGCCCACCGCGACCACGTTCGGGTTGGTCAGGCGCGCCGCCTGCAGGTTGGCCAACAGGCAGGTGTGCAGGTCGGGCAACTGGTAGTGCGGCAGGCCGCGCATGTGGCCGCGGTTGGGCTCGTGGCACAACACCAGGGCATCAGCCTGGGCGCCGTGCAGCAGGCCCAGGGACACGCCAGCGAAGGACGGATGGAACAGCGATCCCTGGCCTTCGATCAGGTCCCAGCCTGCGTCCTCCCGCGGCGGCGAGATCCACTCGGCCGCGCCGGAGATGAAGTCCGCCACCACCGCGTCGATCGGCACGCCGCGGCCGGCGATGAAGATGCCGGTCTGGCCAGTGGCGCGGAAGTCGGCGCGCATGCCGCGCTCGCGCATCTCCCGTTCCAGCGCCAGGCTGGTGTACATCTTGCCCACTGAACAGTCGGTGCCCACGGTCAGCAGGCGCAGGCCGGCGCGGCGGCGGCCGTTGCCCACGCCCAGCGGCGGGGGTTCGCGCGCGTCGAACAGGCTCAGGCCATTGCGTTGGGCGGTTGCCACGATCGCCGGGTGCGAGCCCAGCCGCTCGTGCAGGCCCGAGGCCACGTGCATACCCGCATCCAGCGCCGCCACCACGTCGCGCACGGTCTGCGCGTCCATCACCCCGCCGGCATTGGCCACACCCACCACCAGGGTGTTGGCGCCGGCCGCGCGGGCTTGGGCGAAGCCCAGGTCGGGCAGGCCCAGGCTGGTCTTGCAGTGCTCGCCGCGGTACTGGCCCAGGCACCACGACGGCCGCCAGTGCGCCAGTCCGCGTGCGGTCTTGGCCGCCAGGTCGTCCGGCGCGTTGCCCAGGTACAGCAAGTAGGGCGGCGACCAGGTCTGCCCGTGGGGCGCAGTGAACTCGGGCGGGGGGACGGTTGCCAGCGGCGAGGACATGGGAGCGCTTTCCTGGTGGCGGTGCACGGCTGAGCACCAACCTTATCGATTAGCCCGGTGGGCGGCCATTGAAAAGACACGGGCCACTCATAACCTTGGGTTATGCGTAAGGGTCAAAGGCATCGCGCCCATGGGGCGCTCTTTATGCGGGCTCCGCAAACCCGGGCCGATGGGCGACACCTCTGGCACATCGCACATTCCCGTAGGAGCGCCCCATGGGCGCGATGCCTTTGCCGCGACCCCACACCGCAGCCCGGGATGGCCGTTCCCGTAGAATCAACCACCTGTCCCCAAGACAAAGTGCATTCGATGTCCAGCGAAGAACAGAACAACGCCGACCTGAAACAGGCCGCGCTCGAGTACCACCGCCAGTCGCCGCCGGGAAAGATCAAGGTGGCGCCCACCAAGCCGATGGTGACCCAGCGCGACCTGGCCCTGGCGTATTCGCCGGGCGTGGCCTTCGCCTGCGAGGCGATCGTCGAAAACCCCAACATGGCCAGCCAGATGACCGCGCGCGGCAACCTGGTGGCCGTGGTCACCAACGGCACCGCGGTGCTCGGCCTGGGCGACATCGGACCGCTGGCCAGCAAGCCGGTGATGGAAGGCAAGGGCGTGCTGTTCCAGAAGTTCGCCGGCATCGACGTGTTCGACATCGAGATCGACGAGAAGGACCCGGACAAGCTGGTCGACATCATCGCCTCGCTCGAGCCCACCTTCGGCGGCATCAACCTGGAGGACATCAAGGCGCCGGAGTGTTTCATCGTCGAGCGCAAGTTGCGCGAGCGCATGAAGATCCCGGTGTTCCACGACGACCAGCACGGCACCGCGATCATCGTCGGCGCGGCGATCGTCAACGCGCTGGAAGTGGTCGGCAAGCGCATCCAGGACGTCACCCTGGCGACCTCCGGTGCAGGCGCGGCGGGCATCGCCTGCCTCGACATGCTGGTGGCGCTGGGCCTCAGGCCCGAGAACATCCTCGCGGTCGATCGCGAAGGCGTGCTCTACACCGGCCGCGCGCATCTTGACCCGGACAAGGCCCGCTACGCACGCGACACCGACAAGCGCAGCCTGGCCGACATCATGCATGGCGCCGACATCTTCCTCGGCCTGTCCGCCGCCGGCGTGCTCAAGCCGGAGATGGTCGCCACCATGGCGCCGCGCCCGATCATCCTGGCCTTGGCCAATCCCAATCCAGAAATACATCCGGCCGACGCCAAGGCCGTGCGCCCGGACTGCATCATTGCAACGGGGCGCAGCGACTACCCCAACCAGGTCAACAACGCGCTGTGCTTCCCCTACATCTTCCGCGGCGCGCTGGACGTCGGCGCCACGGTCATCAACGAGGCGATGAAGACCGCGTGCGTGAAATCGATCGCCGCGCTCGCGCGTCGTGAGGCCTCGGACCTGGGCGCCGCCTACGGTGACGAGATCCCGAGCTTCGGCCCCGAATACCTGATCCCGCGTCCGTTCGATCCGCGCCTGCTGGTCGAACTCGCTTCGGCCGTGGCCCAGGCGGCGATGGATTCGGGCGTGGCCCTGCGCCCGATCCCGGACATGAATGCGTATCGCGAGACGCTGAGCCAGTTCGTGTACCGCACCAGCCTGATGATGAAGCCGGTGTACGACCGTGCGCGCAAGGACCGCAAGCGCGTGGCCTATGCCGAAGGCGAAGAGGAAGTGGTGCTGCGCGCGGTGCAGACGGTGATCGACGAAGGCCTGGCCTTCCCGATCCTGATCGGCCGCCGCGAGGTCATCCATTCGCGCATCGAACGCCTGGGCCTGCGCATGCGCGAGGGCGTGGATTTCGAACTCACCAACCAGGACGACGACCCGCGCTTCAACGAGTACTGGCAGTACTACCATGGCCTCACCGCGCGTCGCGGCGTGACCCCGTCGGCGGCCAAGAACCTGCTGCGCTCACGGCCCACGCTGATCGCCGCGGTGATGGTGGCGCGTGGCGAAGCCGATGCGCTGGTCAGCGGCGTGGTCGGCCGTTTCCACAAGAAGCTGGGCTACGTGCGCAGCGTGATTCCGCTGGATCCCGGCGTGCAGTCCACCTCGGCCATGACCGGGGTGATCAACGACCAGGGCGCGTGGTTCTTCCTCGATACCCACGTGCAGGACGACCCCACCGCCGAGCAGATCGCCGAAGCCACGCTGCAGGCCAGCTACCGGCTCAAGCTGTTCGGCATCGAACCGAAAGTGGCGCTGCTGTCGCACTCCAACTTCGGTAGCCACGACACGCCGGGCGTGCAGAAAATGCGCAGGGTGCGCGAGCTGCTCAAGGCGCGCATGCCCAAGCTGGAAGTCGACGGCGAGATGCAGGGCGACACCGCCTGGGACGAGGCGCTGCGCACGCGCATGATGCCCGGCACCACGCTCAAGGGCCGCGCCAACCTGTTCGTGATGCCCAACATCGATGCGGCCAACATCAGCTACAACCTGGTGCGGGTGATGACCGACGGCGTGGCCATCGGCCCGATCCTGATGGGCATTTCCAAGCCGGTGCACATCCTCACCAGCAGCGCCACGCCGCGCCGCGTGGTCAACATGACCGCGCTGGCCGCGGTCGACGCGCAGATCCGCGCGCAGCAGAAGTAGCCGGAACGCGCGCCGCCAGCGGGCGCCGCGTGTCCCGGCAAACCCGCTTCCGTCTCCCCCCGGGAGAAGGTGCCCGAAGCCCCGACGCTTCCCTTCTCCCGGAGGGAGAAGGAAAAACCTCGCCTCCCTCTCACCCGGCAGAACAAAACCCCCATGTAGGAGCGCCCCACGGGCGCGAGTTCTTCCCACCGCCGGGCCGGAAAACGAAACCCTC
>JBDNHW010000146.1:0-3077 GCA_041688625.1 Pseudoxanthomonas sp.
GCGTCGGCAAATACCTCTCTCCGCGGCTGTACGTCAGCTACGGGGTCTCGATCATCGGCAGCGGCTCCGCGCTCACACTCAAGTACCTGCTGCGCAAGGGCTTCTACGCGGAGATCGAATCGAGTTCAGTGGAAACGCGCGGCTCGCTGAACTACCGCAAGGAAAAGTAGCGACGCCGGTTTCAGCGCGCGCCGGCCACGCTGCCGCCCGCTGCTGCACCAACCAGGGTGATTTGCGCGCCGCGCACCAGCGGCTTGCCGTCGACCACGTCGGTCCAGGCCACCAGCACGCGCTGGTCGGTAGCCAACAGCTGCGGGAATCCGGTGGCGCGGCCGCGGCCCTGCAGCGTGGCCACCTGCAGGCGCTGCAGCTCGCGCGACAGATCCGGCGTATAGCGAGCAAGCCAGACGCTCTGGCCCCGAGGCTCCTCGCGCATCCAGCCGACCCATACGCCCGCGTCATCGACCACGACACCCGCGCGACCCTGCACCGCATTGCCGCGGTCGACGTCGACCGGTGCCGAGAACGAGTCGCCGGCGTCGGTCGAATGCGCCACGCGCAGCGTCGGCACGTCGCCAGCGGCGGTGTACCAGGCGACCCAGGCCTCGCTATTTCGCGCCGCTACCGACGGCCCGTTCACCGGGCACGCCGGCATGGTCCAGCGGTCGTCGTGCACGGTGCGCGCCGGGGTCCAGGCGCCGTCCTGCAGCCGCGTGCTGGCGATGTCGCGGATCTCGGCCTCGTCGCGGTCCCGGTACACCAGCAGCGGTCCTTGGGCGGTCAGCGCGGCGCCGGTCTGGCAGCAGTCGCAGGTGCGCGCGTCCAGCTCCACTTCATTGGCCTTGCCCAGCGCGGCGTCGAACACCGCGGTGCGCAGCGCCATCGCGCCGCCACCGTGGCCTGCGTGCGCGCCCTGCGCGGTGTCTGGCGCGGTGTTCGCCGCGGTGTTGCGTCCGTCCAGCCAGGCGACGCCGATGCTGTCGCTGGTCTGCGGCCACAGCGACACGAAGCCGTGCTCGGTCGGCGTGCCGTCGTCGTTGACCACCTGCGGCGGCGCCCAGCTGGCACCGCCGTCGCCAGAGCGCGACAGCACTACGTCGTAGGCATAGGCGGCACTGGCGGACTTGCGCAGCCAGTGCGCCCACAGCGCGCCGTCTTCGGTGGCGACGATGTGCGGGGTGTCGGCCCAGTTGACGAACCAGTCGCCGCCGCGGGCGATTTCCTGTGGCGCCTGCCACTGCCGTCCATCGAAGCGGGCGAACTTCAGCGCGTACTCACTGTCGCCACCGGGCTCGATCCACGACAGCAGCACCTCGCCATCCGGTGTCGCCACCAGGTCCGGCTGCGCGGCGACCCGCATGTCCGGCAAGGCCCAGGGCGTGACTTCGAACCTGGATTCAGTCGCCGCCGCGGTCTGCGCCGGAGGCGACGCGGGGCCTTGGGCGTCGCCACTGCAGGACGCAAGGGAGATAGCAAAAATCGAGGCCAGGATTCTCATCACTGGATAATACGCCGCCCGCGTTGCCCTCGACCACGCATGCCGCTACTGTCGCCTGCCGCTCCGCAGGAACCGCCGTCCGCATGCCACGCCACGCCCCGCTTGCCGCCATGACCCTGGGCCTTGCCCTGGCCGCCACCGCCCAGGCCGATGAAGGCAAGTGGATGCCCTCGCAGCTGCCCGAACTTGCCGCGCAGCTGCAGAAGGCCGGGTTCAAGGGCGACCCCGCTTCGCTGGCGGACCTCACCCAGGCCCCGCTCAGCGCGGTGGTGAGGGCCGGCGGCGGTACCGGCGCGCTTGTGTCGGGCGACGGACTGGTGCTGACCAACCACCATGTCGCCTACGGGGTGATCCAGTACAACACTCAGCCTCACAGCAGCCAGCCGCAGCGCGACCTGATCGAGAACGGATTCGTGGCCAGCGACCGCGCCGCGGAACTGCCGGCCAACCCGGATTTCCGCGTGCTGGTGACGGTCGGTTTCGACCGCGTGACCGACACCGTGCTGGCGCAGGCCCGCGGCAGGACCGGACGCGCCTACTTCGAGGCGGTGGATGCGGCCACCAAGCAGGTCGTGGCCGAGTGCGAGCGCGAGCCGGGCGTGCGCTGCAGCGTCGCCAACATGTACTACGGCACCGACTTCTACCGCATCCGCCAGCTGGAGCTGCGCGACATCCGCCTGGTGTACGCGCCGCCGCGCGCCATCGGCAACTACGGCGACGAGATCGACAACTTCATGTGGCCGCGGCACAGCGGCGACTTCACCCTGCTGCGCGCCTACGTCGGCGCCGACGGCAAGCCGGCCGCCTACAGCGCCGACAACGTGCCGTACCGCGCTCCGGCGCACCTGGAGATCGCCCACGACGGGCCACAGGCGGGCGACTTCGCCATGCTCGCCGGGTATCCGGGCATCACCTTCCGCCACCGCAGCGCCGCGGAGTTCGACGAGCAGGTCAACTGGGCCCTGCCGACGCGCGTGGCGGTGTTCGACCAGCTGATCGACGTCATCGAAGCGGGCGGCAGGACCGACCAGAACGCACGCACCCGCTATGCCGCCCAGCTGCAGTCGCTGAAGAACGGCAGCAAGCGCGCCAGCGGGGAACTCGAAGGCCTGCGTCGCAGTGAGGCGGTGCGCCTGCGCACCGCGGACGAGCGCGGCATGCTGGCCGCCACCTCGTCTGCCAGCGAGGTCCAGGACATCGCCGCGATGCAGGCGGTGCTGAACGAAGCGTCGGCGGCGCGCGAGCGCGACATGCTGCTTGGCTTGCTCGGCAGCCAGACCCAGCTGCTGCGTTCGGCGCTGCTGCTGGAGCGGCTGCGCGTGGAGTCGGCCAAGCCGGACCCGCAGCGCGAGAGCGGCTACCAGGCCCGCGACCACGCGCTGCTCGAAGGCGTGCTGACCCAGGTGCAGCGCCGCTACGAACCGACCGTTGAAAGAGCGCTGGTTTCGGCCCTGCTGGCGCGCTACCAGCAGCTGCCCGAAGCGCAGCGCGTGCCCGAGTTCGACGCCGCGTTCGGCCGCACGCCCGTACAGCTGGCCGCAGCGCTGCAGACGCTGTACGGCAGCACGACACTGGGCGA
>JBDNHW010000147.1:0-14737 GCA_041688625.1 Pseudoxanthomonas sp.
ACATCCGCATCCTCACCGGCGACAAGGTCAAGGTCGAGATGACCCCCTACGACCTGAGCAAGGGCCGCATCACCTACCGCATGAAGTAAGCCGCCGGTCGGTGCAGCAACAAGAAAGGCAGCCCTCCGGCTGCCTTTCCTGCTTTCGAAACCCGCGCTGCAGTGCTTATTCGACAGTTGCCGGCAACAGGCGCTCCGGCTCGGACTGGACATCCACGATCAACTCGCCGTCGCGGACGTCGATGCTGACCCGGCCGCCGCCAATCAGCTTGCCGAACAGGAGTTCGTCGGCCAACGGACGCTTGATCTTCTCCTGGATCACCCTCGCCATCGGCCGCGCACCCATCAGCGGGTCGAACCCGTGCTGGGCCAGCCAGTCGCGCGCAGCCGGCGTGCTGGTCAGGCTCACGTGCTTGTCCTGCAGCAGCATTTCCAGCTCGATCAGGAACTTGTCCACGACCCGCAGGATATGGTCGAACGCCAGTCCCTGGAACTGCACCACCGCATCCAGGCGGTTGCGGAACTCAGGGGTGAAGCTCTTGCGGATCACTTCCATGACATCGGTCGAATGGTCCTGCTGGGTAAACCCAATCGTGCGCCGCGCCGCCTGGCTGGCTCCGGCATTGGTCGTCATCACCAGGATCACGTTCTTGAAGTTGGCTTCGCGGCCGTTGGTGTCGGTCAGCACGCCGCGGTCCATGACCTGCAACAGGATATTGAAGATGTCCGGATGCGCCTTTTCCACCTCGTCCAGCAGCAACACGCAGTGCGGCGTCTTGACGATCTTCTCGGTGAGCAGGCCGCCCTGGTCGAAGCCCACATAGCCCGGGGGCGCGCCGATCAGGCGGCTGACCGAGTGGGACTCCATGTACTCGCTCATGTCAAAGCGCACCAGCTCGATGCCCAACTGCAGCGCGAGCTGCTTGGTCACTTCGGTCTTGCCGACGCCCGTGGGGCCTGCGAACAGGAAGTTGCCGATCGGCTTGTCCGGATTGCCGAGGCCCGAGCGCGCCAGCTTGATCGCCGAAGAGAGGGTCTCGATCGCCCGATCCTGGCCGAAGATGACCATCTTCAGGTTGCGCTCCAGGTGCCTCAGCACGTCCTTGTCCGACGAGGAGACTTGCTTGGCCGGGATTCGGGCCATCTTGGCCACGATCATCTCGATCTCCTCGATGTCGATCAGCTCCTTGCGCACGCCCTCCGGCAGCAGCCTCTGGCGTGCACCGGCCTCGTCGATCACGTCGATGGCCTTGTCCGGCAGCAGCCGGTCGCCGATGTGCTTGACCGAAAGGTCGACGGCCGCCTGCAATGCGTCATCGGCATAGGTGACGCCGTGGTGGGCCTCGTACTTGGGCTTCAGGCCCTGCAGGATCTCGAAGGTCTCGCCAACGGTCGGCTCCACGATGTCGATCTTCTGGAAACGGCGGGCCAGCGCGCGGTCCTTCTCGAAAATCCCGCGGTACTCCTGGAACGTGGTGGAGCCGATGCAGCGCAGGTCGCCCGATGCCAAGGCCGGCTTGATCAGGTTGGACGCATCCATGGTCCCGCCGCTGGCCGAGCCGGCGCCGATGATGGTGTGGATCTCGTCGATGAACAGGATCGCGCCGTCGTGCTTCTTGATCGCCGTCAGCACGCCTTTCAGCCGCTTCTCGAAGTCGCCGCGGTACTTGGTGCCCGCAACCAGCGCGCCCAGATCCAGCGCAAAGATGGTGGCGTCCAGCAGGACCTCGGGCACGTCGCCGTCGACGATGCGCTTGGCCAGGCCTTCTGCCAGGGCGGTCTTGCCGACGCCCGCCTCGCCGACGTAGAGCGGGTTGTTCTTGCGCCGGCGGCACAGCACCTGGATGGTCCGCTCCACCTCGTCGGCACGACCGACCAGAGGGTCGATCCTGCCGTTGCGCGCCATCTCGTTGAGGTTGCTGGCAAATTCGGCCAGCGCATCACCCTTGACCTCGCCTTCAGCGCCTTCGCCCACCCTGCCCTCCCCTTCGGGCGGAGTTCTGGACACGTTGTCGTCCCCCTGCTTGGCGATGCCGTGCGACAGGTAATTGACCACGTCCAGACGGGTCACGTCCTGCTGGGTAAGGAAGTAGACGGCGTGCGAGTCCTTCTCGCCGAAGATGGCCACCAGCACGTTTGCCCCGGTCACCTCCTTCTTGCCGGAGGACTGCACGTGGTAGACCGCACGCTGCAGCACGCGCTGGAAACCCAGCGTGGGCTGGGTGTCGCGGCCGTCGTCCTCCCCCAGGCTGGATACGGAGGTTTCGATGGCCTGTTCCAGCTCGTGGCGGAGCCGCGGCGCATCGCCGCCGCACGCCTTGAGCACGGCCTGCGCCGAGGCGTTGTCCAGCAAGGCAAGCAGCAGGTGCTCCACGGTCATGAACTCATGCCGGGCCTCCCTCGCGCGCTTGTAGCACTGGCCGATGGTTTGCTCGAGATCTTTGCTGAACATTGGGGTGCTCCGACTGCTGATGCCAACAATATGAGGCCGACGCGGCCGTTTTCCATAACCCTGTCAGGTTTCAGCATTCAGGATGTGGAAAACAGGTGAATCGTCGCTTGCTGACCTGCGATGTTTCGACTGCCAGCATGCCTCGTTGTCATCAGTTACGCGGCCAAGGCGCGCCCGGTTGCAGTTCCCCGGGGTGCCAGTCAGGCACGCTCCATGGTGCATAGCAAGGGATGCTGGCTCATGCGTGCGTACTCGTTCACTTGTGAGACCCTGGATTCGGCGACTTCACGCGTATAGACGCCACACACGCCGCGTCCGCGGGTGTGGACGTGCAGCATGACCTGGGTGGCCTTCTCTATATCCATCGCGAAGAACTGCTCCAGCACCAGCACCACGAAGTCCATCGGGGTGTAGTCGTCATTGAGCAGCAGGACCTGGTACAGCGGGGGGCGCGCTGTCTCGGGCTTGCTGGTCTCCACCATGACGCCGTGGTCGCGTTCGTTTTCCGGGTTGTGCGGCATGGCGCAATTATACGGATTGGACGGGCTGCGCCGCTGCCCGCACAATTCCCGCATGCACGCATCCAGGCAAAGCCCCCGCACTCGCAAGGTAGCGGGATGACCTATCGGGAAGGCCGCTTCTGGCAGCCGGATGTCACCGTGGCGACCGTGGTCGTGCGCGGCGGAGAGCTGCTGCTGGTGGAGGAGTACGCCCGCGGGCTGCTGGTCTACAACCAGCCCGCGGGCCACCTGGAGCCGGACGAGAGCCTGCAGGAAGCGGCCCTGCGGGAGACGCGCGAGGAGACCGGCTGGGACGTGCAGCTGACCGCTTTCATAGGTGCCTACCAGTGGAAAGCCGAAAACGGCAGGCACTATCTTCGCTTCGCCTTCGCTGCCGAACCGCTGATCCATGACGCTGGACGCGCGCTGGACGAAGGCATCGTGCAGGCACTGTGGATGACGCCGACGCAGCTGCAGGACTCACAGTCCCGCCATCGCAGTCCGCTGGTCTGGCAGGTGGTGGCCGATTACCTGGCCGGGCGGCGCTCGCCACTGTCGATGCTGCAGCAGCTGCCGTGAGCGCGCCACGTGTCGTCGTGGGCGTTTCAGGAGGTGTCGACTCCTCCGTTGCCGCACTGCGCCTGGTACAGGCGGGTGAGTCGGTCGCCGGACTGTTCATGCAAAACTGGGCCGATGACGGCAGCGGCGACTGCCGTGCCGACGAGGATCGACGCGACGCCGTCGCGGTCTGCGGCACGCTGGGCATCCCCTTCCATTTCCGTGATTTCTCGAAGGAATACTGGGAGGGAGTCTTTGCCCATTTCATCGCCGAATACGCCGCCGGGCGCACCCCAAACCCGGACGTGCTGTGCAACCGCGAGGTGAAGTTCAAGCATTTCCTCGAAGCAGCGCGATCCCTCGGCGCCGAGAAGATCGCCACTGGACATTACGCCCGCATAGGCCACTCGGGTGGCAAGTGGCAGTTGCTTCGCGCGGTGGACCGGAACAAGGACCAGAGCTATTTCCTGCACCAGCTGGGCCAGGAGCAGCTGTCGGCCACGCTCTTCCCGATAGGCGAACTCCAGAAGTCGCACCTGCGCGCCATGGCGCGCGAAGCGGGACTGGCAACCCATGACAAGAAGGATTCCACGGGGATCTGCTTCATTGGCGAACGCGACTTCCGGGAATTCCTCGGACGATACCTGCCCTCCAGGCCGGGTGAGATCCGCGATCCTGCCGGGCGCACCGTGGGACAGCATCCGGGCGTCTTCTTTTTCACCCTCGGCCAACGTGAGGGACTGCACATTGGCGGCATGCGCGGTCGCCCTCCCGCACCATGGTTCGTGGTGGGCAAAGACGTCGGGCGCAACATCCTGTACGCGGACCAGCACACCGAAGGCCACTACCTGCACTCGACGACGCTCTGGTCCGAAACGGCCCACTGGATAAGCGGCGGCCCTCCAGCATCGACCTTCGACTGCAGTGCCCAGTCCCGGTATCGTCAGCAGGCCGAAGCGTGCAGGGTCGAGGTGGATGACGATGGAACCCTCAGGGTCACCTTCGCCAGACCCCAGCGCGCCGTGACCCCTGGCCAGTCGGTCGTCCTGTACCACGAAGACGAATGCCTGGGTGGCGCGGTCATCGCGCGCACCGATGCGCCCCTTGAACTACAACTTGCGGAGCAAGCAGCTTGAGCAGACCCCTATCCGAACGCGTACTGGCACTTGCCGGAGTGGTACAGGCCTTGGCGCAGGTGAGGCGTATCGCTGAAACCGGGCAGTCCGACGGCGCGGTTGTCCAGACCGCCGTGGACAGCCTTTTCAGGATCGATGCCGACACCCCTGAAGGCGTGTACGGCTCGGCGGCCGACGTGGGCCCCGGCCTGCGCCTGCTGCGCGATTACTTCACCAACCAGGCCAAGGACGAGAACCTGCCGCGCCTTGCGCTTGCGGTACTGCAGCTGGAACGCCGCTTCGTGCGGGAATCGGAAACGGCCAACGCCGTGGCCGAAGGAATATCGGTCATCTCCGAGCAGGCGCGCGCCTCGGGCAGCACGCATCCTGACGTCTTGTCGGCGCTAGGCAGCCTGTATGCCGACACCATCAGCCACCTGCGCCCCAAGGTGATGGTGCAGGGAAACCCTCACTACCTGGGCCAGCCCAGCGTGGTTGCAGAGATCCGCGCGATCCTCCTGGCAGCAGTGCGATCTGCAGTGCTCTGGCGCCAGCTGGGGGGCAGCTTCTGGGACCTGCTGCTGTCGCGCAAGGCCATGGCCGATGCGGCAAGCGACTGGTTGAACTAGCAGCCCCGGAAGCTCCAAATAAAAAAACCCGGAGATTGCCGGGCTTTTTTCGTGGATGACCCGACGCTATCAGGCCTCCACGCTATCGGCGATCTCGCGGTACTCCGCGATCTGGTCGAAATTCATGTAGCGATAGATCTGATCGCTTCCCGAATCAAGCACGCCCATGTCCACCATGTACTCCTCCTTCGTCGGGATGCGACCCAGCCTGGAGCAGATGGCGGCCAGTTCTGCCGAACCCAGATACACGTTGGCGTTCTTGCCCAGGCGGTTCGGGAAGTTGCGCGTGCTGGTGGAGAACACCGTGGCGCCCTCGCGCACCTGGGCCTGGTTGCCCATGCACAGCGAGCAGCCCGGCATCTCCATTCTCGCGCCGGCGCTGCCGAAGGTGCCGTAATGTCCTTCCTTGGTCAGCTCGGCAGCGTCCATCTTGGTGGGCGGCGCAACCCACAGCTTGGTCGGAATGTCGCGCTTGCCTTCGAGCAGTTTGGCGGCTGCGCGGAAGTGGCCGATGTTGGTCATGCACGAACCGATGAAGACTTCGTCGATGAGCGCGCCAGACACTTTCGACAGTGTCTTGACGTCGTCCGGGTCGTTGGGGCACGCCACGATCGGTTCATGCACATCGGCAAGATCGATCTCGATCACCGCGGCGTACTCGGCGTCCGGATCGCGCGCCAGCAACTGCGGATCCGCCAGCCATGCCTCCATGGCCTTGATGCGCCGGGTGATGGAGCGAACGTCCTGGTAGCCCTCCGCGATCATCCACTTCAGCATCACGATGTTGCTGTTGATGTATTCGATGATCGGCGCCTTGTCCAGGTGCACCGTGCAGCCGGCCGCCGAACGTTCGGCCGACGCGTCGGAGAGCTCGAAGGCCTGCTCCACTTTAAGTGCCGGCAGGCCTTCGATCTCCAGGATCCTGCCGGAGAAGATGTTCTTCTTGCCCTGCTTGGCGACGGTCAGCAGTCCCGCCTTGATGGCGTACAGCGGGATGGCGTTGACCAGGTCGCGCAGGGTGACGCCCGGCTGCAGCGAGCCCTTGAAGCGCACCAGCACCGACTCGGGCATGTCCAGCGGCATGACGCCGGTGGCTGCCGCAAAGGCAACGAGGCCGGAACCGGCCGGGAAGGAAATGCCGATCGGGAAGCGGGTGTGCGAATCCCCGCCGGTGCCGACGGTGTCGGGCAGCAGCATGCGGTTGAGCCAGCTGTGGATGATGCCGTCTCCCGGACGCAGCGGGATGCCACCGCGCGTGCTGATGAAGACCGGCAGTTCGTGGTGGGTCTTGACGTCCACCGACTTCGGGTAGGCCGCGGTGTGGCAGAACGACTGCATCACCAGGTCCGCGCTGAAGCCCAGGCAGGCCAGGTCCTTCAGTTCGTCGCGGGTCATCGGACCGGTGGTGTCCTGCGAGCCCACCGAAGTCATGCGCGGCTCGCAGTAGGTGCCCGGGCGCATGCCCTGCCCTTCCGGCAGCCCACACGCGCGAGCCACAATCTTCTGGGCCAGGGTGAATCCCTTGCCGGTGTCAGCGGGAACCTGTGGCAGGCGGAACAGCGTGGAAGGCGGCAGCCGCAGCGCTTCGCGCGCCTTGGCGGTGAGGCCGCGACCGATGATCAGCGGGATGCGGCCACCGGCGCGTACTTCATCGAACAGCACGTCGGACTTCACCTGGAACTCGGCGATCACCTGGCCATCCTTCAGCGCCTTGCCTTCATAAGGCCGCAGTTCGATGACATCGCCCATGTCCATCCGGGTGACGTCCAGCTCGATCGGCAGCGCACCCGCGTCCTCCATGGTGTTGTAGAAGATCGGCGCGATCTTGCTGCCCAGGCAGACACCGCCGAAGCGCTTGTTCGGGAGGTACGGGATATCTTGTCCGGTGAACCAAAGGACCGAGTTGGTTGCCGACTTGCGCGACGACCCGGTGCCGACCACGTCGCCCACGTAGGCCACCAGGTTGCCCTTCTCCTTCAGTGACTCGATGAACGCAATCGGTCCGCGCTTGCCGTCCTCTTCCGGCACGAGCCCTTCGCGCCCGTTCTTGAGCATGGCCAATGCGTGCAGTGGGATGTCGGGACGCGTAGTGGCATCGGGCGCTGGCGAGAGATCGTCGGTATTGGTCTCACCGGTGACCTTCAATACGGTGACAGTCAGGCTTGATGGCACTTCGGGACGGCTGGTGAACCACTCCGCGTCGGCCCAGCTCTGCAGCACGCCCTGCGCATGCACGTTGCCGGCGTCGGCCTTGTCCTTGACGTCATGGAAGGCATCGAACATCAGCAGCGTCTTGTTCAGTGCCTCGGCCGCGATCGGCGCCAGCAGCGCATCGTCCAGCAGCTCGACCAGCGAGTGGATGTTGTAGCCGCCCAGCATCGTGCCGAGCAGCTCGGTTGCGCGCTCGCGACTGATGAGGGCGCAGGGCTCGGCGCCGAAGGCAACGGCGGCCAGGTAAGAGGCCTTCACCTTCGCGGCATCATCCACGCCGGCGGGGACACGATGGGTGATCAGATCAACCAGACATTCTTCCTCCCCCGCTGGCGGCTGCTTGAGCAGTTCGATGACGTCGGCGGTCTGCACTGCGGTCAGTGGCAACGGCGGGATTCCAAGCGCCGCGCGCTCGGCGACGTGGTGGCGATACGCTTCCAACATGGTGTTCTCCGTGGTGATCTGAAAGTGTTGTTCCGAGCGGGGTGGTCAGGAAGCCCTGGGTACGATCAGCTTCAGGCCCTTGAAGTAGTCGCGGAAGAAGGCTTCGTCGCGGGTGATCAGGCCGTGGCACTGCAGCATCGCGTGCGCCCCGATGAGGAAGTCGGCGGCCACGCGCTCCCGCTGTCCTCCGCGCGCGCGGAAGCGCTTGTTCATGTGCCCGGCGCGCATCGCGGCCGCCTCCTGGGTGGCCAGGTAGCGAATCCCCAGCGAGGCGAGCGTCTCCATCACGCTGGCAGAGGTGTCCAGCATCGCCTGCACTTCAGCCAGCACCGCGTCGCACACTACGACCTCTTCGCGCGCCAGCGCATCGGCTACGCAGCGTTCGGATGCGTCCGCGTGGACGGCATCGCCGCTGAGGATGTCCAGCAGGACTGAAGAATCCAGCGCGATCATGGATCGGCCGCATCACCGGGGGCGCGCCCTCGGATCAAGCGCATCGCCTCGTCAGTGGACTGAAGCTCGTCGACCAGCTTGAACTTGCCTCGCACCTTGCGCAGCGCCTCGCTCACATCCTTGCGAAGCACGATACGGCCGCCGTCCAGCTCGACTTTCAGGGTCGTCCCCTTGGTCAGCCCGAGCGCGTCGCGCACCGCCTTGGGCAGGGTGATCTGGCCTCTCTCGGCAACCGTGACTTCCATTGACATTCTCCAGTATGCATCAATAATACGTACTTTATTGAACGTACTCAAGTGGGCATACTGACCCGTCGGGGCGCGCCACGGACCCTGTCACACGGCAAAAGCCCTACCTTGGCCATAATCAGCGTCAGCCGTTCAGCTGGACCACCAGCGCTGGAACGCCTCTGTTTTCCTCTTCCACGCCCCTCAAAACCCAAGGAGCCTACCGATGAGCGATTCCTTCGCCACCCGCACTTCCCTCGAAGTGAACGGCAACTCCTACACCTATTTCAGCCTCCCCAAGCTGGGCGAACGCTTCGACATCGCGCGACTCCCCTACTCCATGAAGATCCTGCTGGAGAACCTGTTGCGGCATGAGGACGGGGCAACCGTGCTGCCCGAACACATCGAGGCGGTGGCCAGATGGGATGCCGCAGCGCAGCCGGAGACTGAGATCGCCTTCATGCCGGCGCGAGTGGTGCTGCAGGATTTCACTGGCGTGCCTTGCGTGGTGGATCTGGCGGCCATGCGCGACGCCGTTGCCAAACTTGGCGGCAAGGCGAGCCAGATCAACCCGCAGATCCCTTCCGAACTGGTAATCGACCATTCGATCCAGGTCGACGTGTTTGGCCGCCCCGACGCGCTCGATCTCAACGGCAAGATCGAATTCCAACGCAACAAGGAGCGTTACGGATTCCTGCGCTGGGGCCAGAAGTCGTTCGAGAATTTCAAGGTTGTGCCTCCCAATACCGGCATCGTCCACCAGGTCAATCTGGAAAATCTGGCCCGCGTGGTGATGGAGCGCGAGGTCGACGGGGAGTTGCTGGCATTTCCCGACACCGTTTTCGGCACCGACTCGCACACCACCATGATCAACGGACTCGGCGTGCTGGGCTGGGGGGTCGGTGGCATCGAGGCCGAGGCCGCGATGCTCGGACAGCCGTCGTCGATGCTGATTCCGCAAGTCGTCGGCTTCAGGCTGACTGGTCGCCTGCCCGAAGGCGCCACCGCCACCGACCTGGTGCTGACCGTCACCCAGATGCTGCGCAAGGCCGGCGTGGTGGGCAAGTTCGTCGAGTTCTTTGGCGACGGCCTGCAACACCTGCCGCTGGCCGACCGCGCCACCATCGGCAACATGGCGCCGGAGTACGGCGCCACCTGTGGCATTTTTCCGGTCGACGCCGAGTCGCTGACCTACATGCGTCTTTCAGGCCGCAGCGAAGAGCACATTTCGCTGGTCGAAGCCTACGCACGCGCCCAGGGAATTTGGCACGAGAGCGGTCAGCCGGAGGCGGTCTACTCGGCAACCATGCACCTGGACATGGGCGAAATCAGGCCCTCGCTCGCCGGTCCGAAACGCCCGCAGGATCGCGTGCTGCTGAGCGACATGAAGACCAATTTCCAGGACAACGTGGGCGAGATGACGTGCTCGCGCAACGGACAGCTCGCCCAGGCCGAAGATCGCTTCGCCCAGGAAGGCGGCGGGCAGGTGCAGGCTGAACATCTGGTTCGCGCCCCCGTGTCGAAGATCAGCATGAATGACCAGCCTGCGGAGTTGCGCGATGGCTCGGTGGTCATTGCCGCCATCACGTCGTGCACCAACACGTCCAATCCGGCAGTGATGATCGGTGCCGGGCTGCTGGCGCGAAACGCTGCGGCCAAGGGCCTCAAGTCAGCGCCGTGGGTCAAGACTTCGCTCGGGCCAGGCTCGCGGGTGGTCACCGACTACCTCGAAAAAGCCGGCCTGATGGACGACCTGCGTCAGCTCGGTTTCCACGTGGTCGGGTACGGCTGCACGACCTGCATCGGCAACTCCGGCCCGTTGCCCGAGGCGGTGTCGGCGGGGATCGCGGAGAACGACCTGGCGGTGGCTGCAGTGCTGTCAGGCAATCGCAACTTCGAGGGTCGCATCCACGCCGAGGTGCGCATGAACTACCTCGCCTCGCCACCCCTGGTGGTGGCCTACGCGATCGCCGGCACCATCGACCTCGACATGACCTCCGAGCCGCTGGGCACGGGCAGTGATGGCAACCCGGTTTTCCTCCGCGACATCTGGCCCACCAACAAGGAAATCGGGGACACCATCGCCCGCACCATCGGACCGGAGCTGTTCAAGCAGAACTATGCGGACGTTTTCAAGGGCGATGCCCGCTGGAACCAGATCGATTCGCCGGACGGCGAACTGTATGCCTGGGACGAGGCCTCGACCTACATCAAGAGCCCGCCCTATTTCGAAGGCATGACGATGCAGGTCGGTGACATCGAGGATGTCGCCGGCGCGCGGGTGCTCGGGGTGTTTGGAGACTCCATCACCACCGACCACATCTCGCCGGCGGGCAACATCAAGACCGATTCACCCGCCGGGCACTACCTGCAGTCGCGCGGGGTGCAGCCCGCCGACTTCAACAGCTACGGCTCGCGCCGCGGCAACGACGACGTGATGGTGCGAGGCACCTTCGCCAACATCCGCATCCGCAACCTGATGATGGGGGGCGAGGAAGGCGGCAGCACGCTTTACTTCGGGCCGGGCAGCAGCGAGGGCCAGGCCATGTCGATCTACGACGCGGCCATGAAATACAAGGACGACCGCGTGCCGCTGGTAGTGTTCGCAGGCCGCGAGTACGGGACCGGTTCGTCGCGGGACTGGGCCGCCAAGGGCACCAACCTGCTCGGAGTCAAGGCCGTGGTGGCCCAGAGTTTCGAGCGGATCCACCGCTCCAACCTGGTGGGCATGGGCGTGTTGCCGCTGCAGTTCAAGGATGGCGAGAGCGCGAAGACCCTTGGGCTCGATGGCTCGGAGACCATCGACGTCATCGGGCTGCAGGACGGCAAGTCGCGGACCGCGACCATCGTGGCCCGAAAGAAGGATGGAGGCGAAAATCGCTTCGAGGCCATCGTTATGCTGCTGACGCCAAAGGAAGTGGAATACTTTCGCCACGGTGGGCTGCTGCACTACGTACTGCGGCAGTTGGCGGCAAAGTCGCTGCACTAGCGCAGGCGCCTGCGATCCGAGGACCCCGCAGCTCGACTAGAGCTGCGGTTTCCACTCCGCGTAATAGACCTGCCAGTTGCGGTCTTCCTCGCGCCACCCGCTGGTGATCGAGTAGGCCTGCGCACTATCGGGAAGGAACCGCCCGCTGCCTCCGCTGACCAACGCACTGAAGCGGACCGTCGCGCGGGATCCCTGGAGCTCCACCTCCACCGGCCCGGTGACCACGCCCACGTTGGCCCTGCCCAGCACCTGCAGGCGCAAGAGATTGTGCAGCCCATCGCGGTCCGCGCCGTCGTTGCCGGTGAAGTCTTTACTCACCCCGGCCATGAAGTCTCCCACCCGGCCGTCAGAGGCGGCCTTCTGCATGTCTTGGAGCTGCAAGCGGAGGCGCTGCTCTGCGTCGGGACGGCTGCAGGCCGCCACCAGGACCAGTACGAGCCACGGCCATCGCCGGCTGCGGCGAATGGCCGTTGACGCTGTCTGCGAGGTTTCCAATTGCTTCGCCTTTTCCATCCGGAACGGTATGCTCAAGGAGTGGACCCCAATCCGATGCGCGAACCTGCGCCTCGCAACCAATCAAGCACCCTGGGGAGGGAGTACAACATGAGTCAGGATCGTCCGTGGTTCAAGAATTATCCGCCAGGCGTACCCCATGAAATCGACCTGGATGAATACCGCTCGATCGTATCGGTGTTCGACAAGGCCGTGGAAACGTTCGGTCCGCGCCCAGCCTTCTCCAATATGGGCAAGGTTCTCGCCTACTCTGAAGTCGACGAACTCAGCCGTCATTTCGCAGCCTACCTGCTTGGTGAACTGAAGCTCAAGAAGGGCGACCGGGTCGCCATCATGATGCCGAACTGCTTGCAGTACCCGATCGCCATCTTCGGCATCCTGCGCGCGGGCTTGACGGTAGTGAACGTCAACCCGATGTACACCGCACGCGAGCTCAGGCACCAGCTGATCGACTCCGGCGCCAGTGCTCTACTGGTGATCGACAACTTCGGCCATACCGTGCAGGAAGTCTTCGGCGACACTCCCCTGAAGCAGGTGATCACCACGGGGCTGGGCGACCTGCTCGGATTCCCCAAGGGTCCGCTGGTCAACTTCGTGCTGAAGTACGTCAAGAAGATGCTTCCGGACTACGACATCCCCGGCTCGGTGCGATTCAAGGACAGCCTGACGCTGGGTCGCATGCAGTCCCTGCCCGAGGTCGACATCGACGCCGAAGACATTGCATTCCTCCAGTACACCGGCGGCACCACGGGCGTCGCCAAGGGCGCGATGCTCACCCATCGAAACATGGTGGCGAACATGCAGCAGGCCGGGGTCTGGGTCGGCACCGGCCTGGATCCTGGAAACGAGGCCATCGTCACCGCGTTGCCGCTGTACCACATCTTCGCGCTTACGGCGAACGGTCTGGTCTTCATGAAGCTGGGCGGACTGAACCACCTCATCAGCAATCCGCGCGACATGCCCGGGTTCGTGAAGGAACTGCAAAAGACGCGCTTTACGGCGATCACCGGTGTCAACACGCTCTTCAATGGCCTGCTCAATACCCCCGGGTTCGACAAGGTCGATTTCTCCCCACTGAAGATGACGCTGGGCGGAGGCATGGCCGTGCAGCGCGCCGTGGCGGAGAGATGGAAGAAGGTTACCGGCGTGACGCTGGTCGAAGCGTACGGCTTGACGGAAACCTCCCCGGCAGTCTGCATCAACCCGACAAACCTCAAGGACTACAACGGCGCAATCGGACTGCCGCTTTCCTCTACCGACGTCTGCCTGAAGGACGACGACGGCAAGATCCTCACCACCATCGGAGACGTGGGCGAATTGTGCGTCAAGGGACCGCAGGTGATGAAGGGCTACTGGCAGAGACCTGAAGAAACGGCCAACGTCATCGACGACGCGGGCTGGCTGCACACTGGCGACATGGCGAAGATGGACGACGGTGGGTTTTTCTACATCGTGGATCGCAAGAAAGACATGATCCTGGTGTCCGGCTTCAACGTGTATCCCAACGAGGTAGAGGACGTCATCGCCAGCATGGATGGCGTGCTGGAGGTTGCTGCTATCGGCGTGCCGGACGAAAAATCCGGCGAAGCGGTCAAGGTGTTCATCGTCAGGAAAGACCCGTCTTTGACCGCTGACCAGGTCAAGGCGTATTGCAGGGAAAACCTGACCGGATACAAACAGCCGCGGATGGTCGAATTCCGGGACGATCTGCCCAAGACAAACGTAGGCAAGATCCTTCGCAAGGAGCTGCGGGACACGCCGCTGGCGGCCGCTCGATGAAGAAAAGCCCGGCATACGCCGGGCTTTTCTTCTGGATCTCGATGGATTGGTGGATGCCTGGCCCGATCAGGAAATCACGGGTTTGGTGAAGATGTCCGTGTGAGCAGACGTCCAACCCGGAAACCACGGTTCCCACATCGGATGGCAAACCCTGGCTCCCGTTCTGGAAGGCTTTTGTCGTCACCGACCTGCAGGTCGGTGACAATCGGATGCGGATTACGCCGGATGACCCCTGGACACCGTCAGCCGGGGGCTGGGCCTGGGAACTGGAAGTCATCAAGAGCTTGATCAAGGCATCAGGTGCATAGCCCATGGTCGCCGCGAGGGCGACTACTTCGTGCTGAAGATCAAAAGTGCGGACTTCCGTGAAGCCCTTCGGCCTTCGCGCCCCGTCAGTCGGCGATTGGCGTGAAAGTTGACGCCTGTCACAGTTTTACACGGGGGCCGGTGGGTCTTGGCCGTTTCGCCCCTTTACAGCGGCCTCTAAGGCTTGTTGAACAAATGTTCAGGTGTAGGATTCGGCGAAGTGGCTTCATCTGGATTAACGCCACTGACCTGCCCCACGCCCTTCTGCCAAGGATCGAGAACATGAACAACGTCGAGAAGCTCTACCGCACCAGCGCCTACGCAACGATCCGGGGCGAGTCAACGCCCGACGGGCAGAGTCACTGGATTCGCATGCACTCCAGCAAGGCGCCGGGTGTGCGTCCGTGTTTCCACAGCGAAATGCTGGATGACGTACTGAGCTTCATGAACTCGATAACCCTGCGTGAGGCGCAGCGCAAGCAGAGTGGCTTGCGACACCTGGTGGTGGCCTCAGACGCCGCTGCTTTCAACCTCGGCGGCGACCTGGCGCTGTTCGCAAAGT
>JBDNHW010000148.1:0-17052 GCA_041688625.1 Pseudoxanthomonas sp.
CCCTTGTGCGGGCTTCGCAAGGGAGGAGGCAGAGCAGAGCCTTCCTCAACCCTCCTCTGCGACCGAAGGAAGCCCCCTTGTGCGGGCTTCGCAAGGGAGGAGGCAGAGCCGAGCCTTCCTCGATCCTCCCCTGCGACCGAGGGAAGCCCCCTTGTGCGGGCTTCGCAAGGGAGGAGGCAGAGCCGAGCCTTCCTCAATCCTCCCCTGCGACCGAAGGAAGCCCCCTTGTGCGGGCTTCGCAAGGGAGGAGGCAGAGCCGAGCCTTCCTCAACCCTCCTCTGCGACCGAAGGAAGCCCCCTTCTGCGGGCTTCGCAAGGGAGGGAGCCAGGCACGGCGTCAGAACTTGCCGTAATAGCCTTCTTTCAGGGCGTCGAACAGGTTGGCGGCGCTGTGCATCTCGCCGTCGTATTCGATCTGTTCGTTGCCCTTGACCTCGACCACGCTGCCGTCTTCCAGCTCGAACCGGTAGGTGGTGTTCTCCAGGTCCGCTTCCTTCACCAGCACGCCCTGGAAGGCGGCGGGATTGAAGCGGAACGTGGTGCAGCCCTTGAGCCCCTGCTCGTGGGCGTAGCGGTAGATGTCCTTGAAGTCTTCGTAGGGGTAGTCGGTGGGGACGTTCGCGGTCTTGGAGATGGAGCTGTCCACCCACTTCTGCGCCGCGGCCTGCACGTCCACGTGCTCCTTGGGATTGATGTCGTCGGCGCTGATGAAGTAGTCAGGCAGCTTGGCGTTGGCGTCCTCGGAGTACGGCATCGCCGCCTGGTTGACCAAGTGGCGGTAGGCCAGCAGTTCGTAGGAGAACACGTCGACCTTTTCCTTGGACTTCTTGCCTTCGCGGATCACGTTGCGGCTGTAGTGGTGCGCGAAGCTGGGCTCGATGCCATTGGAGGCGTTGTTGGCCAGTGACAGCGAGATGGTGCCGGTGGGCGCAATTGAGCTGTGGTGGGTGAAGCGACAGCCGACCTCGGCCATTTCATCCACCAGTTCCGGGGCCACAGTGGCCACGCGCTGCATGTAACGGCTGTACTTGGCGTGCAGCACCTTGCCCTCGATCTGCTGGCCCAGGCGCCAGCCGTCGGCGACCATTTCCGGTCGCTGGCGCAGCATGGCGGCGGTGACCTCGAAGCGTTCCTCCATGATCGGTGCCGGACCCTTCTCCTTGGCCAGCTCCAGGCCCATTTCCCAGCCGGCCACGGCCATGTCTCGGGCGATCGATTCGGTGAACTCGCAGGACTCCGGTGAGCCGTACTTCATCTGCAGCATGGTCAAGGTGCTGCCCAGGCCCAGGAAGCCCATGCCGTGGCGGCGCTTGCGCACGATCTCGTCGCGCTGCTGCTGCAGCGGCAGGCCGTTGACCTCGACCACGTTGTCGAGCATGCGGGTGAACACGCGCACCACTTCCTTGTATTCCTCCCAGTCGAAGGTCGCCCGGTCGGTGAAGGGGTTGTGCACGAAGGTGGTCAGGTTGACCGAACCCAGCAGGCAGGCGCCGTAGGGCGGCAAGGGTTGTTCGCCGCAAGGATTGGTCGCGCGGATGTTCTCGCACCACCAGTTGTTGTTCATCTCGTTGACGCGGTCGATCAGGATGAAGCCCGGTTCGGCGTAGTCGTACGTGGAGACCATGATCATGTCCCACAGGTGCCGGGCGCGGATGTGGCCGTAGATCTTGCACGCCACCAGGCCGTCGTCGCGGCTGACGTAGCTCTTGTGCGTGGGCCAGTCGCGCCAGACCACTACGGACTCGTCGTCGACGTTGATCTCGTGCTGTTCCTTGGCGTTGATCGGAAACACCATCGGCCAGTCACCGTCGTTGGCCACCGCTTCCATGAAGCCGTCGGTGATCAGCAGCGACAGGTTGAACTGGCGCAGGCGCCCGTCTTCGCGCTTGGCGCGGATGAAGTCCTTCACGTCCGGGTGCGACACGTCGAAGGTGCCCATCTGCGCGCCGCGGCGGCCGCCGGCCGAAGACACGGTGAAACACATCTTGTCGTAGATATCCATGAAGGACATCGGGCCCGAGGTGTACGCGCCGGCGCCGGCCACGAACGCCCCGCGCGGGCGCAGGGTGCTGAATTCATAGCCGATGCCGCAGCCGGCTTTCAGGGTCAGGCCGGCTTCGTGGACCTTGTCCAGGATGCCGTCCATCGAGTCCTCGATGGTGCCCGACACGGTGCAGTTGATGGTCGAGGTGGCCGGCTTGTGCTCCTGCGCCCCGGCGTTGGAGGTGATGCGGCCGGCGGGGATCGCGCCGCGGCGCAGCGCCCAGACGAAGCGTTCGAACCAGTAGGCACGCTTTTCCTCGGTGGGTTCGGCATCTGCCAGGGCCCGCGCCACGCGCTGGTAGGTCCCGTCTATGTCGGCGTCCAGCGACTCGCCCTGCTTGGTCTTGAGGCGGTACTTCTTGTCCCAGATGTCCAGCGAAGCCGGCTGCATGGGAACCAGTGAACCGGCGGCATCCTGCGTCTTGACTGCCTCAAGGCGGACCGTACTCATATCGTGTTGCTCTCCCTGTTGTTTCTGGTGCATGGATTCTTGTTTTCGTGATGCATCGGGTGGTGCCGGTCAGCCTGTGGGCGGGTTGGGGACGGGGCCGCCTGCAGCCACGCCCGAAGCGCTGCAGAAGCCTTGGAAAGCGTGATCCTGGGCCCGTAAACCCGGTGTCGCCCCTACCGTCATGCGCCTTCCCCCGTTGGCGCCGGATTTCCCAGGCAAACCCCACTGCTTGGGTGCGTTTTATGCCGTTTCCGCTATATGTAGTGGCACGGGGTAAGGAAACTACCCCCGCCCGTGTAGGCTGTCAACACGGATTTTTCTGAACAGGCGAAGTCACGGTACCGATGCCGGTCAGCGCTCGGTATTGCCGTGTTTGTCGTGTTTCTGCGCGCCTGCCGCCGGACACTTCAGAGGCGGTTTATGCGCGGGCGATCACACTCGTTCAGCCAAACCCGGCGGCTCGCCTTGAACTTGAGCCTGATCCGCCACCATCTTCGACAGGCCTCCCCCATGTCCCCAAACCGAGCCCAGTCCATGCGCCCGCTGCCCACCCTGCTTGCCCTGATCGCCGCCGCCACACTGGGTGGATTTGTCGCCACGGGGATCCAGGCACAGCTGGACCAGCCGGCCATGGCTGCCGCGCCGGCGCCGGCCAGCGGAAACCTGCTGCCCACCGTGGCCGCGCTTCCCGCAGCCGTCGACGGCCAGCCGATGCCCTCGCTGGCACCGATGCTGCAGAAGGTGATGCCGGCGGTGGTGAGCGTCTACACCACCCAGCGCGTGCAGGTGCGCAACCCGTTCGCCGACAACCCGTTCTTCCGCCAGATGTTTCCGCAGGTGCCGCAGGAGCGGATCAACCAGTCGCTGGGCTCGGGGGTGATCGTGGACGCCGCGCAGGGCTACGTGCTGACCAACCACCATGTGATCGAGGGTGCCGACGACGTGTCGGTGACCCTGGCCGACGGGCGCACCCTGAAAGCCGAGTTCCTGGGCTCGGACGCCGACACCGACGTGGCCCTGATCCGGATTCCTTCGGAAAACCTCACCGCGATACCGCTGGCCGACAGCAGCGTGCTCAACGTGGGCGATTTCGTGGTGGCCATCGGCAATCCGTTCGGCCTGAGCCAGACAGTGACTTCGGGCATCGTCTCGGCGGTGGGCCGCAGCGGCATCCGCGGCCTGGGACTGCAGAACTTCATCCAGACCGACGCCTCGATCAACCCGGGCAACTCCGGCGGCGCGCTGGTCAACCTGCAGGGCCAGCTGGTGGGCATCAACACCGCCAGCCTCAACCCGCAGGGCAGCATGGCCGGCAACATCGGCCTGGGTTTGGCGATTCCTTCGAACCTGGCCCGCGACGTGGTCCAACAGCTGCTGACCAACGACGGCGTGGTGATCCGCGGCAGCCTGGGGCTGGAAACCCAGAGCCTGGACGCGCGCATGGCCAAGGCCCTGGGCCTGGACACTCCGCGCGGTGCGCTGGTGACGCGCGTCTACACCGACTCGGGCGCGGCCGCAGGTGGCGTGCAGAGCGGCGACCTGATCCTGGCCGTCAACGGCCAGCGCGTGGCCGATGCGCCGGCGCTGCACAACATCGAGGGGCTGCAGAAGGTCGGCAGCGTGCTGGCGCTGGAGGTGCAGCGCGACAGCAAGCCGCTGACCCTGCGCGCGCGCTTGAACGAACTGCCCCGCGCGGTTGGCGGCGAGGCGCTGGACCCGCGCCTGGCCGGGGCCTCGTTCGGCGACATCCCCGACCCGATGCGCCAGGCCGGCCTTCGCGGCGTGGTGGTCACCGAGCTGGCGCGCAACAGCCGCGCCGCGCAATCCGGGCTGCAGCGCGGCGACGTGGTTCTCGCAGCGACCTCGGGCAAGTTCAGCGACCTGATCGGGTTCAGGGAAAGTTTCGAGCGCAAGCCCGCGCAGCTGGTGCTCAACATCCGCCGCGCCAACGCCGGCGGCAACCTGTTGATGGAATGAGCGCACGCGCTGACAGGTTGTTAATGACCGCCTGCTATAGGTAGTGGCTGTATCCCGCTGCCTGCAACACCCACACTGGAGATCGCGATGAGCACCCCCAACGCAACCGACGCAATGAAAAGCAACCTCAACGAGACGGGCTCGCACCTGAAGTCGGCGGCCTCGGCGGCCGGCGAAGCGCTGCGCGGCGCGGCCAGCTCGGCCGGCGAAGAGCTGCGCCTTGGCAAGGCAACCGTCAAGTCCGAACTGGCCGACGGCGCCCTGTCGGGCCTGGCCGCGGCCGAAGTCGGCGGCCAGGCGGCGATGGAACAGGTGGACCAGCTGATGGACAGGGGCCGCGAGTTTGTCGACAGCGCTGCCGAGTTGATCCGTGAGCGTCCGCTGGCCTCGTTCGGCGTCGCCTTCGCCACCGGCTGGATCATCGCCAAGCTGGCGCGCAGCGGCGGCGGCGACAAGTAAGCGCGCCGCGTGAGCCAACCGCGGCCCGAGCGGGACCCTGACGCCACGCCCGATCCGAAACCGGCTGCGCCGGATCTGCTGGCTTCGCTGCGCGAGGTCGGCAGTGCGGCCCAGGCCACGGTCAAGGAAGCGGGCGCCACGGTGTCTGCCCTGCGCACGCTGGTGGCAGCGGACGTCTCGCTGGCCCGCAGCGCGTTCGGTCGCACCTTGGCCTTCACCGGGATTGCGATCGTGTTCGGCGCCTCGGCCTGGCTGCTGCTGATGGCGGCGTTGATCGTGTTCCTGAGCACGCAGCTGGGCTTGCCGTGGTCGGCCTCGCTGCTGGGCTGCGCGGTGCTGAGCGCGCTGGCCGCCTACTGGGCCGTGCGCCAGGGCGAACGCTATTTCGACCACACCCGCATGCAGGCCACCCGACGCCAGCTGGCCAGGCTGGGCATCGGCGAGCGTGCCGAACTGGTGCCCAACGCCGACTCGCCAGCGCCGGCACGTAACGCCGGGCCGGCCGCGCCGACGGTCAACAAGGACGGCGTGGAGGTCAGCCCCGAATGAGCGCGCCCAAGCCAGGAGAAGAAGTCACCTTCGAGCACCTGATCCGCAAGGTCAGTCAGGCCGAGGAGGCGCTGGAACGGCGCGAGCGGCGCGTGGGTGAGCAGGCTCGCCGGCTGAAGCTGGCGTGGAAGGCCGGCTGGACCCCAGCACGGGTGCTGTCGGCCGGCCTGGTCAGCGGGTTCCTGGTGGGCCGTGCCGAGCCGCTGGCCAAGGTCGGCGGCGCGCGCTGGTTGCAGATGATCACTACCTTGTCGGGATTGTTCTCCTCGATCCAGGCCGCCGCCTCGGCCAGCGAGGCCGGAGAAGCCGCGGACCAAGCCGGGCACGAGGCCGACATGGCCGAAGGCGCCGCCGACGTGGCCGCGCAGACAGGCCGCGACGACGACGGCGAAGCCCCGAGACGGGTTGGCCCGGCCGACCGCGTGCGCGCGGCACGGCCGCACACCGGCGAATGGAGCAGCGAGCCGCGCCCGGCGGAAGCGGCGACCGAAGTATCCGAACGCGACACCGCGCGCTGATCCCGCCGCGCCTGCACGTCACTTATTGCGAGTCGCATTTGAACACCCCAGTCCACGACTCGCCGCCCCAGGACAACGCTCCCGACGGCAGCGACACCACCATCGAAGAGGTGCCGCGCCCGCGCGCCTCGCGCGCGCTGCTGGTGCTGGCCTTCCTGGCCATCGCCTATACCCTGCACGCGGCTCAAGAGCTGCTGCTGCCGATCCTGCTGGGCATGTTCTTCGCGCTGATCGGCATGCCGATCATCCGCGTGCTGCTGAAACTGCATATGCCGCGATTCCTGGCCGCGCTGCTGGTGGTGGTGGGCGGCATCGGGTTCGCAGTGGTGTTGGGAAACCAGCTGGTGGTGCCCGCTTCGGGCTGGTTCCGGGAAGTGCCCAAGCAGATGGGCGAGCTGACCCCGAAACTGCGCGAGATGGCGCGCCCGATGCAGGAGGCCAACGAAGTCGCCGAGAACATCGCCCGCGCCGCAGGTGGCGACGCGTCGGCCAAGTCCCAGGTGGTGCGCACGCAGGTCGACGACCCCTACAAGGTGCTGACCCGCGCGCCCAAGCTGCTTGCGGCCCTGCTGGCGGTGGCGCTGGTGACGCTGTTCTTCATGGTCTACGGGCACAAGCTGCAGCGCCACGCCATCGCCATGCTGCCAGGACGCCATCAGAAAAAGGTGACCGTGGAGCTGCTGCATTCGATCGAGCGCGAAGTCTCGCGCTATGTGCTGACCATTACCGTGATCAATGCGGTGACCGGACTGATCTTCGCGGTGATCCTGTACATGCTGGACATGCCGCTGCAGGAGGCGCTGCTGTGGGGCACCATGGTGATGGTGCTGAACTACGCGCCCTACGTGGGGCCGGTGATTGGCATGTTCCTGATGCTCATCGTGGGCTTCGTGACCTACAACGATCCCTGGCTGTCGGTGCTGCTGTCGATCCTGTACCTGGCGCTGAACGCCATCGAAGGCCAGTTCGTCACCCCGATCATCCTCGGCAGGCGGATGCAGATTTCACCGCTGGTGCTGATCCTGGGGCTGATGGTGTTCGGCTGGCTGTGGGGGATCATCGGCCTGCTGCTGGCGGTACCGCTGCTGGTCTGCATAAAGCTGGTGCTCGAGCGCGTGGAGGGCATGGAAGGCTGGGCGCGGCTGCTGGAGTGAGGCAGGGAACGGGGAACGGGGAACGGGGAATGAGTTAGCGCCGGAAGAGAGGTGCTGCGAGCTGCGGCGACATCACGGGGTCAGGCGTGCTCGGCCCTTGCCACCGGTTACCGTCCCTCGATTGCCGCAGGTCTCCAGTTCGCCAAGGACCTGCATTCCCTGTTCCCAGTTCCCCGCTCTCGCTCCGTTCTCCGTTCCCTGCTCTCGCCCCGCCCCCGCTTCACTCCCCATTCCCCGCTCACCAACCCGCCTTCCCAGCCCCTCCCCCCGCTTCCACTAGAATGTTCGCGTGACCTTTCCCGTGCGCGCCATCACCCTGGACCTGGACGACACCGTGTGGCCATTCGCGCCCATCGGTGTGCGCATCGAACGGGTCCTGCACGACTGGATGCTCGAGCACAGCCCGCGCACCGCCGAACTGTTCCCGATCGAAGTCATGCGCGCGCTCAACCGCAGCGTGATCGAAGGCAATCCGCAGCTGATCCACGACCTGAGCGAGCTGCGGCGCATGACCTTGCGCCAGGCGCTGAGCGAGAGCGGCAGCGATCCCGAACTCTGCCACGCCGCCTACGATGCCTTCTTCGCCGAGCGCAACCGCGTGGAGTGCTACGCCGACAGCATCGAGGCGCTGCAGCGCATCGCCGCGCGCGTGCCGGTGGCCGGCCTCACCAACGGCAACGCCGACCTGGAAATGGTCGGACTGGCCGAACATTTCGTGTTCAACCTGGCCGCCCGCGAACACGGCGCGGCCAAGCCCGAAGCGAGCATCTTCCATGCCGCGTGCCAGCGCCTGGGCGTGCACGCGGCAGAAGTGCTGCACGTGGGCGACCACGCCGAGACCGATGTGGTCGGCGCCATGCGTGCGGGCCTGCGCGGCTGCTGGATCAATCGCGAAGGCCATTCGTGGACGCGGCAGGACCTGCAGCCGGACCTGGAGTTCGACACACTCACTGCGCTGGCCGACTGGCTGGACGCGACCCAACCCACGCTTTCGGAGCCCATCGACGCATGAGCCTGCCGCACGGATACACCGACCACTCCGACAGCGCCCTGCCGCTGCACGTGCTGGAGCGCGCGCAGTGGGCCCAGTGGCGGGACGCCCAGCCGCCTGCAATCGGCGCGTGGCTGGACGGGCAGGCGTTCAACGCCGCGGCGGGGTCGCTGGTGCTGCTGCCGGGCGATGCCGGAGTGGCCGGCGCGCTGATGGGCATCGGCGAACCGCAGGACCCCTATTCCTACGCGCACGCACCGCACGGCCTGCCGGTGGGTGACTGGACGCTGGTTTCGCCGCTGGCGCCGGAAGCGCGCGCGGCGCTGCAGCTTGGCTGGGGCCTGGGCGCCTACCGTTTCACGCGCTACCGCGATCCGGTGCGCGCGCCGGCGCGGCTGCTGCTGGCCAAGGACACACAGGACGCCGAGGCGCTGGACGTGCTGGAGGCGTGCGTCCGGGTGCGCGACCTGGTCAACACGCCCACCGAGCACATGGGCCCGGACGAGCTGGAAGCGGCCGCACGCGAGATGGCCAAGGTCCACGGCGCGCACGTCGAGGTGGTCTGCGGCGAACAACTGCTGGAGCAGAACTTCCCGGCGATCCATGCGGTGGGCCGCGCCTCGCACCGCGCGCCGCGGCTGATCAAGCTGCACTGGGGCGACGCGTCGATGCCGCACGTGGTGCTGGTCGGCAAGGGCGTGTGCTTCGACACCGGCGGCCTGGACATCAAACCGGCCGACGGCATGCGCAACATGAAGAAAGACATGGGCGGCGCGGCGCACGCGCTGGCGCTGGCCGGGCTGGTGATGGCGCGCAAGCTCCCCGTGCGGCTGACCCTGCTGGTGCCCGCGGTGGAGAACGCGATCGGCCCCAATGCGTTCCGACCGGGCGAAGTGATTGCCACCCGCCAGGGCCTGAGCGTGGAAATCGACAACACCGATGCCGAGGGGCGGCTGGTGCTGTGCGATGCGCTCACTTATGCGGGCGAGCAGTCGCCGGACATCGTGCTTGATTTCGCCACCCTGACCGGCGCGGCCCGCGTTGCGCTGGGACCGGACCTGCCGGCGCTGTTCGCCAATGACGACGACCTGGCCAACGACTGGCTGGCGGCCGGGCAGCGCACCAGCGATCCGCTGTGGCGGATGCCGCTGTGGCGCCCGTACCTGCGCTACCTCACCAGCGGGATTGCCGATATCGCCAACGCCGGTTCGCGCATGGCCGGCGCGGTCACCGCAGCGCTGTACCTGGAGCGTTTCCTGCCGCCGCAGCAGAAGTGGGCGCACCTGGACGTCTACGCCTGGAACGACAGCGACCGCCCCGGTCGTCCCGCCGGCGGCGAAGCGCTGGCCCTGCGCGCGGCGTTCGAAATGCTGAAGACCCGCTACGCCTCGGGTCCTGGTAATAGCTGCGGGTGAGCTGCAGCAGCTCACCCACCTGCAGCGTGTCGGGGATGCCTGCCGACTGCAGCATCACTCCGATATGCCGGCGTGCGGCCAACTGCTGCGGAGGCAGGCCGAACAGAGTCGCTTCACCGGCGTCGGCGGTGGCCATGCCCAGCAGCAGGCCGATTGCCGCGGTCTTGCCCGCGCCGTTGGGGCCGAGCAGGGCGAGCAGCTGGCCCGGCTGCAGCTGCAGGTCCACGCCGTCGAGCGCCTTGAGTTCGCCGTAGCGTTTGTGCACCGAACGCAGTCGCGCCACGGTCGTATCGGTTACCTGCATGTGCCTGCCCTGCCTGTGGTTTCGATGTAGGGCATGCTGCGCGTCGTGTCGCTGCCGCGGCAGTGGGGCACGTCAGGTGATGCAGGTGACAGGTGTCACTGGCTCACCCGACGCGGTCGACGCATCCTGTCGTCACGTCAACGGCTGGCATCGCAGAAGTGACTTCCGGCAACTTGGCGCTGCGCCCCGTCGCCGGTCACACTGGGGACCTGTTTCCCGTCCGGACACCCATGAACACATCAGCCGACCTGCTCAAGGAACTTCGTATCGACCGCAAGGCACCACCGCCGGCGCGCCGTCCGCGTCGGGCGCTGTGGATCCTGCTGCCCATCGCGTTGGTCGCACTGGTCGTGGCGGGCTGGATGGTGTTCGGCCGCAGCAAGCCCATTGAAGTGGACACCGCGCCGGCCGTCGCCATGTCGAGCGGCAGCGCCGCCGCCTCGGTGCTCGACGCGAGCGGCTACGTGGTGGCGCGGCGCATGGCCACCGTGTCCTCGAAAATCACCGGCAAGGTGCTCGAGGTGCGCATCGAGGAAGGGCAGCGCGTGGAGCAGGGCGAGATCATGGCCACGCTGGATCCGATCGATGCCGAAGCGCAGCGCCGCCTCTCCAGTTCACAGCTGGAAGCGGCGCGCAGCCAGGCCGGCAGCGTGCAGGCGCAGCTGCGCGAAGCCGAATCAAGTGCACGGCGCCTGGGCACGCTGGCCGGCCAACAGCTGGTGTCGCAGTCGCAGCTCGAACAGGCGGTAGCCCAGCGCGACGCCCTGCGCGCCCAGCTGGCCACCACCCAGCGCAACGTGCAGGTGGCCCGTGACCAGGTGAGCATCGCCGGCAACAACGTGGACAACACCGTGGTGCGCGCACCGTTCGCCGGGGTGGTCATTGCCAAAGCCGCGCAGCCAGGCGAGATCGTGTCGCCGCTGTCGGCCGGCGGCGGATTCACGCGCACCGGCATCGGCACCATCGTCGACATGGATTCGCTGGAAGTGGAAGTGGAGGTGGGCGAGGCGTTCATCGGCCGCGTGCAGCCGAAGATGCCGATCGAGGCCACGCTCAACGCCTACCAGGACTGGAAGATCCCGGGTGAGGTGATCGCGATCATTCCCACCGCCGATCGCAGCAAGGCCACGGTGAAAGTGCGCGTGGCGCTGGAAGCCAAAGACCCGCGCATCGTGCCGGACATGGGGGTGAAGGTGAGCTTCCTGGAAGCACCCAAGGCCGCGGGCAAGCAGGACGATCGCGGCGTGCGCGTGCCCTCGGCGGCGATCGTCGAGCGCGGCGGCCAAGAGGTTGCGTTCGTGGTCACCGAGGACGACACCGTGCAGAGGCGCAGCCTGAAGCTGGGCCGCGCGCTGGCGGCCGACCGGCAGGTACTGGAAGGCGTGAGCGCCGGCGAAACCGTCGTGGTCAACCCGCCGGACGAGCTTGAGGACGGCGCCAAGGTGGCGCTGGCCGAGGACGCGGCCGACTAGCCAACCGGGCTCGCGAAGCGGACCAGCGGCGCGCAGCTCGCATCCGCAACGCACCCTCAAAGCGCACTCGTTCATGCGGGTGCTGGAAGCGCAAAACAACCGAACTACCCGAGGAGTCCACCCATGTCGTCACTGGTCACCATTCGCAACCTCACCAAGACCTACCGCCGCGGCCCGGAGGAAGTGCAGGTGCTGCACGGCATCGACCTGGAGATCCCGCACGGCGATTTCGTGGCGCTGATGGGGCCTTCGGGTTCGGGCAAGACCACGCTGCTCAACCTGATCGGCGGCCTGGATACGCCCAGCGGCGGCGAGATCGAGATCGAAGGTGCACGCATCGACCAGTTCAGCGACGGGCAGCTGGCGCAATGGCGCAGCTCGCACGTGGGCTTCGTGTTCCAGTTCTACAACCTGATGCCCACCCTGACCGCGCAGAAGAATGTCGAACTGCCGCTACTGCTCACCAACCTGGGCAGTGCGCAGCGCAAGCGCAATGCCGAGATCGCGCTGCAGCTGGTGGGCCTGTCCGATCGCGGTGCACACCGGCCAAGCGAGCTGTCCGGTGGCCAGCAGCAGCGCGTGGCCATTGCACGTGCGATCGTGTCCGATCCCACCTTCCTGATCTGCGACGAACCCACCGGCGACCTCGACCGGCATTCAGCCGAGGAAGTGCTGGGGCTGCTGCAGCTGCTCAATCGCGAACACGGCAAGACCATCATCATGGTCACCCACGACCCGAAGGCCGCCGAGTACGCTACCCACACCATCCACCTGGACAAGGGTGAGCTGGCCGAAACCGCGGCGACTCACTGAGCGAGGCGACCATGAAATACTTCTCACTCATCTGGGCCGCGCTGTTCCGCAGCAAGACGCGTACGTTCCTGACCCTGCTGTCGGTGATCGCCGCGTTCCTGCTGTTCGGACTGCTGGACTCCGTTCGCGTCGCCTTCAACTCCGGCGGCAGCGTCGCCGGCGCAGACCGCCTGATCGTCGCCTCGCGCCTGTCGATCACGCAGATGCTGCCCTACCGCCTGCTGCAGCAGATCGAGTCCACCCCAGGCGTTGAGAAGACCGTTTATTCGGCCTGGTTCGGCGGCATCTATCGTGATCCGAAGAACTTCTTCCCCAACTTTTCGGTCAGCCCCGACTTCTTCGAGATGTATCCCGAGTACGTCGTCGAGCCGGCGCAGCTGGAGACGTGGAAAGCCAATCGCACCGGCGCCATCGTCGGCGAATCGCTGGCCAGGAAGCACGGGTGGAAGATCGGCGACACCATTCCCCTGCAGGCGACGATCTTCCCGCAGAAGGACGGCAGCAATGCGTGGCCGTTGACGCTCAGCGGCACCTTCAAGCTGGCCGACAGCAAGCGCAGGGGTGAGGAACAGCAGCTGTACTTCCACTGGGAATACTTCGATGAAGCCAATCAGTACACCAAGGGCCTGGTCGGCTGGTATACGGTCAAGCTCAAGAACGCGAACCAGGCCAGTCGTGTGGCCCAGGCCATCGATGCGATCTCGCTGAACTCGGCCAACGAGACCAAGGCGCAGACCGAACAGGCCTTCAACCAGTCCTTCGCCAAGCAGTTCGCCGACATCGGCCTGATCGTCACCGCGATCATGGGCGCGGTGTTCTTCACCCTGCTGCTGCTGACCGGCAACACCATGTCGCAGGGGGTACGCGAACGTATTCCCGAACTGGCGGTGCTGAAGACGCTCGGCTTCACCAACGGCACCGTGCTGACCCTCGTCCTGGTCGAATCGGTGCTGCTGATCGTGCTGGGCGGGCTGATCGGCATCGGCCTTTCGGCCGCGATCATCCCCGGCATCAGCGCGGCCAGCGGCGGCATGCTCGCCCTGCCCAACGTGCCGCTGGAAACCTGGCTGCTGGGCCTGGCGCTGATGGTCACCATCGGTGTCATCGTCGGCGCGCTGCCGGCGCGGCGCGCGATGCGCCTGAAGATCGTTGACGCACTGGCCGGACGCTGAGGACATCATGATGAAGAAGCCTTGGGTACTGAACCTGGTGTCGCTGCTGGCGCTGGTCGCCGGGCTGGCGGCGTGGATCGTGCTGCCCTGGTACGGCGTGCTGGCGCTGGCGGTCGGCCTGGGCGTGTGGCTGGCAGTGACGCGCACCGGTCGCCTGGCGCTGGCCGCCACGCGCATCGGCATCGCCAGCCTGCCGCAGCGCTGGGGCGCCTCCTCGGTCATCATCGTCGGCATCGCCGGCGTGGTCGCCGTGCTGGTGGCGATGCTGGCGATGGGCGAAGGATTTTCGGCCACGCTCAAGCAGACCGGCAGCGAGGACACCGCCATCATCCTGCGCGGTGGCTCGCAAGCCGAGACCAATTCGGTCATCACCCGCGACCAGGTGCCGCTGCTGTCCACGTTGGCGGGCCTGCGCAAGGATGCAGACGGACGCCCGATCATCTCGCCCGAGCTGTCGCAGGTGGTCAACCTGCCGACCGCCAGCAGCGGAGAAGACGCCAATGCCCAGTTCCGCGGCGTCAGCGACGCGGCGTGGTTGATTCGGCCACAGGTAAAGATCATCGAAGGCCGCAAGTTCGAGCCGGGCGTGCGCGAACTGGTCGTCGGCCAGGGCGCGAAAAACCAGTACCGCGGGCTTGATGTCGGCAAGACGATTGCGCTCGGCAACCAGGAGTGGACGGTCGTGGGCGTGTTCGCTTCGGGCGATGCGCATGATTCCGAAATGTGGACCGACATCGAGACCCTGTCCTCGACCTACAACCGGCGCGCCTACCAGTCGGTCACGGTGGGTATCGAAGGCAAGGAGGGCTACGCGCAGCTGAAAGATGCGCTGGTCAACGATCCCCGCCTGAAACTGGACGCACTGACCACCCGCGACTACTACACCAAGCAATCCACGGGGCTGTCGACGTTGATCAAGGTGCTGGGCACGGTGATCGGCACGATCATGGCGATCGGCGCGGTGTTCGGCGCACTCAACACGATGTACGCGGCGGTGGCCGGGCGCGCGCGCGAGATCGCGACGATGCGGGCGATCGGTTTTCGCGGCACGCCGGTGGTCATGGCGGTGATGCTGGAAACGATGCTGCTGGCGCTGCTGGGCGGGATCCTGGGCGGGTTCATTGCCTGGACGGTGTTCAACGGCTACAGCGTGGCCACGCTGGGCTCGAACTTCAGCCAGATCGTGTTCCAGTTCAAGGTCTCGCCGGCGCTGCTGTGGACCGGGTTGAAGTGGGCGCTGGCGATCGGGCTGATCGGCGGCCTGTTTCCCGCGCTGCGCGCGGCGCGGCTGCCGGTGACCGAGGCGTTGCGCGCCACCTGATCCACACAACGCCAACGCACCGTCGATCGCGCCTGCCCTGGTAGATCCGAGCTCGCCAGGATGTCCTTCATGCCGAGCAAAGCCACCGAGCAGGGTATTCCTGTTTTGTAGATCCGAGCTCGCCCGGATGCTTCTGATGCCAGGCAAGACCGATTGCTGTTTTTGTAGATCCAAGCTTGCTCGGATGCTTCTGATCCCGACCAAGAGCATCCGAGCAAGCTCGGATGTACGACCGGAGGAAGTCCCCTCTTGGGACGACCGGAGGAAGTCCCCTCTTGGGACGACCGAAGGAAGTCCCGTCTTTGGGACGACCGAAGGAAGTCCCGTTTCTCGGACAACGCAAAAGAGCCGGCGGCCAGCTCGGCGCCGCGCAGCCTAATCCAGCCCTTCGGCCACCGGCAACATCACTGGCTTGCGCCGCGAGCGCCACAGCCCGTCGGCGGCAAAGACGATGAGCCCCATCCAGATGGCGGCGAAACCCAGCGCGCGTTCGGGACCGAAAGCTTCCTTGAAAACCAGCACGCCAATCAACAGCTGGATGCTCGGCGCGATGTACTGCAGCAGGCCCACGATGGACAGCGGAATGCGCCGCACGCCGTAGGCGAAGCCGATCAGCGGCACCGCCGTGACCACGCCGCCGAAGATCAACAGCAGGTCGTTGCGCCAGCCGAAGCCGCTGGCGAATCCGCCGCCGTGGCCCATCTCCGCCCACAGCACGTAGCCAAGCGCCGGCAGGAACAGGTACACGCTCTCCACGCCCAGCCCGACCACCGGATCGACCGAGATCAGCTTGCGCAGCAGGCCGTACATCCCGAAGGAGAACGCCAGCCCCAACGCGATCCACGGCGGCGAACCGCCCTGCCAGGTCAGCCAGCTCACGCCGATCAGCGCCAGCCCCACCGAGACCCACTGCGCCGTGTTGAGCCTTTCGCGCAGCACCATCACGCCCAGCACCACGTTGATCAGCGGATTGATGAAGTAGCCCAGGCTGATTTCCACCAGGTGCCCGTTGGCGACCGCCCAGATGTACAGGCCCCAGTTGAACGCGATGAACACGCTGCTCAGGCCGAGCACCGCGATGGCGCGCGGCTGGGCGCTGATCCTGCGCCACCAGCCCAGCCCGTTCTTCAACAGCAGCCAGCCGATCACCAGCACCGCACTCCACACGATGCGGTGGGCGATGATCTGGAACGACGGCACCTCGCGCAGCAGGTACCAGTACAGCGGCACCACGCCCCACAGCAGGAAGGTCAGGGCGGTGACCGTCAGCCCCTTGCGGTCCAGCGGCGGCGCGCTCATGCGATGCGCCTGGTGCGGGCCAGAGTGATGATCACCACGCCGGACAGGATCACCGCCATGGCGCCCATGTCATGGGCGCTGAAGCGCTCGCCCGCCAGCCACGCGCCCAGCGCCACCGCGATCACCGGATTGACATAGGCGTAGCTGCCCACCAGCGCCGGACGCGCGTGGTGCAGCAGCCAGATGTATGCACTGAAGGCGACGACCGAACCGAACAGGCCCAGGTACACCAGCGCGGCGGTGCCGTGCGGGGTACCCACGGTGAACGATTCGCCGTGCAGCAACCCGGCGACGGTGAGCAGCACGCCACCGCACAACATCTGCCCGGCCGCAGTCATGAACGGCGAAGGCAGGTTGCGGCCGCGCGACCACACCGAGCCGAACGCCCAGGCGATCGGCGCGATCAGCAACAGCACCAGCCCGGTCGGCGAAGCGGTCAAGGAACTGCCGGAGTTGAGCCACACCACCCCGGCGAAGCCGACGCCGATGCCGAGCCATTCGAACCGGTTCGAGTGCTGCCCGCGCAGCGCGCCGAACAGCGCCATCCACAGCGGCATCGAGGCGATCGCAACCGCGGCAAGACCCGATGACACCGACTGCTCGGCCAGGGTCACCAGGCCGTTGCCCAGGCCCAGCAGCAGCCCACCCATGAAGGTCAGCCGCAGCCACTGCACGCGCGTCGGTGCCGGCACGCCGCGCCAGCGCAGGAAGGCGTACATCAGGCCGCCGGCGGCGAGGAAGCGCGTGCCCGCCACCATCAGCAGCGGCGGGTAGCCGCCCTCCAGGGCGAAGCGGATGCCGAGGTAGGTCGAACCCCACACCAGGTAGACAATCGCCAGCGCCAGCACGACGGCCGTACCGCCGCGCGCGGGGATGGCCGTGGCGGACGCAGCCGGAACGGAAGCAGGGGCTTTCATCGGGTAGGGTCGAACCGGCGGGGCCGACATTCTAGGGCAGTGACGGCGCAGGCAATACGAAACTCGATGACTTCTTTCTGGAACATCGCGTTGCATGCCGTGATGAGCGGGAATGGGGTGTTGCTTGCCAAGAGCAACCCCTCCTCGATCCTCCCCTGCTGCGCAAGGGAGGAGGCAGAGCATGCCCAGCGAAACTC
>JBDNHW010000027.1:0-17730 GCA_041688625.1 Pseudoxanthomonas sp.
CGTTTCGGCCTCACCAGCGCGCAAGTCGCCGACGCTTCCGTGGAGAACACCAACGCATGACCCGCACCCGCGTCCTGACCGCACTGATCATGGCCCCGCTCGCCATCGCCGCCATCCTGCTGCTGCCCACGCAATGGCTGCTGGCCGTGGTGGCGATCATGTTCCTGATCGGCCTGTGGGAGTGGTTCAAGCTGGCGGACGTCGAGGACACTCTCTCGCGCACGGTGCTGCTGGCGGCCAACCTGCTGCTGATGGTGCTGCTGGTTTGGGCGTCGGCAGGCTCGATGGTGCTGTTCCAGATCGTGACCCTGGTAGGCGCTGCGTGGTGGTGCGTGGCCCTGCTCTGGCTGCGCTTCTACAGCTTCGCCTCGGACCACGAGACCTACGCCCGCGTGTTCAAACTTGCGGCCGGCACCCTGGCGATCGTGCCGGCCTGGTGTGCGCTGGCGCTCATCCACGCCGGAAGCCCCACCGGCAACCGCTGGCTGCTGGCCGCCCTGGCGGTGGTCTGGGCGGCCGATACGGGCGCGTATTTCACCGGTCGGAAGTTTGGCAAGCGCAAGCTCTCCCCGCGCATCAGCCCCAACAAGACCGTCGAGGGAATGGTGGGCGGCCTGACCTGCGGCGTGCTCGCCGGCCTGGTATTTGCGTGGTTCGCGGGCATGACGCTGGCGCAGGTGCCGGCCGTGGCCGCCGTGGCGCTGGCCGCTGCGCTGTTTTCGGTGGTCGGGGACCTGTTCGAGAGCCTGCTCAAGCGGCATGTCGGGGCCAAGGATTCGGGGCAGCTGATCCCCGGGCATGGCGGCGTGCTGGACCGCATCGATGGAGTGATCGCGGCGCTGCCGGTGTTCGCCATCGGCAAGGAACTGTTCGGTTTCTGACATGGCCGCCCTGCGCACCGTTGCCGTACTCGGCGCCACCGGCTCGATCGGGACCTCCGCGCTGGACGTGATTTCGCGCCATCCGGAGCGGCTGCGCGTGGGCGTGCTGGCGGCCGGCAGCAACGTGAACGCGCTGCTGGAGCTGTGCCGCAAGCATCAGCCCCGGCATGCCGTCATTGCCGATGTGAAGCACTACCCGGCGCTGCGCAACGGCCTGCGTGAGGCCGGGCTGGGTATTGAAGCGCACGCCGGTGACGAGGCCCTGCAGCAACTGGTGGGCAGCGACGCCTGAGACACCGTGGTGGCGGCGATAGTGGGGGCGGCCGGCCTGGCCTCCACGCTTGCTGCGGCCAGGGCCGGCAAGCGCCTGCTGCTGGCCAACAAGGAAGCGCTGGTGCTCGCCGGCGAGCTGCTGATGGCGGCCGCAAGCGGCGCAAACGCCGAGATCGTCCCGATCGACAGCGAGCACAACGCGATCTTCCAGTGCCTGCGTTCACGCAACACTCAGGGCGACGTGCGGCGCATCGTGCTGACCGCATCGGGCGGCCCTTTCCGCGGCCGCAGTCTCGAGTCCCTGGCCTCGGTCACTCCAGAACAGGCCATCGCCCATCCGAAGTGGACGATGGGCCCGAAGATCTCCGTCGACTCCGCCACCCTCATGAACAAGGGGCTGGAACTGATCGAAGCCCATCACCTGTTCGCCATTCCTGGCGAAAAGCTCGGCGTACTGGTGCATCCGCAGAGCCTGGTGCACTCGCTGGTGGAGTTCGTGGACGGCTCCACCCTTGCCCAGCTCGGGCTCCCCGACATGCGCACCTCCCTGGCCGTGGGCCTGGGCTGGCCGGAGCGGATCGATTCGGGCGTCGCCGGGCTCGACCTGCTCGCCCACCCCCGGCTGGAATTCGAGGCGGCCGATGAGCAGGCGTTCCCGTGCCTTGGACTGGCATGGCGCGCGCTGGAGTCCGGAGGAACGGCGCCGGCGATATTGAACGCGGCGAACGAGGTCGCCGTTTCAGCCTTTCTTCAGGGCCGGATCGGTTTCCTGTCCATCCCCGCGCTGGTCGAGTCCACTCTCGCCGCGCTGCCTTCGGGTCCGGCTGAATCGCTGGAGGCCCTGCTGGCGGCGGACGTGGAGGCACGCCGGCTCGCTACCGACGCCATCACCGCACACGCAGTCACAGGCCACACCCTTTCCGCATGAGTGACATCATTGGCTCCATCTGGTGGATGATCGTGGCGCTGGGTCTTCTGGTCACGTTCCACGAATTCGGACACTACTGGGTCGCGCGCCGCTGTGGCGTCAAGGTGCTGCGGTTCTCGGTGGGCTTCGGCAAGCCCCTGTGGTCCCGCTTCGACCGCCACGGCACCGAATTCGCCATCGCCGCGATCCCCCTCGGCGGCTACGTGAAGATGCTGGACGAAGCGGAAGGCAACGTCCCTGCGTCGCAGGCCTCGCAGGCCTTCAACCGCAAGCCGGTCATGCAGCGCATCGCGGTCGTTGCCGCGGGTCCGATCGCCAACCTGATCCTGTGCGTGGCCCTGCTGTGGGCGATGTTCGTGATCGGTCGCCAGGATTTCTCGGCCACCGTGGGGCACACGCGCGGCATGGCGGAGAGCGCCGGGTTCCGGGCCGGCGACCGGATCCAGTCGATCGATGGCGAGGAAGTCGCCACATGGGGCGAGGCCCTGCAGGCGATGACCAAAGCCGCCATGGATGGGCGCGACCTGCAGGTCAGCACCTTGACGGCCGCTGGGGCGCACCAGCGCCGCAATCTCCCGTTTTCGGACGTGCCGGCCGGTTTCGACCAGGAGAACGTGGCCGGACTGGCGGGTTTTTCATGGCAGCACCAGATGCAGCCGGCGGTGGTGGATTCGGTGGCCCCCGAAAGTCCGGCCGAAGGCGTGCTGCGCCGTGGCGACCTGATCACCGCAGTCGATGGCGCGCCGGTACGCAGCTTCGCCGAGATCACCCCTCTGGTGCAGAAGCTCGGGGAGCAAGGCGGCCCGGCCATGATCGAGGTCCTGCGTGATGGCGAACGCCTGGCGCTGGACATCGTCCCACGGCTAAGGATCGATGAGGCCAGCGGCAGGCAATACTGGGCGCTGGGGGTCGGTGCGTCGCAAGACATGCAGGCGCCGGTGTACGACGCGCGGCAGCAGTTCGGGCCGATCGCCGCCATTCCGGCGGCCTTCCGCGAGACCGGCAAGCTGACGCGCGACTCGCTGGGCATGATCCGGCGCATGCTGACCGGCCATGCATCGGTCAAGAACATCTCCGGACCGATCACCATCGCCCAGGTGGCCAACGCGACGGCCAAGCGGGGCGTGGACTGGTTCCTGTACTTCCTTGCATTGCTCTCGCTGAGCCTGGCGATCATCAACCTGCTGCCCATCCCCGTCTTGGACGGCGGACACCTGCTGTATTACCTTATCGAGCTGGTAAAAGGCACTCCGCTCAGTCAACGCGCCATGGCGACTGGCCAGTTCATGGGGCTGGCGATGCTGGCCGGGCTGATGGGGCTGGCGTTCTACAACGATATCCTGCGACTGGTTACCTGATGCCCCTGGTATGCCAGGCACTGAAATTTTTCTCGCCGGCCCCGTGCCGGCAAACTCCTGCACGTGCCGCAAGACGGCGCTCTCCCAATCGGAAGTGATGATGACGCGACTCCCCACCCGACGCCTGCTTGCCCTCGCCCTGGCCTCCGCCATCGCCGTACCGGCATGGGCGCAGACGACGGCATCCAGCCCCGTGGTCGTCGCCGACCCCGGCGCCTTCACCGCCAGCGATATCCGCATCGAGGGCCTGCAGCGCATTTCCGCCGGCACCGCGCTGACCTACCTGCCGATCGAGCGTGGAGACACGGTGGATCAGGCCAAGGCGGGCGAGGCGATCCGCGCCCTGTACGGGACCGGCTTCTTCGAGGACGTCAGGCTCGACCGCCAGGGCAACATCCTGGTGATCACCGTGGTCGAACGCCCGGCGATCAACAAGCTGACCCTGACCGGGAACAAGGACATCAAGACCGAGGACCTGATGGAAGGCCTTCAGGATGTCGGCCTGGCCGAAGGCGAGACCTTCGACCGCCTGGCCTTGGACAAGGTCACCCAGGAATTGACCCGCCAATACAACAATCGCGGCAAGTACAACGTGGCGATCACCCCGACGGTCAGTCCGCTGGACCGCAACCGCGTGGACATCACCATCACGGTCAAGGAGGGCAAGGCGGCCAAGATCCGCCACGTCAACCTGGTCGGCCTGGAGACCTTCGAAGAAGAAGACATCCTGGACAGCTGGGAGTCGAAGGAAAGCAACTGGCTGTCGTGGTACCGCCGGGATGACCAGTACTCCAAGGAAAAGCTGTCCGGCGACGTGGAGCGGCTGAATTCCTACTACCTGGACCGCGGGTACGTGGACTTCGCCCTGGACTCGACCCAGGTATCGATCAGCCCCGACAAGCAGGACATGTTCATCACTGCCGGCGTGACCGAAGGGGAGCAATACAAGATCGGCGCCGTGGAAATCACCGGTGACACGATCCTGCCAAAGGAAGACATCGAGCGCCTGGTGCTGGTCAAGGAGGACCAGGTGTTCTCGCGCGCGCTGCTGGAGTTCACCTCCGACGCGATCACCGCGACCCTGGGCAACATCGGCTATGCGTTCTCGCAGGTGAACCCGATCCCCACCGTGGACCGCGAGAACCGCACCGTGGCCGTCAACCTGCAGGTGGTGCCGGGCCCGCGCGTGAACGTGCGCCGCATGGTGTTCAAGGGCAACACGCGCTCGGCCGACGAGGTGCTGCGCCGCGAGATGCGCCAGTTCGAAGGCGCCTGGTACTCGCAGGCGGCGATCGACCGCTCGAAGATCCGGCTGCAGCGACTGGGTTATTTCGAGACCGTGGAAGTCGAGACCCCGCCCGTGCCGGGTACGCCAGACCAGGTGGACGTCGTGTTCAACGTCAAGGAGACCACCTCGGGCAGCTTCGTGTTCGGCCTGGGCTTCTCACAGCTCTCCGGCCTGACCACTTCGATCCAGCTGTCGCAGACCAACTTCCTCGGCGGCGGCAACCGGCTCTCGGTCGAAGCCCAGCGCAGCGACTTCCAGAAGCGCTACGCGTTCTCCTTCCTCAATCCTTTCTTCACCGACGAAGGCATGTCGCTGGGCTACAACTTCGCCTTCCGCGAGTTCGACTTCTCCAGCTTCAACACCGCCCAGTTCTCAACCACCAACGCCTCGGCCCAAGCCGTACTGGGCTTGCCGATCACCGAAAGCGACAGCGTGTCGCTGTCCTTCGGCATCGATACCAACGAGATCCTGACCTTCCCCGGCTCCACGCCCGACAGCATCATCGACTACATCGACGCCGTGGGCCGGCGCACCTTCCACACCTGGCGCACCGAGGTTGGCTGGGCCCGCGACACCCGCAACGACTTCTTCATGCCGACCCGCGGCCTGTTCCAGCGCGTGTCGGCGGAGATAACGCTGCCTGGCTCCACCGTGGAGTACTACAAGCTCAACTATGAGTTTTCCAAGTACTGGCCGCTCAGCCCGTCGCTGGTACTCAACACCCGCGCGGAGATCGGCTACGGCAACAGCTACGGCGAGGATTTCGTGCGTGACATCTGCTTCACCGCCCCGACCGAAGCCGTGCCAGACCCGGTGCAGACCACCAACTGCACACCGGGATCCGGCGACTACATCGAGACTGTGACTGGCACGGGTCTACCGTTCTTCGAAAACTTCTACGCCGGTGGTGCCCGCTCGCTGCGCGGTTTCCGCGACAACACCCTGGGTCCGCGTTCGGACCAGGTCGCCGGCTTCCGCGGACAGTCCCTGGGCGGCGCGCTCAAGACAACCGGCTCGTTGGAGATGTACTTTCCTAAATTGTTCGATTCCAACGCCGCGCGCGTCTCGGCCTTCGTCGACTTCGGCAACGTGTTCGCCAGCACCGACGAATTCGACGTCGGCGAGTTGCGCGCTTCCACCGGCGTCGCGCTCCTGTGGCGCGCGCCGGTAGGCCCGATCTCGATCAGCTATGCGTTCCCGCTACGCACCAAGGACGGTGACCAGGTAGAACGCCTGCAGTTCACCTTCGGCGGCGCGTTCTAGGCCGGCGCGGACTTCACTGCAGACTGCAAGGCCCGGCATCGCCTGGCCTTTCTTTTTACCCAGCCACCCCGGGGGCGGTAAACTGGTCCCACGTGGAAACCGTGACCGTCACCGCCAGGGAACTCGCCGATCGCTTCGCCCTGGAGGTCCACGGCGACGAAGCGGTCCGCGTGCATGGCGTGGCGACACTGGCGCGCGCCGGAACCGGTGAACTGGCCTTCCTCGCCAACCCGCGCTATCGCAGCCAGCTCCAGTCGAGCGGTGCATCGGTCGTGGTGGTGCGGCAAGCCGACGTCGATGCAGCGCCGAACACTGCGCTGGTAGCGCGTGATCCATACATCGCGTTCGCGCGAATCGCCGCTCTTTTCGAACGCACGACCGCCCGGGACGCCGGCATCCACCCGAGCGCCTGCATCCATCCCGACGCCATGGTTTCACCCAATGCCTTCGTGGGCCCCTTCGTCAGCATCGGCGCGAGAAGCCGCGTCGGCGACGGCTGCGTGATCGGGCCCGGCTGCGTGATCGGCGAAGACTGCGATGTGGGCGCCGGCAGCGAGCTGGTTGCGCGGGTGACGCTGGTGACGCGGGTGCGCCTGGGATTGCGCGTGCGCGTCCATCCCGGCGCGGTGCTGGGTGCCGATGGATTCGGGCTGGCCATGGATGCAGGGCGCTGGATCAAGGTTCCGCAGATGGGCGGCGTGGTGGTGGGCGACGACTGCGAGATCGGCGCCAATACCTGCATCGACCGCGGCGCACTCGACGATACTGTGCTGGAAGAGGACGTGCGCCTGGACAACCAGATCCAGATCGGCCACAACGTCCGCATTGGTGCACATACCGCGATGGCCGGATGCAGCGCTGCCGCCGGCAGCGCACGGATCGGACGCTACTGCCTGATCGGGGGCGGCGCCGGCGTGCTGGGCCACCTCGAGCTCTGCGACAAGGTGACCATCACCGCGATGTCGCTGGTGACCCATTCGATCCGCGAGCCCGGGGAGTACTCCTCCGGCACGCCGCTGACCGACAACCGCACGTGGCGCAAGAACGCCGCGCGGTTCAAGCAACTCGATGCAACCGTCCGCCGGCTCTCCGCCGGCACCGTGGAGAAGGAATGAACGAAGCGCTGCAACTGCCGGTGGACTCCATCCGCATCCAGGAACTGCTCCCGCACCGCTATCCGTTCCTGCTGGTGGATCGCGTGGTGGAACTCGAGCCGCACAAGCGCATCCTGGCCTATAAGAACGTGACCCAGAACGAGCCGTTTTTCACCGGCCACTTCCCGGGAATGCCCATACTGCCCGGCGTGCTCATCGTCGAGGCGCTGGCCCAGGCCGGTGGACTGCTCACCCAGCTGTCGCACGCCGGCGAAACCGCGGGACGGATGTTCTACATGGTCAAGGTCGACAACGCGCGCTTCAGCAGCATGGTAGTTCCCGGCGACCGGCTGGACCTGGACGTCACCCTCAAGCGCCTCATCCGCAACATGGCGATGTACAGCGGCGTGGCCAGCGTCAATGGCAAGCAGGTGGCGAGTGCCGACATCCTCTGCGCCGAGGACACCCGCTAGCGATGGTCGCCCCGGTCCTCCATCCCAGCGCACACGTGGATCCATCCGCCAGGTTGGGCCCCGGTGTGGTGGTCGGCGCCTTCAGCATCATCGGCGCCGACGTCGAGATCGGGGACGGTACCCTCCTCGGCCCGCACTGCAGCGTGACCGGTCCCACGCGCATCGGCGAAGGCAATCGCATCACTGGCCATGCGGCGATCGGTGGCGACCCGCAGGACAAGAAGTTCAGCGGCGAGCGCAGCGAACTGGTCATCGGCGACCGCAACACGATTCGCGAATTCGTCACCATCAACCGGGGCACCGCCGACGGTGGCGGCTGCACGCGCATCGGCGACGACAACTGGATGCTGGCCTACAGTCACGTCGCCCATGACTGCCAGGTCGGCAGCCATTGCGTGTTCTCCAACAACTCCACGCTGGCCGGGCACGTCCAGGTTGGCGACTGGGTGATCATGGGCGGCTTCACCGCCGTGCATCAGTTCTGCCGGATTGGCGCGCACGCGTTCCTCGGCATGGGCGTGCTCATCAGCGGAGACGTTCCGCCCTACACCATGGTCGCAGGCGATGCCCATGGCAGGCCGCGCGGAATCAACAGCGAAGGCCTGAAGCGACGTGGCTTCGACCCCGCGCGCATTGCCGCAATCAAGAAGGCGTATCGCACGTTGTACGTCGCCGGGCTGCCGCTGGCCGATGCGCGACAGCAACTGGCCGATCAGGCGCGCGACAGCGACGACGTGCGCGCGCTTCTGGATTTCATCGATGCGGGACAGCGGCCGCTGCTGCGATGAATGAAGCCACGCTCGCCGACCTGGTCTCATCGGGCGCGGCAACGCAGGAAAAACGAGCCAGGACCGTCCGTTTCGCCATGGTCGCAGGAGAGGCTTCCGGAGACGCGCTTGGGGCTGGTCTCATCGCCGAATTGCGCCAGCGCTTCCCGGGAGCGGAGTTCGCCGGTATCGGCGGGCAGGCCATGCGAGCCGAGGGATTCGACAGCTGGCACGACTCGGGCGAGCTCTCGGTCATGGGTCTGTCGGAGGTGCTTCGCCACCTGCCGCGCCTGCTGAAGCTGCGCAAGTCGTTGCGCCAGAGGGTGCTCGACTGGCGGCCGGATGTGTTCATCGGCGTCGACGCGCCTGACTTCAACCTCGGCGTGGAGCACTGGCTCAAGCAGCGTGACGTGCGCACCGTCCACTACGTCAGCCCCTCGGTGTGGGCGTGGCGGGAGAAGCGCGCGCAGAAGATCGGGTCCAGCGCGGACCTGGTGCTGTGCCTGTTCCCGATGGAGCCGGCGATCTTCGCGCGGCACGGCATCGATGCGCACTTCGTCGGCCATCCGATGGCCGACGCGATGCCCATGGAGCCCGACCAGGCAGGCGCACGTGAAGCGCTCGGCCTGCGCGCCTACACGCCGGTGCTGGCGGTGCTGCCGGGAAGCAGGCTGGGCGAGATCCAGAGGCTGGCACCGGCATTCATCGAGGCCGCCAGGCGCGTGGCGCAGGAAGTGCCCTACCTGCAGGTCGTCATTCCCGCCGCCAACGCCGCCTGTCGTGCGGCCATCGAACCGATGCTGGGGCCACTGTCTTCGCTGGAGCCCCCGCCCGTCGTCCTCGACGGCCGGGCGCGCGAGGCCATGGTCGCCGCCGACGTCGTGCTGCTCGCATCGGGAACAGCCACGCTCGAGGCGATGCTGGCCAAGCGGCCGATGGTGGTGGGCTACCGCGTGGCGCCGCTGACCCATCGCATCGTCAAGGCCTTCGGCATGCTCAAGATCGCGCGCTATGCGCTGCCCAACGTCCTTCACGGGGCCGACCTTGCGCCGGAGCTTATGCAGGACGAATGCACGCCGGAGAACCTCGCCGATGCGGTGCTCAACCTGTTCCGGCACCCGGAGGTCGGTGCGTCGCTGCAGCCGCCGTATCGGCAGATGCACGAGGCCCTGCGCCAGGGCGCTTCGGCGCGCGCGGCCGAAGCAGTCGCAAGGCTGGTGGCGTGAGCGCGGTGCTCACCCGATTGCTGGTGGCAGGCGTGGATGAGGCCGGTCGCGGACCGCTGGCCGGACCGGTGTCGGTGGGCGCGGTCATCCTCGACCCGCGCAGGCGGATCAGGGGCCTGGACGATTCCAAGAAGCTCAGCGAAAAGAAGCGCGAGGCGCTGTACCCACTGATCATCGAGCGCTGCATCGCCTGGCACGTGGAATTCGTGCCGATCGAGGAAATCGACCGCCTGAACATCCTGCACGCGACCATGCAGGGCATGCGCCGGGCCCTGTGCGCGCTGAGCCCGGCCGCCGGACTTGCACGGATCGACGGGAACCGCCTACCGCCCGACTTGCCCTGCCCCGCCGAAGCGTTGATCGGCGGCGATGGACTGGAGCCGGCGATCATGGCCGCCTCGATCCTGGCCAAGGTGGCGCGCGACCGCGCCATGGTGGCGCTGCATGACCAGTTTCCGGCCTACGGATTCGCCGCGCACAAGGGCTACGGCACGCCCGAACACCTCGCGGCGCTCGAACGCCACGGTCCGTGCCTGCACCATCGGCGCAGTTTCATGCCGGTGAAGCAGACCCTGCTGTTCGCCTGACCCGCTGCGGCGGGCGCAAGGACGTCAAGCCTTGTCCGCCGACGGCGCCCCCATTACCCTGCATCGGGCATGTCCTCGCGCTTCATACACCTCCACCTGCATACCGAATTCTCGCTCGCGGATTCCACGATCCGCGTGCCCGAGAAGCCCGATGCAGCGCGCCCGGAAAAGGCCAAGCGACCGAACCTGCTGAGCCGCGCGGTCGAACTGAAACTGCCCGCGCTGGCGGTCACCGATCGCAACAACCTCTTTGCCCTGGTCAAGTTCTACAAGGCCGCCGAGAGCGTCGGCATCAAGCCCATTGCAGGGGCCGACGTGTGCGTGGCCGAAGGTAGCGAAAATCCCTGGCAGCTCACCCTGCTGTGCCGCGACCACGAGGGCTACCTGTCGCTGTCGCGGCTTCTGACGCGGGCGTGGATGGAAGGCCACCGCACAGACGGGGTCGCCATCGATCCGTCCTGGCTGCTCGGCAACAGCAACGGCCTGTTCGCCATCGCCGGGCGCCAGAGTCGTGCCGCGCGTCTTGCCGCCGGTGGCCGCCATGAACTGGCCGAGCAGCACCTGGCCGACCTGCAGCGCTGCTTCGGCGAGAACCTGCACCTGGAACTGACGCGCACGCAGCGCCAGGGCGAGGATGCGTTCAACGCCTTCGCGCTGCACGCGGCCTCGGTGCGCGGCATTCCAGTGGTCGCCAGCAACGATGTGCGCTTCCTCGATCGCGATGGATACGAAGCACACGAGGCACGCGTGTGCATTTCCAGCGGGCGGGTGCTCGACGATCCCAAGCGCCCGCGCGACTACAGCGCCGAGCAATACCTGAAGACGCCGGACGACATGCAGGCGCTGTTCGCCGACGTTCCCGACGCCATCGACAACACCTTCGCCCTGGCCCAGCGCTGCAACCTCGAGCTCACCCTGGGGCAGTACGCCCTGCCGGCGTTTCCCGTGCCCAGCGACGAGACGCTCGAGAGCTGGATCCGCTCCGAATCGCACCGCGGCCTGGACCGTCGCCTGGCGAGGTTGCCCATTGCCGTCGCTCACACCGAGCAGAGTTATCGCGCGCGGCTGGACCTGGAAGTCGACGTCATCGTGCGCATGGGGTTCCCCGGCTACTTCCTGATCGTGGCCGACTTCATCAACTGGGCCAAGGACCACGGCATCCCGGTCGGTCCGGGGCGCGGTTCGGGCGCCGGTTCGCTGGTGGCGTGGGCGCTGGGCATCACCGACCTGGATCCGATCCCCTACGATCTGCTGTTCGAACGCTTCCTCAATCCCGAACGCGTGTCGATGCCCGACTTCGACATCGACTTCTGCATGGACCGCCGCGACGAAGTGATCGACTACGTCGCCGGCAAATACGGCCGCGACCGGGTCAGCCAGATCATCACCTACGGCACCATGGCGGCCAAGGCGGTGGTGCGCGACACCGGCCGCGTGCTCGGCTTCCCCTACGGCTTCGTCGACAGCGTGGCCAAGCTCATCCCGATGACCCTGGGCGTCACGCTCAAGGACGCGATGGGCGAAGGCGACAACGCCATGCTGTCGCAGGAACTGGTGGACCGGTATCGCGACGAGGACGAGGTGCGCGACCTGATCGACCTGGCGCGCCAGCTCGAGGACCTCACCCGCAACGCCAGCAAGCACGCCGGCGGCGTGGTCATCGCGCCCTCGCCGCTGTCGGACTTCTGCCCGCTGTTCGCAGAACACGACAGCGGTGGCCTGGGCCGATCGCCAGTGACCCAGTTCGACAAGGACGACGTCGAAGCGGTGGGCCTGGTGAAGTTCGACTTCCTCGGCCTGCGCACGCTGACCATCATCGACTGGGCAGTGAAGGCGATCAACGCGCGCGCCATCGCCACCGGCGCGGCGCTGGACGGCCCGCCGCTGGATATTTCCACGCTGCCGCTGGACGACAAGGCGACCTACGCGCGCGTGTTCTTCACCGGCGACACGGGCGCGGTATTCCAGTTCGAATCGCGCGGCATGCGCGAGCTGCTCAAGCGCGCCAAACCCGATCGCTTCGAGGACCTGATCGCGCTGGTGTCGCTGTACCGGCCCGGCCCGATGGACCTGATTCCCTCCTTCATCGAGCGCAAGCACGGTCGTGAAAAAGTGGAGTACCCGGACAAGCGGGTCGAGCCGGTGCTGCGCGACACCTACGGGATCATGGTGTACCAGGAACAGGTCATGCAGATGGCCCAGATCGTCGGCGGCTACTCGCTGGGCGGCGCCGACCTGCTGCGCCGCGCGATGGGCAAGAAGGACCCGGCCGAGATGGCCAGGCAGCGCGAGATCTTCCGCGAAGGCGCCGGCAACAACGACATTGATGCGCGCAAGGCCGATGCGATCTTCGACCTGATGGAGAAGTTCGCCGGCTACGGCTTCAACAAGTCGCACGCGGCGGCCTACGCGCTGGTGTCCTACCAGACCGCATGGCTCAAGACCCACTACCCGGCCGAATTCATGGCCGCGGTGCTGTCCTCGGACATGGACAACACCGACAAGGTGGTGGGCTTCCTCGACGAATGCCGCGGGCTCAAGCTCAGCGTGCTGCCGCCGGACGTGAATGCGTCGTGCTACATGTTCGTCGCCGACGACTACGCCACCGTGCGCTACGGCCTGGGCGCGATCAAGGGTGTCGGCCGCGGCGCGTGCGAAGCGATTTCCGCCGAACGCGAACGCGGCGGTGAATTCAGCGACCTGCTGGATTTCTGCAAGCGCGTGGATTCGTCCAAGCTCAACCGGCGCGCGCTCGAAGCGCTGGTCAACGCCGGCGCGGTCGATGCGCTGGGGCCCAATCGCGCATCACTGATGCTGCAGCTGCCCGAGGTCATGAAGGCGACCGACCAGCTGGCCAAAGAGCGCGACGCGGGCCAGGTCTCCCTGTTCGGCGGCGGCGACGCCACACCTGCGCTGGAAGTGGTGCTGCCGCAGGTGCCCGAGTGGCCGCTGGCGCAGAGGCTCACGGGCGAGCGCGACACGCTGGGCCACTACCTCAGCGGCCATCCCATGGACCCCGACCGCGACGACCTCAAGGCGCTGGTTGGCAGCGACCTGGGCGAGCTGGACCGCATCTGGAGTTCGCAGCCGCAGGGCGAGAAGCGTGGTTGGCGGCCCGAAATCAACGCGGTACTGGCAGGACAGGTGGTGGCGCTGCGCCGCAAGGGCGACAGCCAGGTGTTCGTGCAGCTCGAAGACGGGCGCGGGCGCATCGAGTGCAGCGTGTTCGCCGACGCCATGGGCGAGTTCGGCCACCTGCTGACGCGCGACCGCATCCTCGTAGTGAAGGGCGGCCTGCGCGAGGACGAGTTCAGCGGTGGCTTCAGCCTGCGCATCCGCCAGGCCTGGGACTACGCGGCGCTGTGCGCGCAGCACGCCCAGCGCCTGTCGCTGCGCCTGGACCTGCGCGAGCCCGGCCTGTGGGATCGCATCGACGAACTGCTATCGCGACACCGTCCCGGCAGCACTCCCCTGCGCCTGGACCTGTTGATGCGCCAAGGGGACAGCGGCGTGGCGGGCGTGCTCGATTTGAACGGGCCCAAGTCGGTACGCGTGGATGCCGAACTGATCGAGGCGCTGCGTGCGCACACCGGGGTGCGCACGGTGAAGCTGGCCATTGCGAGGCCATGGGTGAATTGAACTTGCGTTTCCTTCTCCCGGCGGGAGAAGGCACGCCTGCCCTACCCAACCGTACGGGCGGCGAACCCCGCTTCAGCTAAACTGCCCGACTTTCCGGCCCACGGCCCGACATGAACCCGAACTACCTCGACTTCGAACAGCCCATCGCCGACCTGGAAGCCAAGATCCAGGAGCTGCGCAGCGCCAGCACCGGGCCGGGCGTCAACGTCGAGGCCGAAGTGCACGCGCTGCGCGACAAGCTGCGCGTGCGCACCGCGCAGATCTTCCGTGACCTGTCGTCGTGGCAGGTGTCACAGCTGGCCCGGCACCCGGCCAGGCCGTACACGCTCGACTACATCCGCGTGATCTGCGACGAGTTCCAGGAACTGGCGGGCGACCGCGCCTATGCCGACGACAAGGCAATCGTCGGCGGCTTGGGCCGCATCGGCGGCCGCCCCGTGGTGATCATCGGCCACCAGAAAGGCCGCGACACCAAGAGCAAGATCGCGCGCAACTTCGGCATGCCCCGACCCGAGGGCTACCGCAAGGCGCTGCGCCTGATGAAGCTGGCCGAGCGCTTCAACCTGCCGCTGCTGACCTTCATCGACACCCCGGGCGCCTACCCGGGCATCGGCGCCGAAGAACGCGGCCAGTCCGAGGCCATCGCGCGCAACCTGATGGAGATGGCGGAGCTGAAAGTGCCGGTGATCTGTACCGTGATCGGCGAAGGCGGCTCCGGCGGCGCCCTGGCCATCGGCGTCGGCGATCGCACGCTCATGCTGGAATACGGGACCTACTCGGTGATCTCGCCCGAAGGCTGCGCCTCGATCCTGTGGAAGTCCGCCGACAAGGCCAAGGACGCCGCCGAACAGCTGGGCATCACCGCCAAGCGCCTGCTTTCGCTGGGACTGGTCGACAAGGTGGTGCGCGAGCCCTTCGGCGGCGCGCACCGCAATCCAAGCCAGATGGCGAAGCGGCTCAAGGCGGTCCTGCTCAACGAGCTCGATGCGCTGGAGCAATTGCCCATCGACGAACTTCTGAAGAAGCGCTACGAGCGCCTGCGCGGATACGGCGCGTACGAGGCGGCGTGACCTGCGGCTGGGCCGCGCCGGCCCCGGTTCACCACGCCCGCGCGTACTGCTTCGGCCCCGGGATCTCCACGCCCAGCGCCTTGGCCGCCGTGCGCGGGAAATAGGGATCGCGCAGCTCCTCGCGTGCCAGCAGCACGACGTCGGCCTCGCCGCTGGCGATGATCGAATCGGCCTGCTGCGGCTCGGTGATCAGACCCACCGCGCCGGTGGCAATGCCCGCTTCGCGCCGGATGCGCGCAGCAAAGGGCACCTGGTAGTTGTGTGCCACCGGTATCCGCGCGCCAGGCACCAGCCCGCCGCTGGACACGTCCACCAGGTCCACGCCCAGCGCCTCCAAGGTCCGGCACAGCTCGATGCTCTGCTCGATGTCCCAGCCACCTTCGGCCCAGTCCGTGGCCGAAATGCGCAGCCACAGCGGGTAGCGCTCCGGCCAGGCTTCGCGCAGTGCTGAAAGCACCTGCTGGACCAGGCGGATCCGGTTCTCGAAGCTGCCGCCCCAGCGGTCCTCTCGCTGGTTGGCCAGCGGCGACATGAATTCGTGCAGCAGGTAGCCGTGCGCCGCGTGCAGTTCGATCAGCTGGAAACCGGCCTCCAGCGCAAGACGCGCGGAGTCGCGGAATTGCCTGATGACCTGCTCGATGCCGGGCTCGTGCAGCGCCTGCGGCAGGTGGTAGCCGGCATCGAATGCGAGCGCAGAGGGCGCCAGCGGCGTCCAGCCTCCAGCGTCAATCGCCACCGCCTTGCCGCCATCCCACGGTGGCGCGGTGGCGGCCTTGCGACCGGCGTGCGCGAGCTGCGCGGCAGGCACGGCGCCCTGCCGCGCGACGAACGCAGCGATAGGCGCCCACGCCTGCGCCTGGCGTTCGTTCCACAGGCCCGCGTCCACCGAGGAGATGCGGCCTTCCGGCGACACGGCCACCGCTTCGGTCATCACCACCGCAGCGCCACCCACCGCACGACTGCCCAGGTGCACCAGGTGCCAGTCGTCGGGCATGCCTTCGACGCTGGAGTACTGGCACATCGGAGAGACGGCGATGCGGTTGCGCAGGGTCAGCGAGCGCTGCTGCAGCGGGTCGAACAGCGACATGGCATGGTTCCGTTGTGGGCTGGCCACTCTAGCGGCGCGGCGGGCGTGCGACGAGGCCGCGGATGGATCGATCCATGCCGACCCTGCCGCGTCGCGTTCCAGCATCGGCCGCCTGCGGTCGGGCGGTGGATAATGGCGCATGGCGGATTCTCCAGCGAATGCAGGAAGGTTGGACACAGCGCTCACGCGCGTGTCGCCGACGCCCGTGCTGGTGGGCCTGAGCGGCGGTCTCGACTCAACGGTGCTGCTGCACGCCCTGGCCCAGCTACCCGCACAGCGTGAGGCGGGTCTGCGTGCCATCCATGTGCATCACGGCCTGCACGCAAGCGCCGATGACTGGGCCGACCACTGCGTGCGCCTCTGCGCCGCGCTGGGCGTGTCGCTGCGCGTGGTGCGCGTGGACGTCGAGCGTGGCGCGGGCAAGGGGCTCGAAGCCGCCGCACGCGCGGCGCGCTACGCGGCATGCGCAGCCGAACTGCGCGCGGGCGAAGTGCTGGCTACCGCCCACCACCTGGACGACCAGGCCGAGACTTTCCTGCTGCGCGCGCTGCGCGCTTCCGGACCCGATGGTCTGGCGGCGATGCAGGAATGGCGCGACTTCGGCGGCCATCGTCATTGGCGCCCCCTGCTGTGTCTGCCGCGCGACGAGCTGCTCGTGCACGCAGGCGTTCACGACTTGCGCTGGATCGAGGACCCCAGCAACGCCGATCAATCCCTGGACCGCAATTTCCTGCGCCTGCACGTGATGCCGGTGCTGCGCCAGCGCTGGCCACACGCCGACGCTGCGCTGGCACGGAGCGCTGCACTGAGCGGCGACGCCAGCGCCCTGCTTGGTATCGAGGATGCACGGGCCCTGGCGATGGCGGCCACGCTCGATCCCCACGTGTTGCACATCGCTCCACTGCAGGCGCTGCCGTCGTCGCGGCTGGCCCGCGTCCTGCGACTCTGGGTCTCCAGCCTGCAGCTGTCAGCGCTGCCGGGCAGCGGCGTGCACCAGGTCGCCACGGAGCTGCTCGGTGCGCGTGCCGACGCACGCGCCCGGTTCGTGTGGGGCAATGCCTGTATCCAGCGTTGGCGCGACCTGCTCCACGCCGGCATGCTGCGCGAGCCGTTGCCGCTCGCGTGGCAGGCGCACTGGAACGGCGCCGAGCCGCTCGCCCTGCCCGGCGGTGGGACGCTGACCCTGCAGTGCAGCGCGATGCCGGCCACTGCCCTGATCGCGCATTCGCGCCAGGGCGGCGAACGAATCCGCCTGCCGGGCCGCACCCACTCGCACTCGCTCAAGCACGTCCTGCAGGACCTCGGGGTGACATCGTGGGAACGTTCCCGCCTGCCACTGCTGTCCGATGGCGACGGCCAGCTGCTGGCGGCCGGAGACCTGGTGTATTCAGCAGATTTCGATGGCTGGCTGCGCGCGAACCGTGCGCGGCTGGTGTGGCGCGACGCCGCCTGAACTGCTTTGCGCTTAAACTTCCGACATGGCCAAGAAACTCCCCGAAAGCTCTCCCGTCGCCCACTTCGAACAGTCCCTGGACGAACTCGAACAGCTGGTCGAGAAGATGGAGCACGGCGAAATGAGCCTTGAAGATTCGCTCGCCGCCTACGAGCGCGGCGTTGGCCTCTACCGTCGCTGCCAGTCGGCGCTGGAACAGGCGGAGCTGCGCGTGCGCCTGCTCAGCGATCCCGAGCAGCCCCAGGATTCGGAGCCTTTTGCACCGCTTCCCGATGGCAACTGAGGCACCGTTCCTGCGCTGGGCGCGCCGCTGCCAGGCCACGCTGGAGCGGGAGCTCCCGCC
>JBDNHW010000149.1:0-20632 GCA_041688625.1 Pseudoxanthomonas sp.
CGAACAGCGCGTGGCCGAGGCCGCGAATGGCGGCGCGCGGCTAGCCCTGCTGCAGGAGCTGCACAACGGCGCCTACTTCTGCCAGCACGAGTGCGTGGACGAATTCGACCTGGCCGAAACGATTCCGGGGCCCAGCACCGAACGTCTCGGCGCGCTCGCCAAGAAGCATGGCGTTGTGCTGGTGGCATCCCTGTTCGAGCGGCGCGCTCCGGGTCTGCACCACAACACAGCGGTGGTCTTCGAGAACGACGGTCGCCTGTTGGGCAAGTACCGCAAGATGCACATCCCGGATGATCCCGGCTTTTACGAAAAGGTCTATTTCACTCCGGGCGACCTGGGCTTCCAGCCGATCCAGACATCGGTCGGCAAGCTCGGCGTGCTGGTGTGCTGGGACCAGTGGTATCCGGAAGGTGCGCGCCTCATGGCACTGGCCGGTGCCGAAATGCTCCTCTACCCCACCGCGATCGGCTGGGATCCGGACGATGCACAGGATGAAAAGAATCGCCAGCGAGACGCCTGGATACTCAGCCATCGGGGTCACGCGGTGGCCAACGGGTTGCCGGTGCTGAGCTGCAACCGCGTCGGCCACGAACCCTCACCCGTCGGAGCGTCAGGCATCCAGTTCTGGGGCAACAGCCACGTGCTGGGTCCACAGGGCGAATTCCTGGCCGAGGCCGGGGCAGAGCCGCAGATCCTGACTGCCGAAATCGACCTGGGCCGCAGCGAGGACGTCCGCCGCATCTGGCCGTTCCTGCGCGACCGCCGCATCGATGCCTACGGTGACCTGCTCAAGCGGTACATCGATTGATCCTGGTTCGCGAAGCGCGCGACACCGACCTGCCGGCCATTGCCACCCTGTATGCGCAGGAAGTACTGGAGGGCGCGGCAAGCTACGAGTACGAAGCACCGGACGAAGCCGAAATGCGCCGTCGCATGCGTGCCGTGTTCGACGCCGGTCACCCCTACCTGGTCGCCGAACTGGATGGAGTCTTCGGCGGCTATGCCTATGCCAGCGCCTATCGCGGCCGGGCCGGGTACCGCTGGACCGTAGAGGACACCGTTTACATCGCCGCCTGGTGCGCCGGGCGAGGTGTCGGTACGGCACTGCTCGGCCGCCTGATCGAGGACTGCGAGCTCCGCGGGTTCAGGCAGATGGTGGCCGTCATCGGTGATGCAGCCAACGAGGCATCCCTCGCCCTGCACCGCAGGCACGGCTTCGAAACCGCGGGTATTTTCAGGGGCCTGGGCCGCAAGCATGGCCGCTGGCTCGACAACCTCCAGATGCAGCGCGCCCTCGGCGCCGGCTGCGCGCATCCGCCTACGGAACCATGAACATGGACACCAGCATCGACGCCCACTCCGATCCGCTCGCCGGCCAGCCGCACCAGGTGGTCGAGCGGGATGGCGTGCGCTACACCCTGCTGGGAACCGCGCACGTTTCCAGAACCAGTCTCGACGCGGTGCGCGCGGCCATTGCCACCGGCGCCTACGACACGGTCGCCGTGGAGCTGGACGCCGGCCGCCTGCAGGCCCTTGCCGACCCCGACGCCCTGGCCAAACTCGACCTGATCAAGGTGATCCGCGAAGGCAAGACGCATCTTTTCGCGGCCAACCTGGCCTTGGCCGCCTATCAGCGCAGGCTTGCCGAGCAGCTGGGCGTGGAGCCCGGCGCCGAACTCAAGGCCGCGGCCGACGACGCACGCGAACGCAACCTCACCCTGCACCTGATCGATCGCGAGGTCGGCCTCACGTTCAAGCGCGCGCTTGGTCGACTGGGCTGGTGGGACCGGGCCAAGATCAGCTCCGGCATCATGCTGGCGATGTTCGGCGACGAGGAAGTGGGCCACGACGAGATCGAGAAGCTGAAACAGGGCGACATCCTCGAGTCGAGCTTCGGCGATTTCGCTACCGAAAGCCCGGCGCTGTACGACACCATCATCGCCGAGCGCGACCGCTACATGGCCGCGCGACTGCGCGAGTCCGCCACCCACGCCAGTGGTGCGCGCGAAGTACTTGCCGTCATCGGCGCCGGCCACCTTCAGGGCATGGCGCGGTACTTGGCCGATGACCAAGCCGCGCCGGTCTCCGTTCGCGAGGAGCTGGAGCAGCTGCGGAACAAGAGCGGCATCCCGTGGTTCACCATCTTGCTGGCGCTGTTCGTGGTCGGTGGCTTTGCCGTCGGCTTCTATACCGGCGGAGTCGACGTTGGATCCGACCTGGTGGTGCAGTGGGTGCTGGCCACCGGACTACTCGGCGCCCTGGGCTGCGCGCTCGCCGGTGGCCACCCGCTCAGCATCGTGGCGGCGTTCATCGCCTCGCCGCTGACTCCGCTGCATCCGGCTCTGGCGTCGGGGACGGTCAGCGCCCTGGTGGAAGCGAGCCTGCGCAAGCCGACCTACGCCGATTTCATGGCGCTGCGCGACGACGTGCAGACTGTCCGGGGCTGGTGGAAGAACCGCGTGGCCAGGGTGCTGCTGAATTTCTTCCTCACCAGCCTGGGCACCGCCATCGGCGTGTGGACCGGCGGCCTGCGGATGCTGGGCAATCTGATCTGACGCGGCACTGCCGTCGCGATGACCTGCCGCTGATCCCGCTCTTCGCACCATGAAAAAAGGCCGGACAAGCCGGCCTGTTTCCATCACGCACCTGATTCCGAAAGCAACTACTCCCCCTGCAGGACCGGCGCTGTGGTGGGCGAGGCCGCCACGCCACGCTGCCCCCGCGCCCGCTTGAACAGGCGCGCTGTCCCGTTGCGCATGTCGTCCAGGATCGCGTAGATCGTCGGCAGGAACAGCAGGCTGACCACGGTCGAGAACGCCAGCCCGCCGGCAACCGCCCGGGCCATCGGCGAATATTCCAGGCCACCCAGGATGACCGTGTCGCTCAGCGAGATCGGCACCATCGCCAGGACCGCAGTGCCCATGGTCATCAGGATCGGGCGCAGGCGTTCGCGGCTGCCTTCCACCAGCGCATCGGTCCGCGAAAGGCCTCGACGCCGCAGATTGTTGATGTGTTCCACCATGATGATCCCGTTGTTCACCACCACGCCCATCAGCACCAGGATGCCGATGAAGGCCATGATCGTGAACGAGCTGCCGGTCAACCAGAACAGCCAGAAGACCCCGAGCACCGAAAACACCACGCAGCTCATGATCGCCGAAGGGAACAGCAGCGACTCGAACACCGCGGCCATCAGCACGTAGATCATCACCAGCGCCAGCAGCAGGTTGAACACCATCTGCTGCACCGCCTCCTCGTCGTTCTGGAAGCTCGACCCGTCGAAGGTGTAGCCGTACCCCGGCGGGAACTGCACCATTTCCAGCCCGGCCTCCATCGCCTTGCGCGCATCAGGGATGGTCGTCTTGTCGGTGAGGTTGGCCTGGATGGTGACCGTGGTCTGCCGATTGTTGCGGTTGATCTGCGTATCCGCCGGCAGGATCGAAATGTCGACCATGCTCAGCAGCGGGACGCTGCGACCATCGGGCGAACGCAGCGTGAAGCCGGCGATGTCTTCCATGGCGTAGCTCTCTGCGCCGGCAAAACGGACCCACACCGGCACCTCGGTCTGACCGCGCTTGAAGTCGCGCAATTGAGCGCCGCGCAGGGCCAGTCCGATGAAGCTGGACACCTGCTGGGCACTGAAGCCAAACGCAGCGGCGCGTTCTCGGTCAACGCGTACGTTGAGCTCGCTGTTCTTGTCGCCGGCTTCCACGCGCACGTCGCGCAGCTCCTTGCGTGCCGCCAGCACCGGGATCACATCCTTGGCCAGCGCAGTGAGCATCTCCGTGGAGTCGCCGACCAGCTGCACCTGGACGTTCTGCCCGCCAGCCCCACCGTCGTCGCCACCCTGACCCTGTATGCCGAGCTTGGCGCGGGCGGATTTCGGCAGCTCTTCGCTGATGATGTCGGTCAGCGGCTTGGTGTCGCTGACGCTGTCCGCGAAGGTGATCAGCGTGTTGGTCCCACCCTGTTCGCTGTACCAGGAATAGAGCTGGGTGATGTCGAAGCGTTCGCGGTTCCTGTCGAGGTAGTCCTCTACGCGGATCACTTCCTCGAGCATCTGGTTCTTCGAGTAGCTGCCTTGCCACTCGTAGTAAATCTGCGCCTCGTTGCCGCCACCGCCGCCGAACATGTCGAACTTGGTCTTGCTTATGGGGACCAGGCTCACCGCTACGATGAGCACGATCCCGATCACGCTCCAGCCGCGGTGTTCAAGGGTCCAGCGCAACACCCGGCCGTACTTCTCCTGCAGGCGCGGGATGACACCGGTCTTGCTGCGCGCGGCCGGTGGCGTCTTCATGCGTGCAGACAGCATGGGGATCAGGCTGACCGCCACCAGCCACGAGGCCAGCAGCGAGACGGTGATGGTGATCGCGATCTGCGCCAGGAAGATGCTGACGTTGTTGGTCTCGCCCAGCAGGTTGGGCAGGAACACGATGCAGTGCGACAGCGTGCCGGCGGACAATGCGATCGCCACGTTGCGCGTGCCGACGAGCGAGGCGAGCCGCGGCTGCTGCGGCATCCGCTCGCGCTCCTGGTAGATGCTTTCCACCACCACCACGGCGTTGTCCACGAGCATGCCGATCGCCAGCAGGAGCCCCATCAGCGTGAGGATATTGAGCGTGACTCCTGCGAAGTACATGAAGCCCAGGGTCACGATGAAACAGATCGGGATCGCCAGCGTCACCATCAGCGTTGAGGGCCAGTGGCGCAGGAAGAAGAACAGCACCACGATCGAAAGCAGCAGGCCAATGGCACCCGCTTCGGCCAGCTCGAGCAGCGAACTGGTCACCTCCTTGCCCTGGTTCTGGATCACCTTGACTTCAATACCCTTGAGGCTGGGCTCCTGCTGGATCGCTTCGACCTCGGCCAGCACTGCGGAAGACACTTCCACGAGGTTGGCGTTTCGCTCCTTGAAGACATCCAGGCCGACAGCCGCACGGCCGTCCAGCCGCCGGCCGTAGTCCATTCGCGAGGGCTTGAGCCGCACGTCGGCGATATCGCCGAGCCGCAGCCCCTTGTCGTCCAGCACCAGATCCCGCAGCTGCTCCAGGTCGTCCAGCTCGCCGATCGGCTGCAGTCGCAGGCGCTGCCCCGCATCTTCGATCTGTCCCGCCGAGACCGAAAAGTTGATTGCGCGCAGGCGCGCATTGAGGTCGTTGAGGTCCAGGTCGTGCGCGGTCAGGCGACTCGGATCGATGGCGATCTCCACTTCGCTCGGCGGCGCGCCGCTCACCTCCACCCTGGCCACTCCGGGAATGCGCTCGAGGCGCCTCTTCATCTCACGGTCGATCAGGTCGTAGGCGCCGGTCAGGTCTGTTTCGCCGGCGAGCCGCACGCGCAGCATCGCTTCATCTGCCGTGGACCATTTGAATACGAAGTAGCGCTGGAAGTCCTCCGGCAGCTCGTCGCGGATCGCGTCCATGCGTTCGCGCGCTTCAGAGGCGGCAATCGAGATGTCCCGGTCCCAGTCGGAGAACTGGATGAAGAGGCCGGCGCCATCGGCGCGAGCGTTGCCGCGCATCTGCTTGATGCCGGTCATGGTGGCGAGCGCTTCCTCGGCCGGACGCAGCACCGTGCGTTCGACCTCCTCCGGCGTGGAGGCGGTGTACGGAAGCTGCACGAACAGGAACGGCGGCGAGACGTCCGGCAACGCCTCAAGCGGCAGGCGGAACGAGGCGATCAGGCCTACCGCCACCAGCGAGACGAAGCACATGATCGTGGTGATCGGCCGCTTGATGCTGAACTCCGCGATACTCATGCGTTATCCAGCGCCGACTGGTCGAGGTCGCCGCCGTCACCCGCGTCGGCCCTGGCCTTGGCGCGGCGACCGCGCTCCAGGTAATAGGCATCGCCGCGACGGTCCAGCAGGTCGTACACCACCGGGATCACGAACAGCGTCAGCAGCGTCGACACCAGCAGGCCGCCAATCACGGTGATCGCCATGGGCGATCGGACTTCCGCGCCTTCGCCGAAGGCCAGCGCCAGCGGCAGGAATCCGAACAGGGTGCACAGCGTGGTCATGGCGATCGGACGAAGGCGCGAGCCCGCGCCATCGATCAACGCCTGCGTCTTGGCCACACCGGCTTCGCGCAACTGGTTGACCTTGTCGATCAGGATGATCGCGTTCTTGGTCACCAGCCCCACCATCAGGATCAGGCCGATGAATACCACCACCGAAATCGTGTTGCCTGTGATCAACAGGGCCAGCACCGCGCCTACCAGGGCCAAGGGAATGGTGAACAGGATCACGAAGGGATGCAGCAGCGACTCGAACTGCGAGGCCATGACCAGGTACACCAGGAAGATGGCCAGGCCGAACGCGAAGATCAGCGAACGAACCGAACTGGCCAGCTCCTCGCCCTGTCCACCGATATGCAGTCCCACGCCCGCAGCCAAGGGCTGCTCGGCGACCATCTGCTGCACTTCCTGCACGGCGGTGCCCAGGTCGATGTCGCGCAGGTTTGCCGACACCACGGCCACGCGCACCTGGTCGGCTCGATGGATCTCGCTGGGGCCGGTGGTGGCCACGACGTCGGCCACCGACTCCAGCCGCACCGAACGCGCGCTGCCGGGATTGACGATCAACTGGCGGATGTCCTCGACCGAGGCGCGATCGGTTTCCCGCGCGCGCACCAGCACGTCGATCTTGCGATCACGGAAGCTGTAGCGGGTTGCCACTTCGCCCCTGACCTTCTTCACCACCACATCGGCGATCTGGCGCGTGGTCAGGCCCAGGGCAGCCGCGCGTTCCTGGTCGAAGCGGATCTGGATCTCGGGGAAGCCCTGCTCGACCGTGGAGGTGACGTCGGCGTAGTGCGGGTTGTCGCGCAGCATCGCCGCCATCTTCTGGCCCGCCTGCTCGAGGCTGTCCAGGTCCTGCCCGCGCAGTTCTATTTCCAGCGGCGTCGAGAAGCTGAAGAGCTGCGGCCGGCTGAAGTCGGCCTGCGCGCCGGGCTGGGATGCGATCGTTGCCCTCATGCGTTCACTCTGCTCGGCCTCGAACTCCTCGCTACCGCCGCCGGCCATGACCACCGTCAGTTTGCCGATGTTCTCGCCGCTTTCGGTGGGATTGGCATCAAGCCGCGTGCCACTGCCACTGACGCCATAAAGCGCCTCGATGCCTTCGTCACCGGAGTGGCGCGTCTGCAGTTCACGAACCACCTGGTCGGTCACCCGCAGCGGGGTGCCGGGAGGCAGTTTGACCGTCATCTGGAAACGGTCCTGGGCCAGCTGCGGGATCAGGTCCGTGCCCAGCGTAGGCAGCAGCAGCAAGGTGCCGACGAACGCTGCACCGGCAAACGCCAGCACCCGCCCCGGCTTGGCCAGTGCGCTGGGCAGCAGCCGCAGGTAGCCGCGCTCGGCGCGACCATAGGGCGACATGGCCACATCGCTCAGCTTGCCCATCACCGGCGACATGATCCCCACCAGTCCGCGCCAGAGGCGCACGAAGAACCACGCAATGCCGAAGAGCACGTTGCGCACTACGGCGCCCAGACCGCGACCCACTGCCGCCACCGGCTTCTGCATTTTCGACGAAGGCCGCCACTGCGGATGGGGCTGCTCTTCGGGGAACGCCATCGGCGCCCGCCCCTTCCATGCGGACAGCATCGGGATGAGGGTCATGGACACCACCAGCGATACCGCGATTGCGATTGCCACCGTCAACGCCTGGTCGCGGAACAGCTGTCCGGCAATGCCTTCGACGAACACCAGCGGCAGGAACACCGCAATAGTAGTCAGCGTCGATGCGACCACCGCCATGCTCACTTCACGCGTGCCCAAGATTGCCGCCTGGAGCACGCCCAGGCCACGTTCGCGTGCCTTGGCGATGCTCTCCAGCACCACGATGGAGTCGTCCACCACCAGGCCGGTGGCAAGCGCCAGGCCGCCCAGCGACATGACGTTGAGACTGAGCCCCAGCTGGTCCATGAAGAAGAACGTGGTGATGATCGAGACCGGTAGCGACAGACCCACGACCAGCGTGCTCCAGCCGCTGCGCAGGAACAGGAAGATCACCAGGATCGCCAGCGTGCCGCCGATCAGGGCGTCGATCTTGACGTCCGAAATCGCATTGCGGATGAACTTGGACTGGTCGTCCACCACCGTGAGCTCGAAGTCGGCCGGGAACTGTTCCTTGAGCTCCTCGATGCGCGCATGCACGGCGTCAGCGGTGGCCACGGTATTGGCATCGCCTTCGCGATAGACCGCCAGCTCCACCGCTTCCTTGCCGGCCAGGCGGATGATCGCCTCACGCTCTTTGTATCCCTGGCTGACGTCGGCCACGTCCCGCAGCCGCACCGGCATCCCGCCGGCCACTGACTGGGAGCCTGACGAGGAATTCTGCAGCGAAGCCGCGGCGGCCATCGAGCTGGCGTCGCCGCTGGCAGCGGCGACGCTAGCCATCTGCCGGGCCGCACCGTCCTGATCGCCGCCGCCGCTTCCCTGCGTGGAAAGCAGCATGTTGCCGATCTCCTGCACGCTGCCGAACTGGTTGACGGTGCGCACCAGGTAACGCTGCGTGCCTTCTTCCAGGCGACCGCCGGACAGGTTGATGTTCTCCTGCTGCAAGCGGGTGATCACGGTTTCGATAGGCAGGTTCAGCTGCGCCAGGCGCTGCTGGTCGATCGATACCTGGATCTCGTCCTCCAGGCCGCCGCCCACCTTGACTGCCGCCACTCCCGGCACTGGTTCCAGTCGCTTCTTCAGGTCGTCGTCGGCGTAGCGCCTGAGCGCGATCAGCTGGCGGATGCCTTCAGCTTCGTCCGCTGCGCCGCTTTTGGTCGACAGCACCAGGCGCATCACCGGTTCGGTCGATGGGTTGAAGCGCAGCAGCACCGGCGAATCGGCTTCCAGCGGCAACTGCAGCACTTCCATCTTGTCGCGCACGTCGAGGCTGGCCTTGTCCATGTCGGTACCCCATGCGAACTCCAGCACCACGTCGCTCTGGCCGGTGCGCGAGATGGACTTCAGCTTGCGCAGGCCCTTGACCACTCCGACGGCCTCTTCCACCGGCTCGGTGACCAGCGTCTCCATCTCCGAGGGGGCGGCGCCTGTGTATTCGGTGCGCACGGTCAGCGTCGGATAGCTCAGATCCGGCAGCAGGTTGACCTTGAGGTCGCGTAGCGCCAGCAGTCCGAACAGCACCAGGGTGACCGTGAACATCGCGATCGTGACCCGCCGGCGCGTGGCGAATTCGACCAGTCCGCCGCGACCGGGCAGCGCTTCCTTGGGATCGGGGGTGACTGGATCAGATCCGCGGGTAGCCATTAATCGGGTCCGTTGGCAGCGGTGGAGGCCTTGGCGGCGGCCCGTGTGGATTCCTGCCCGATCACCTGCACGTCACTGCCATCGCGCAAGGCAACCTTGCCGGCGGTGACCACTGCGTCGCCCATCTTCAGGCCGTCGCGTACTTCGATCCACTCGCCTTCGGAATAGCCCAGCTTGACTGGCACGCGCTGTGCCTTGGAGTCGCGGACCACGAAGACGGCGACGTCGGACTGGTCCTCGAGCAGCGCGCTGCGCGGCACCACCAGTGCGTCGGCGCGCTCGTCGTAATCGATGCGGATGCGGGCGAACATGCCGGGCTGGAGCAAGTCGCCACCTTCGAACGCGGTGATGACGCGGAACGTGCCGCTTCCTGAATCCACGACCGGTGCAATCCGGTCGACCGTGCCGCTGAAGCTGCGGCCGGGCAGCGCATCGGCCACCAGGGTGACCGGCTGCCCCGCCCTCAGCGTCGCGATTTCGCGCTCCGGCACGTTGAGCGTGGCCTCAAGCTGCGAATCGTCGACGATCCGGAATATCGGCGTGTTGATCTGCACGAAATTGCCGGTCTTGATCGACCGCGAAGCAATGACGCCCGAAATCGGGGCGGTTACGGTCGAATAGGACAGCTCCAGCTTCGCCAGCCGATGTTGGGCGCGCGCGTTTTCGAGGTCGTACTTGATCTGGTCCAGGTCGTTTGCACTGATCATCTGCTGCGCAACCAGCTGCCGGGCGCGGCTGTAGTTGTTCTCGAGCTTGCGCATCTGCGCGTCGGCCTGGGCCACTGCCAGGCGCAGGCGCTCCGCATCCAGACGCACCAGGGCCTGTCCGGCCTGCACCGACTGACCCTCTTCCACCAACACGGCCAGTGCGACCCCCGAGGTCTTTGCGACGACCTGCGATTCGCCGCGCGGCTCCAGCGCTGCGGTGCCCGTGTAGCTGGCCGCCACGGGGCGCCTCGATGCCTTGACCACCTCGACTGGAATGGCCTCGACCTCGGCCTCGACGGATTTGGCCCCCGCCTGCCCCTCCCCACCTTTGCAGGCGACCAGGGCGAACACGCAAGCAAAGAGGGACGCGCGAATGATGCGTAATGGAAAGCGGCCGGATCGGGTTGCGGATGGCGACATTGGGGGGAACCGTAGGTGGGTAGTTAGGTGTTGTACATAGGTATATCACCCATTCCTGATTCCTCCATGCCCCGAAGGTCATGGTTACCAGCGACGGGCCATGATTTCGAATCGGGCGTTGCGGGAAGTGAATCGGTTTCGACCGCCGGGTTGGCGCCGTGCCGGCACTCGAGGGCGCGAGGGCAGTGACAGCGCCTGCGGCTCGCACGCTATACTTCCGTCCGCCAAGCGCTGCGGTTCGACGTGGCGCGCGCAATCAAGAGTCCCGGATTACGACATGATGCGACCGCTTCCGCTCGCCGCTTGCCTTGCCTTGGCCGCCGCCCTCCCCGTGGCCGCCGTCACCACCCAGCAGGAGGCCGCAGCACCCTCGCCCGCCATGCCCGCAACACAGGTCGCCGTCCCGGCACCCGCCACGCTGGTGGGCGATCCACAGCGAGGACGATCCCTGGCCTACACCTGTGAGGGCTGCCACGGGATCACCGGCTACCGCAACGTGTACCCGAGCTTCAAGGTTCCGATGATCGGCGGCCAGTCGGCCGAATACCTGACCCAGGCCCTGCTCGCCTATCGCGCGGGCCAGCGCAAGCACCCGACCATGCAGGCCCAGTCCGAGAGCTTCTCCGAGCAGGACATCGCCGATCTCGCCGCCTATCTTTCCTCATTGAAGTAAATCGACCCATGTCCAACGCCTTGCACGCCAAGCGCCTGACCCTCGCCCTGCTTGCCACGCTCGCCCTCGCCGCCTGTTCCGGACCGGAGGCCATCGATCCGGAAGCCGCCGCCGCAGATCGTGGCGGCGACAGCAGCGGTCTGGCCTCGAGTTCTGCAGGACTGCCCGCCGGGCGTATTTCGGTAGGCGAGCAACTGGTCATGGCCAAGGGAGAAGCGACCGGCCAGAGCTGCGCCGATTGCCATGGCGCCGACGGAAATGGTCCGATCGATCCCAGCTACCCGAAGCTTGGCGGTCAGTACGCCGACTACCTCGCCCATGCCCTCAAAGCCTATCGCTCCGGCAATCGCCAGCATGCGCTGATGAGCGGGCAGGCCGCCAGGCTGAGCGACCAGGACATCTCGGACCTGGCCGCGTATTTCGGATCGCGCGAAACCCAGCTGCGCAACCTGCACGGCGTCGACTGACCCGTCGCATCTTCAGCCTTTGGAAAACGGGGCCTTTGGCCCCTTTTCCTTTTGGACAACTTGAAAACCGGACTCAACTGTCCACGGGAATCGGGGTGCGCTTGACCGGGATGTCCGGCGGCGGACGCGCCGTGGCCGGCTGCTCGTTGAGGTTCAGATCGGTAAGGACGCAGGCGCCCCCGAGCTGCAGGATCGACACCACGCACTTCACCTTCTTGGAGGTACCCGGAATCGGTATCTCGACCTCTTTGATGCTGCGCCGTACCCACTCGGCCAGCAGCGACTCGTTCGGCACCCAGACCTTGTCGAACATGGTGGGTTCATAGGGGTAATCGGCACGTTCGAGCCACTTGCTGGCTCGGTCGGCGTCCGCCTGCTGCGCCTGGCGCGATCCCGGTGGCCCAGCGCTGGGGACTCTTCCGGCAATGCCGTCGCCCGGTAGCCGCACGCTGCCGTCGGCATTGAACAGCCCCGGATCCTGCCCGGTGCCGTCCGATGCGTCGCCAGGCGCATTGCGGGCCGATGTGCCCCAATCATCGCCGCGCTGGACCGCAGGAGATCCGCCTGGCCGCTCCGCCGCCACCGGACCTGACGCGCTGCCGCTGGCGGCCGGCGAGTCTTGCGCCTGCGAAGGCGACCTGGCCGGTGCATTGCCGGCGCCCTGGAAGTCTGTTGGCGTGGCGCGGCCGCGCGCCGACAGCGGGCTGGGCATCGCAATCTCGGCTTGGTGGACGCTGGGGATCGGCGCACGCATCTCCCGAGTGGCTGTGCTGGGACGCCGGATCTCGACGCTCGGGATGGTGGGCAGGGGCGATGCGATTTCGCGCTCGCGCACGGCGAGCCGTGGCTGCTCGATCACCGGCACCTCGATCTCGCGTGGCACCTGCTGCTGCGCGGGCGGGACTTTGACAATGCGGATATCGCGCGTGGGAATGCCGAGTTCGGGAGCCGTGATCTCAGGAGCTACGAAATCGGGCGCTCGCACCGTCGCTGGAGGCAGCACGAAATCGGTGGTCGGAGCCTCCGTTTCGGTCACTTGGAGCGGCTGCTGCGCTACAGGTGGCGCAGGCGCGGGGGTTTCCCGCTGCGGCAGTGCCGCGACCGAATAGGCCGGCTCGCTCGTCGAGGGCTGGTCCGCTGCCTCCTCCACGGGCGCAGCCGCACCTGGCTCCACCTCACTTGCACCACCGCCCTCCTCTTCAGGCGTCTCCGCGCCGACGAACTCGACTTGTATCCGGCTGCCATCGCCCTGGGAGTCAACGGGAGGTGGCAACCTCATCATCGCCACGTACAGCAGCAGGAGCAGGAAGAACAGGTGCAGGAGCACGCTCGTGGCGCCCGCGAGCCAGCGCAGGCCACGTTCCTCGCGCAGCGGCGGCCCCCAGTCCTGGTAAAAAAGCGACCGAAACGCCTGCCACCGCCCCAAAGCGGGCGCGGCGGGCAGCGCCGGACGCGCAGGGCGAAGAAGCATCGCCTGGATCACTGCATCGGCGGCGTCGCTGCGGATGGTGCCGAGGCGCTCGGTCAGGCCGCGCATCCACAGGCCCCAGCCGTGGATCATCCCGGTCCGACGCTCGACCACCAGACCAGGCCTGCCATCCAGTAGCGCAGCAATGATCGCGGCGGCTTTGGTCACCAGCGGTCAGCTTCTCAGGCTGCGTTGTCGCGCGGAATGTACGGCGCGTCCCCAGTGTCATGATCGGTCACGTCGCGCACGGCCGTCACGCCCGGGACGCGCGACATCAGGGTCTTCTCTATGCCCTGCTTGAGGGTGACATCGGCCATTCCACAGCCATTGCACCCCCCTCCAAAGCGCAGCAACACCACGCCATCGGCACTGACCTGCTCTACCGCCACCACGCCCTTGTGCTGGGCAAGTTGCGGATTCACCTCGTTGTCGACAACCCAGCGCACGCGCTCCACCAGCGAGGAGGCTTCACCGGGAGCCTGGCCCTTGATCTTCGGGGCCTTGATGTTCAGCTGGGTACCGGCGCCCTGGGTCACGAAATCCACCTCCGCCCCGTCCAGCCAGGCGACACTGTGCGCGTCGACATACAGCGTGAAACCGTCGCAATCGATCGCCCACTCGTCGCCGGTGAGGTCGCCGGGCTCGGCAAACTCCAGTCGCGCGTCTGCTCGAACCGTGCCGGGGTCGATGGCGCTGAGGCGAACGCCGAGTCCGGGAAGGTTCTCGCGTTCGATCAGGCGCCGGAAATGCGCCTGGGCGCTTTCAGAGATCTGGATCATCCCGCTATTCTAGCGACCTGGCCGTTTGGCGTTCATTCGCTGCCATCACGGCCGGGGTGATACGTTCAGTCTTGTCAGCCGCACAGGAAAACCCCATGTCCGACCTAGTACCGCTCGCCCAGGCCCACTGCCTTCCGCGCAAGGGCACTGAGCACAAGCTGACGCAGGCGCGGGTGGCCGAGCTGATGCTCGACATTCCGGGCTGGGCGCTCTCCGAAGAAGGGCGCGCAATCTGTCGTACCTACCGCTTCGAGGACTATTACCGGACCATGGCGTTTGTCAACGCGCTGGCCTTCATTGCAAACCGTGAGGACCATCATCCCGACCTCGGCGTCCACTACGATCGCGCGGTAGTGCGGTATTCCACCCACGATGTCGGTGGCCTGAGCGAAAACGACTTCATTTGCGCCGCGAAAGCGGACGCGCTGGAGGAAAGAAGATGACTTCATCCATCGATACAACTCTCAAGACCATTGCCCGCGTGCTTGCCGGCACGGCCCTCGCCGTGGCTCTGGCCGCATGCGGCGACCGTGCCGAAGATCAGGCGCCAGTCGCGTCCTCGACGGAGGTGGCGGCCGTCGACACCCCTACGCCTGGCTACCCCGTGGATCTGGCCTGCGCCGGAGTCGGCGGTGAGGTGATCCTTTCACTCGCCGTGGGCGTCGAGGACACACCCACGGAAGTGCAACTGGTGCGAAGCAGCGGAAACGAAGCCCTTGATCAGGCTGCGGTAGAGGGAGTCCAGGACTGGAAGTTCAAACCGGCTACACGCGGTGGGCAGCCTCAGCCCACGACCATCCAGGTCCCGGTGAGCTTCAATGTTCCGCAACCGCGTCCCGAGGCGTGCTTCGCGCTGGACGCCAAACGCTGATCTCACGTGCCAGCGGGCCGCTCGGTCAGTCCGCGAGAGCTGGATTTGAGCTGGACCGCCGCTCAGCCGAGCCGATCGAGCGCCGCAGCCAGGTCTGCCGCAAGAGGCGCGTTCAGCACATAGGGCGCACGACCCGCATCCAGCGAGAACTGCAGCGATGCCGCGTGCAGGAACAATCGTTTCAGGCCCGCCTGCTCGCGTAGCCGCTTGTTGACTGCTTCATCGCCGTACTTGTCGTCTCCCGCCACCGGGTGGCCGATGTGCTGGGCATGAGCGCGGATCTGGTGGGTGCGGCCGGTTTCGATCCTGACCTCGCAGTAGGAATGCCCACCGCGGCGCTCCAGCACGCTGAAATGGCTCAGTGACGGTTTCCCTATCGGATTGACCTGCACGTGGCGCTCGCCGCCCTGACGCAGGCCGACATGCAGCGGCGCGTCGACGCTCATGGTGCCGTCGGGCATCCGTCCGACCAGCAGCGTCAGGTAGCGCTTCTGGATGCCGCTACCGCCATCCTCCCGCATGAGCGCCTGCAGCTCCAACAGTGCGGAGCGCTTCTTGGCCACGACCAGCAAACCGGAGGTATCGCGATCGAGGCGATGAACCAGCTCCAGGCTCTGGTGGGGCCGCAGCGCTCGCAGCGTCTCGATCGCCCCGAAGCTGATGCCGCTGCCGCCATGGCTGGCCACGCCTGTGGGCTTGTCCAGCACCAGCAGACGCGGGTCCTCGAACACGATGGCCGCTTGCAGCCGCTCCATGAACCCGACGGGCGGCGGCCCCCGCTCGGCACCATCGTCGACCACTGAAACCGGCGGAATCCTGACCTCGTCGCCTGCATCGAGCTTCCGATCGGCCTTGGCCCGGCCCCCGTTCACCCGTACCTGGCCGCTGCGCACGAGCTTGTACACGAGACTGCGGGGCGCACCCTTCAGCTGGCCAAGCAGGAAGTTGTCCAGCCGCTGCCCATCGCGGTCGTCAGGCACCTTAACGGTGCGAACAGCCGTGCGTGCCGCAGGCTCGGGGGCTGGGCTGTAGGGGGGCTCGTTCATTCGACTCTTATTCTGATACACTCGGCGGGCGATATAAGGGTTTGATTTCGCAGGAAGTTCCCAGCCCAGTAACGACGCTGCGGGCCAGAAGCCCAGCTTCCCGCGATTCCGGCAAAGTACGCGACCACCGCCCCCGGGGCGGCCATGTTAGCGGCTCGCCGGCGAATCCGGACACCGCCCGATGCGTCAGACGTCGGAGCTGAACATGTCCCGAGGGGCGTCCGTGCTTCTGCCCGAGCAGCCCCCGGCCCGAAACATACGAGAAGAGACAAGCGCTCCCGCGGGTTTGCCGTGGTGTTGCAGCGCTGGAAGCCAACGTTGGTCGGCGCGCTTGCGCGCAGGGCAGCAAGCCCCCTCGCGAGAGGAAGGCTCCAGAAGCGAAACCCACGGCGGTCCGCGCGGTAGCTGCGCGCCAGGAACGCAACCATGAAACGCATGCTGATCAATGCGACGCAGGAAGAAGAACTCCGCGTTGCCATCGTCGACGGACAGACCCTGTACGACATCGACATAGAACAACCGTCGAAAGAGCAGAAGAAATCCAACATCTACAAGGGCCGCATCACGCGGCTTGAACCTTCCCTGGAAGCCGCGTTCATCGAATATGGCGCGGAACGCCATGGCTTCCTTCCACTGAAGGAAATTTCCCGGGACTACTTCCAGGCAGGCGTCGACCACAACAAGGCCGGCCTGAAGGAACTCCTGCGCGAGGGCCAGGAAGTCGTGGTCCAGGTCGACAAGGACGAGCGCGGCAACAAGGGCGCGGCGCTGACCACGTTCATCTCACTGGCCGGCCGCTACATGGTGCTGATGCCCAACTCGCCCACCGCCGGCGGCGTCTCGCGCCGCATCGAGGGTGACGACCGCGCCGAACTGAAGAAGGCCATGGACGCGCTGGCCATTCCCGAAGACATGGGCGTGATCATCCGCACCGCCGGTGTCGGCCGCGATGCCGAGGAACTGCAGTGGGACCTGGACTACCTGCTGCAGGTGTGGCGCGCAGTCGCCGAAGCTGCGCTCAGCAAGCCTGCCCCGTTCCTGATCTACCAGGAGTCGCGGCTGATCGTGCGCGCGCTGCGCGACTACCTGCGCTCGGACGTCGGCGAGATCCTGGTCGACACCGATGAGCTCTACGCCACGGCGAAGGAGTTCATGGAGCAGGTCATGCCGCACAACCTGCGCAAGCTCAAGCATTACACCGACGACATCCCGCTGTTCAACCGTTTCCAGATCGAGTCGCAGATCGAAGGCGCTTACGAGCGCAACGTGCGCCTACCCTCGGGCGGCTCCATCGTGGTCGACCAGACCGAGGCGCTGACCGCGATCGACGTCAACTCCTCGCGCTCTACCAAGGGCAGCGACATCGAGGACACTGCCTTCCAGACCAACCTGGAGGCCGCCGACGAGGTCGCCCGCCAGCTGCGCCTGCGCGACCTTGGCGGCTTGGTGGTCATCGACTTCATCGACATGTCCAGCAGCAAACACCAGCGCGACGTCGAGAACCGCCTGCAGAACGCGCTCAAGTACGACCGCGCCCGCGTCCAGATCGGCCGCATCTCGCGTTTCGGCCTGATGGAGATGAGTCGCCAGCGCCTGCGTCCGAGCCTGGGCGAATCCAGCCAGATCGTATGCCCGCGCTGCGACGGCCATGGCCGCATGCGCAGCATCGAGTCGCTGTCGCTGTCGATCATCCGCGTGGCTGAAGAGCACGCAATGAAGGAGAACACCGGTCAGGTGCTGGTCCAGGCCCCGGTGGAAATCGCCAACTTCCTGCTCAACGAGAAGCGCGGCGCGCTGCGCGAGATCGAGAAGCGCCACGACGCGCCGATCGTCATCGTCGCCGATGAGGCGCTGCACAGTCCGCACTACGAGGTCACCCGCGTTCGCGAGAACGAGATGGGCGAAGAGACCGCCCGTCCCAGCTACCAGCGCAACACGCCGCGCAAGCTTCCCGTGCACGCGCTGACCAAGGCCCAGCTCAACATTCCGGCCCCGGCCGTGACCCACGTCAAGCACACCGAGCCGGCCCCGGTTCGCGAACATCGTGATGAAGAGCCGGCGGCACCTGCCCCGACGCCTGCGTTCGTTCCCGCTGTCGCGCTGGAGCCGAAGAGCTCGGGCGGCGTGATCGGATGGTTGAAGCGTGTATTGGGTGGTGGCGAAGCCGAACATGGCACCCACGGCCGGACCGTCGGCGAACAGACGCGCCAGCGCGACCAGAACCCGCGCAACGAGCGTGGCGATCGAAGCGATCGTGGTGGCCAGCAGCGTCGTGACGGGCGTGGCGGCCGCGGAACAGGAGGTGCGCGTCGGGAAGAGCAGCGTGCCGGTCGTGGCGGCGGCGGACAGCAAGCGGCCCAGACGACACAGGCCAAGCCGCGCGCTGAGCCAAAGCCACCGCGCCAACAGCAGGACCCGCAGCCAAAAACACAGAAGCAGCAGTCCGAGACGGGACAGGCTCAGGGCAGCGGACGTCCGCCACGCCAGCCACGGACTCCGCGCAATGCCGACGGTGGTCGCACGCCACGTGAGAGCGCAAGTGAGATCACTGAACTCGACATCGCTTCGGTAACCGGCGATGCCGCGTCCTCCCATGATCAGCTAGCCAGTGAGGAACTTCGCCAGACGTCAGCGTCCCCCGACGAGGGCGATGCAGCAACGTCCAAGGCCAGTTCTGCGGTCGACAGCGAAGCCACTGACGAAGCGGCAGACAACGGTGACGGAAGCAGCCGACGCAGGCGTGGTCGCCGCGGAGGCCGTCGGCGGCGTCGCGGCGCTGGTGGCGAAGGCAGCAGCGATGCTGACGACACGCTGGGCATCGATGATGGCGGAGATGAAGAGCCCGGACAGGCACTGGTCGCCAGTTCCTCCCAGCCTGAGTTCGACTTCGACGATCAGGCAGGCGAGCACGGAGCTGCCGGCGGTGCGACTACACCCAACGCGCAGGTTCCTCCAGAGCAGGCGCGCCAGCCGCGCCAACGTCGTCCCGCCGCGGCAAGCCCAGATGCGGATTCGGGTGCGGGCTCCCACGAATCGGTTGCCGCTTCGACTTCATCCGCAGCGCCTGGACCAGCGGCCGCTGCCAGTGGCGAGTCGGAAACGAGCCCGATAGAGGCTCACAGCACTTCGTCACCCGCAGCGGATGTTGATTCGCCGGCGGAAGCCAGCGTAGAGGGTGGGCTGGCGGCCGCTGGCCAGCCAGCCGACGCGACGAATGCAAACGAAGCCGAGGAACCAGCAACACCAGCCGATGCCGCTGCCACGGCTATTGCAGAGAAGCCGCAGCCCTCGACACCAGCCAGCAAGCCCGCCGCGCCTGCGCGACCGGCAGTGGGCAACAGTGGATCGCTGTTCTTCAGTGCGGACGCTGACACACCGTCGTCCGTGACCCGCCATCTCTTCGATCCGGTGCCTGCCTCCCGACCGCAACTCCAGCCGGCAGAGCCTGCCCATCAGCCCGCCCCCCATGCGTACGAGGAGAAGGTGGAAGCGGGTAAATCGGAAGGCGACGAACGCAACGCCTGAGTCACTGGCCCGCGCATTCGCTACATCGAATGCGCGGGGTCCAGCAGGCCGTGCCGGCTTGCAAGGCGCGCCAGCGCAATGCTGTCGCTGATCCCGATCTTCTCGAACAGCCTGGATTTGTGCGTGTTGATGGTCTTTGCGCTCAAGCTGAGCCGTCGCGCGATGTCGTCCTGTCGAAGTCCCTGGACCAGCAGCATCGCCACCTCCAGCTCGCGTGGTGACAGCAGGTCGAACGGTGTATTGACGCCGTCCATGCTGGAGAGCGCCAGGTTCTGGGCGACGTTGCTGCCGAGGTAGCGCTTGCCACGAGCCACGTCCCTGACGGCGCGCAGCAGTTCACGTGCGTCGCCGCCCTTGCCGATGTAGCCCGCAGCGCCTGCTTCCAGCAATCGCCTGGGCAATGGCCCATCCTCCAGCACCGAGACGATGATGACTTGGTCGCAAGGTTGCTGCGCGTGATCCGTTCGGTGATGTCGAGCCCGCTCAATCCGGGCAGGTGCAGGTCGCAAAGCACCACGTCGGGCTTCAGCCTTCGCACCTGCGGCAGTGCGTCTTCCCCGTTGTCGGCGTCACCGACGACCTCGATGTCGACTTCCCCCGCGAGGATCATCTTCAGACCGGTGCGCACGAGCGCGTGGTCGTCTATCAGGAATACCTTGATCGTCATCCTTGTTCCCCTATCTCCTACTCCAGCGGCGAGACTAGCCCCGCTCGGCTGTCGAGGCAAGCGGACTGGCGCCGTGCAGCGGGCTACAGACTCCAGGAGGACACCCGCGTTCGGGCCGCGACCATTCTCGACGGTCGTTAGCATGGGCATCGAGCGCCAGCAACTTTCGCTTTACGTCAACTTGCGGTCTACGGCTCGGCGGCACCCAATTGATGAGAGCGGTGAACCTGAAGAACGGCTGGGAGGCAGCATGAGCGAGCAGGCACGGAAGGCTTGGAAGGCCCGGAAGATCAGGGCAGCGGTCCGTGCATCGAGCACCTCGCGTCTACCAGGACAGCCTGGCATGGCGGAGAGAGTGGGATTCGAACCCACGGAAGGTTTGACCCTTCGCCGGTTTTCAAGTGCGTAATCAATGGCTTAGGTAGGGGTTCAAGTGATTGATTACCCTACGAAATGGGTCTAGCCAACACCTGCCAATAATGGCTATTTGTGGTGGCATTGTCCCAAAATTGTCCCAAATTGCGCGGGCTATTCCTTCCTGGGGAAGTGCAGCGACTCCACAGCGCGGGCGAGCACGTAGGGGATGATTGCGACCCCACAAGCTACCGCTGCGGCAGCCCCTTGTGCGGGTGCGGCATCCGCCTGTACTGCGAACCAGAGAATGACGGCAGCCAGTCCTCCCGCCAGCAAAGTAACCACCCAGAAAAATCCGATAACGATACGTCCAAACATGTGCGCC
>JBDNHW010000150.1:0-3178 GCA_041688625.1 Pseudoxanthomonas sp.
CTGCGCGGCAGCCAACCGCGTGGAAGACATGTTCGACCATCCGCAGGTGCTGGCCGAGGACATCGTGGCCAGCATCGAGCACCCCGTGCTGGGCCGCTATCGCGGCGTCACCCGCCCGATCAAGTTCGGTCGCACGCCCGGGCCGGATCCGTTCGCGGCGCCGGGCTTGCAAGAGGAGACCAAGGAAGGGACGGCGGACGCACCGTCCGCCAATGCATCAGGACGCCAGGCGCCGAGACTCTGACCCCGCCTCCGCCTTCCCTTCGCTCCGCTGCGCTCAGTCGCTGCGCATCTCCAGACCCTTTGCCCTGGCAATCGACTCCCACGGCACGTACTTGTAGTGCTGGTTCTCCACCGGCATCACGTTGCGCCCGTCCTGCGCCACCATGGCGCTATGCTCGAAGCTCGGGCCCAGGTTGGCGCTGGTGACTTCGATGCCATCGGTTTCGGAGATGCCATCGATGCCCAGCAGCGGGTCAGCCACCACCGCGAACGAGCCCAGGTAGGCCTGGTCGCCCTCCGGCCGGTATACCGCGTAGGTGTCGACGATGTAACCGCGCCCCGCGTCTAGGCAGAGGCTGCCGGCACCGTCGCGTCATCGCCGAAAATAACCAGCGAGCCAAGCATACCGCAAAAGTAAGAAATGTTATAACATGACATTTCATGCTCTTGCTTCCGGAACCCATGGCCGCGACGGCTGAACACCCCTGTGCCCCCCGGCAGCCTGCGATACCACCACGGGAACCCGTGGCCATCGAGTCCACAGTGGCGCACGTACTCGGCGCGGTGTGTCGCTCAGGCGTGAGCGTTTCCGTCTGGAACCGCCCGCTGCCGCGCGAGGTGCGGCACGCGATGGCGGGCGTGCAAGCGCTGATGCCGGTGCACCGCACGTTCACCGTGTCGCCGAGTGAGGATGCGCGCGCCCTTCTGAGCGAGGTCATCCGCGCCTTTCCGGGTCTGTCAGAGACGTCTGCGCGCGCTTGGGGCGAGGACCTTGCGCTGCTGCTCTCGCTCGCGCGCAGCATCGCGCCTGCCTCTCCGCTGCGCGTGCGCCTGGAAACCAAGGCCAACGACGCCTGTCGTCTGTTCCATGCCGACAACGTGGCGCTGCGCATGATCTGCACCTACCGCGGCGCGGGCACCCAGTGGCTTCCCATGCAAGCTGTCGACCGCAATCGCCTGAGCGATGCCGCACAAGACCGGCCGTCCTCAATACGCGAGATCGGCACTGGCGCCGTTGCCGTGATGAAGGGCCTCAAGTATCCGGATGGGGGCGACCACGCCCTTGTCCATCGGTCACCCCCAGCGGATGCCGTGCAGCCGCGCGTTGTGGCCGTGGTCGACATCCTGATCTGATCTTTCCTGGAGTTCTGCAAATGCCCACCGACACCCGCGTTCCCGTAACCGTGCTTACCGGCTTCCTTGGCTCGGGCAAGACCACCCTGCTCAACCGGATCCTCAGCGAGAACCACGGCAAGCGCATCGCGGTGATCGAGAACGAGTTCGGCGAAGTCGGCGTCGATCACGAACTGGTGATCGGTGCCGAGGAAGAGATCTTCGAGATGAACAACGGTTGCATCTGCTGCACCGTGCGTGGCGACCTGATACGCATCCTTGGCAACCTGATGAAGCGCCGCGAGCGCTTTGACTACATCCTGGTCGAGTCCACCGGCCTGGCCGATCCCGGCCCGGTGGCGCAGACGTTCTTCATGGACGACGAGGTGCGCGAACAGTTGCGGCTCGACGCAATCGTCACCCTGGTCGATGCGCACCACATCGAGGGGCAGCTGGAGCACGCGATGGAAGCGCGCGAACAGATCGCCTTCGCCGACGTGATCCTGCTCAACAAGACCGACCTGGCCGACGAAGCGCAGCTGTCGCGGCTGGAGCAGCGGCTGCGCGGCATGAACGGCCAGGCGCGGATCGTGCGCACGCAGCAGGCGGAATTGCCCCTGGATGCCGTGCTGGACGTGGGCGGTTTCGACCTGCAGCGTGCGCTGGAGGTCGATCCGACCTTCCTGGAGCCGGAATACCCGTTCGAGTGGGGCGGTGTGTATGCGCTGGACGCAGGTGACCACGTCATCCGCGCGGCGGCCGGCCCGGACCCGACGATGAAAATGTCCCTGCTGCGGCTTGACGACGACTCACAGCAGGCGTTCGACGCCGGCGTGGAGCATGCCCTGCGCCGTTTTTCCGATCCCTCGCCGGTGACCGAGCCCGGCGAGGCGATCGTGGAGGGACGCCTGCACCGCCTCGATGTCGGCGCCGACGCGCAGTTCCCGCTGCGGATCGAGCGCGCCGGCAGCTACGCGCTGTTCTGCGAGCACCTGCCGGAAGAGTTCGACATGACCCTGTCGCGTGATGGCGACATCGTCGCAGCCACGAGCCAGCGTGAGTTCAAGCCTGATCACGAGCACGACGACAGCGTTACCTCGGTCGGCATCTCGCAGACAGGGGACCTCGACCCGGGCCGCGTCAATGCCTGGCTCGGCGCGCTGCTGCGTGACCAGGGCCAGGACCTGTTCCGCTGCAAGGGCGTGCTGAGCCTGAAGGGCGACCCGCGGCGGCACGTGTTCCAGGCCGTGCACATGCTGATGGACGCCACCTCCGACCGCGAATGGGGCGATACGCCCCGTCACAACACACTGATCTTCATCGGCCGCAACCTGGATCGCGGCGCACTGCTGAGCGGATTCGAGGCCTGCCTGGCATGAGCGCATCCGCCGCCGCAGGCGAAGCGGTGCCCGTTGCAGGCAACTCGGACGGGCGCGTTCCGCTGCATGCGCGCATGGACATCGGCGAGCACGTGGTGGCGCTGGCCTGGTCGCGCGATGGCGGCGCGCTGGCCCTCGCCGGGGCCGACGGCGGGGTGCACCTGCTCGACTCGGCAGTCGGCGCCAGGACCGCGCGGGTGGGCGAACATGCGGCCGGCGCGCTGGCAGTGGCCTTCAGCCGCGACGGCGTCACTCTCATCAGCGGAGGCCAGGACGGCACGCTGCAGGTGTTTGCCCGCGATGGGTCGCAGCCGCCGCGTCGCATCGTGCTGGCGCAGGCGTGGGTTGGCCAAGTCGCTTGCAGCGTCGACGGCAGTCGGATCGCGGCGTCGGCAGGTCGGCATGTGTCGATCCACGATGCGCGCACCATGGACGTGATGCACCAGTTTGCTCCGCTACCGGCC
>JBDNHW010000028.1:0-10920 GCA_041688625.1 Pseudoxanthomonas sp.
GATGCTGGCCACCGGCGGCACGCTGATCGCCACCATCAACATGCTCAAGCGCGCCGGCTGCCGGCGCATCAAGAGCATCTTCCTGGTCGCCGCGCCCGAAGGCCTGTCCGCAGTGGAAGCGGCGCATCCGGACGTCGAGATCTACACCGCCGCCATCGACGAACGCCTCAACGAACGCGGCTACATCCTGCCGGGGCTGGGTGATGCGGGCGATCGCATCTTCGGGACGCGGTTGGTCTAGTTCGCTTCAAGCGACTCGAGCACCCTCGCCGCGCACGCCGGACCAGACCCTTGGCAATGGACCAACCCCTCCCGCAGCGGAATAGAGGTTGGATCTGACGCATCCGGGCAAGGGATCAACCCGTCTCCCGCCCGCGGGAGGGGGGCAGGGGTGAGGGCGCTTCCGGCGCGTCGCCGACGCCCCTAGGCCGCAAGCGGCCTCGCGTGCAGCTCCGCCACTTCATGGGCGGTGCCGAACCTGCCCTTCTCGTCCCGCGTCACCTGCGCCAATGCGCACTGTGTGTCGTGGGTGAAGAACAGATGTACGTTGCGCGCCAGCTTGTCTTCGAGGAACTCGCGCTTCTCGTCGATCAGCAGCTCCGCGCTGCGGTCGTAGCCCATGGTGATCGGGACGTGCACCCAGAAGCGCCCCGGAATCAGATCGGCGCAGAACACGACGCCTCCATGCGGTTGCCCGTCCACGCGCTCGGGGCCCACGATTTCGGCCAACATCAGTCCGGGCGTGTGTCCGTCGCTGTAGCTGAAGCGCACGCTCTGGCCGAGTGCGGCGCAGTGCTCGCCGTCCACGATTTCCAGCCTGCCGCTGGCTTCGAGCAGGCCCGGAAGCTCCGGAATGAAGCTGGCCCGATCGCGCAGGTGCGGGTCGACGGCGCGCTCCCAGTGACCAGCACTGACCACGAAGGTGGCATTGGGGAACAGCAGCTCCGGCTGGCGGCCTTCCTCCCATGGCGCCAGCAGCCCGCCGGCATGGTCGAAGTGCAGGTGGCTGAGCACCACCACGTCGATGTCCTGGTGCTCGAAGCCGGCCTCGCGCAGCGATTCCAGCAACACGTGCCGCGACTCCTGCACCCCGTAGCGCTCGCGCATCTTCGGATCGAAGAACGCTCCGATTCCGGTTTCAAACAGGACGGTCTTGCCGTTGAGCGGGCTGGCCATCAGGGCACGGCAGGCCAGGTCGATGCGGTTGTGTTCGTCGGCCGGGCACCACTTGCTCCACAGCGCGCGCGGCGCGTTGCCGAACATGGCGCCGCCGTCGAGTTTTTGAGAGTTGCCCAGCAGTGACCAGAGCTTCATGGCGTGGATCCTGTGCTTGCGTGCGTCAGCGGGATGCGAACGACGTTCAGTCGCGCGCGGGCGCGGCGGAAAAGTAGAACGTGAAGGCCCCTTTACTGGCATCGGCGGCTTCGACGGTGATCGGTCCGAGGGCACCTGCTGCGGACAAGGTGCCCTCTCCGAACACCAGAGGCTCGCCGGCGGAACCCATCCAGCTGCTGCGCCAGCCCTTGACCACCACGGAGACTGGCAGGCCCGGCTCGAGCTCCACCGATGCGTGCGCCTGGCGCCCTTCGTCGATGACCACGATGTTGCGCCCGCCCTGGGCATTGAGCGCTTCCTGCTCGATCGCAAACAGCGGCTCGCCATCGGCCTCCACCGCAAAGCGCCAGTCGGCCGTGCCCACCGCTCCATCTTCCTGCACCGCGATGCGCTGCAGTTCGAGGCGAAGCTGAAGTGGTTCCGCCGGTGCCGGCTGCTCCGTGCCGGCAGCCGGCACCACCGCAGCCGCTGGCTCCGTCTTGATGTCGTTGCGGACGTTGATGTACAGCGTCGTCAGCGCCGCCAACAGCGCGGCCGTACCGGTGAGGATCGCCGGCACCAGGTTGATCACAGGTTTCTTGTCGCCTTCTGCCATGCCGACTCCGTCGCTGCTGCTATCGCTGGATGACCGGCACGCGCGATGCGGCGTCCGGTTCGACTTCGAGTTGCACCTTGGCCACTCCCACTGGATTGCGCGGATCGCTGCCGCCCTGAAGCGTATTGTCCTGCTTGTCCCACGTCACCGTCTGCAGGTTGCCCCAGACGTGGCTCGAGGCGCGACCGCGCGAGGCCGCTTCCTCGTCGCGCTCCGGGAGCTCCACGGTGTGACCCAGCCTCTGCAGTCCCTGCATCAAATCCGCCGGAAAGGCACCGGTCTCGGCGGAGATCATGTCGGGCAACCACTGGTGGTGGTAGCGCGGTAGCGCGGTCACTGCCTGCGCGTCGAGTCCCGCGTCGTAACCCAGGATCCCAAGCAACACCATGGTGATGATGCGGCTTCCACCCGGCGTCCCCAGGACGACGACGCGTTCGTCCGATTCCATGAAGGTTGGCGTCATCGAGCTGAGCATGCGCTTGCCCGGCTCGGGCGCATTGGCGTCGAATCCCATCACCCCGAACGCATTGGGCGTGCCCGGCTTGAGCGCAAAATCGTCCATCTCGTTGTTCAGCAGCACGCCGGTGCCAGGGGCCACCAGGCCCGACCCGAACAACAGGTTGACCGTTTGCGTCCCGGCAACGCGGTTGCCATCTCCGTCGATGATCGAAAAATGCGTGGTTTCGTCGCTTTCCAGCGGGGTCGGCTTGCCGGAAAACATGTCGCTGGGCGTGGCCTTTTCCGGATTGATCGACGAGCGCAGCCCCGCTGCGTAGTCAGCGCTGGTGAGCGTCTGCTGCGGGACATGCACGAAATCCGGGTCGCCCAGGTAGAACGTGCGGTCGCGAAACGCGCGGCGCATCGCTTCAACCACCAGGTGCGTGCGCTGGGTCTGGTCCAGCGCGTCCAGGTCCCACGCCTCCAGCACCTGCAGCATCTGGGCCAGTGCAATGCCACCCGACGACGGTGGCGGTGCGGTCACGACCTTCCAGTCGCGGTATTCGAAGGTCAGCGGCTCGCGTTCCTTGACCTGGTAGGCCGCCAGTTCGGCCGCACTCCACTGGCCGCCCTCGGCATTCACGCCATTCACCAGCTTTGCACCGACGTCGCCGCGATAGAAGCCGTCGAAGCCTTTCCCGGCCAGCAGCTCCAGGGTGCGGGCCAGGTCGGGCTGCCTGAAGATGTCGCCTTCCTCGATCGGCCGGCCTGCGGCGAGATAGACCTCGCGAGTGCCCGGATAGCGCTCCATCACGTCGCGGCGCCGGACGTAGCCCTGAGCCATGCGCTCGTAAACGGGAAAGCCGTCGCGCGCGATGCTGATCGCAGGCGCCAGCGACGTCGTGAGCGGGAGCTTTCCATAATTCTGCGCAAGATGTACGAACGCTGCGGGCAGCCCCGGAATGCCAGCCGACCATGGACCATTCACCGAGCGATCGCGGTTGAGCGACCCGTCCTCGAGCAGGAATTGCTCCGGAGTGGCTGACGCGGGCGCCACTTCACGCGCATCGACGAAGACGTCCTTGCCGCTGCTCGCGTTGTGCAGCAGGAAGAAGCCACCACCGCCCAGGCCGGAGCTGATGGGCTCCACCACCGACAGCACCGAAGAGACCGCGATCGCCGCGTCGAATGCATTGCCGCCCTGGCGCAAAATCAGCAGACCCGCGTCGGTCGCCAGCTGATGCGCAGAGGCAATGGCCGCTCCGGGCGGATCGATCGGCGCGACGATGGCGGTCGCGGGGGCCTTGGCAACTTCAGCCTGGACCGCCCACGTCAAGAGCAGGAACGCCAGCAGCAGGGCGGAGCGAAACGATGACCGTGGATTCATGGCGATTGAGGCTCCAGTTGCAGGCGACGCAGCTTCTCCAGCAACTGCTCGTGGGATTCGGGGAACGCGGGGTCAGGATCGATGCATTCGACTGGACACACCACTACGCATTGCGGCTCATCGTGGTGGCCAACGCACTCCGTGCAGCGCGCAGGGTCGATCAGGTAGATGGTCTCGCCCATCGAAATCGCCTGGTTCGGGCAGGCCGGCTCACAGACGTCGCAGTTGACGCAGAGCGCGTTGATGATCAACGACACGGCTGGCTCACACCGGCTGACTTTTGAGATCCGGAAAGACCGGGAAACCCCCGCGTGATCCTAGCTCGGAGCATTACCCGTGGCGTGCGCTTTTGGCCTGCACGCAAATGAAGAGCCGGCAAGAACGTGGCCCCGGCAGGGCCACGCAAGATGCCGATGACGGCTGACGCCTCTGGATGACCAGCCGGCGCTGCCGCAGGGCGATCCCCGCCTGCGCGGGGATGCCGATCCGGCAAAGGCGTGACCGCGCCGCGGTCACGCGCCGGATCGTCACTTGGCTTCGACGAAGACGTAGTCCGCTCCCGATGGCGTGACTGCCGCCTCGACCCGCGCGCCGTCGGCCGCATCGCCGATGAAGAGGATCTTGACTTTCTTCATGGTGTCCGCCGGCACGCCTTCGAACGAGGCCACGGCGATATCGGCCATCTTCTCCGACTCGGGCGAACCGAACGCGATCAGGTTGCCACCCACGATGCCACGCGCCACCGCGTTGCTGGCCTGTTCGAGCTGGCGGTCGTACTTGGCCTGGAACTCCGGGTCTTCCTGGGTAGGCAGGTAGTACAGATACGGCTGGTTGGTGATGGCGCCCATGTTGCGCGTCACCACCTCGGTCAGGTAAGCGCGCCAGCCTGCGTCGTCGCTCTTGTCGGGCGCGACCAGCGGTGCCTCCACCGTCTCCACGGGCGCTTCTTCTTCAGTGTTGCAAGCGGCCAGCGGCAGCGCCAGGCATGCCGTCAACAACAGTTTGGAAATCGTCTTCATGCATTGCTCCCCTCTCGTGATGTTGCGTTCAATGATTGCGGTGATGGTATTGCATCGGTCAACCCACCGATCGGGTCGCCCACTGTTCCTGCAGCGCGACGGCCACGGCGGCGGGCACGAATCCAGACACATCGCCACCCAGCCGAGAGATTTCCCGGACCAGGGACGAGGATATGAAACCGTATTGTTCGGCCGGGGTCAGGAACAGGGTTTCCACCTCGGGGATCAAGTGACGGTTCATGCTCGCGAGCTGGAACTCGTACTCGAAATCGGACACCGCCCGAAGGCCTCGCAGCAGGACTCCGCCGCCCACCTCCTGCACGAAATGGGCGAGCAGCGAGTCGAAGCCCCGCACCTCCACGTGCCGATGGTGCGCGACGGCCTCACGCGTCAGCCGCACGCGCAGGTCCAGTGGAAGCGTCGGACCCTTGCCCGGGCTTTCGGCGATGCCGACAATCAGCCGCTCGAACAGGGGCGCCGCACGATCGATCAGATCGATATGGCCATTGGTGATCGGGTCGAACGTACCCGGATACACCGCGATACGGTTGGGTGCCACGCTCATTCGCAAGCTGCCACGGAAACGTCGCCCGTGATTGTATCAGCGCCGGGCTGGACCAACCTCCGATACAGGGCGAAGTGCACGTCCCGAGTGCTGCCCTGGCGGTGCAGCGCCCACGATGGGCCCGGTCGTGCGTCGCGGTTTTCGTGCGGCGATTCCACGTACAGGAGCGCGCCCGGCGCCGTCACCTGCGGCAGCAGCGCCAGCGCCGGCGACCACAGGCCCGATTCGAAAGGCGGGTCGAGGAAAGCGATGTCGATGCGTCCCGTGGGCTGTCGTGCCAGCCACTGCAGTGCATCGGCCTGCACCACCTCCACCTGCTCCTGCGCTGCAAGGCGGGAGACGGTAGCGTGCAACGCCGCCGCGAGCCGCGCATCCCTCTCCACCAGTACCGCGCTCGACGCGCCGCGCGACACCGCCTCCAGGCCCAATGCTCCGGTTCCCGCGAACAGATCGACCACCCTGGCGCCGGCGATCGTCGGACCCAGCCAGTTGAACAGCGTCTCGCGCACCCGATCGCTGCTGGGCCTCAGGCCCGGCGCGTATTCCACCGGGAGCCGGGTGCCGCGCCAGCGGCCTCCAATGATGCGTATCGCGGCGCCGCCGCCGCGGGGTGCGGTTTTCATCAGGGCGTCTGCAGGGCCGGTGCTAGCATGCCGCCTATTCTCCGACATCCCTGCGCAATGGCCAGTTTTTTCCGCCGCAACAAGCCCGACCCCGATTCTGAAAAGATCCCAGGCGCACGGCGCCGCTACACGGCCGAAGAAATGGCGGCCGCCTTTCCAGATCCTGCGGCGCGGCAGCACGTCGAGCCGGCGGCGGCTACACCTTCGGAACCCGCTGATAAGCCGGCCCTGTCCAGCAATACACGGGATGACGCCGTGGATGCGAGGCTCGCCGAGGCGCCAGCCCCCGAACTGGCAGCGCGAGAGGTCGTGCGCGACGTGTTCGAGCCGGCTCCGGCACCCACGGCGCCACCTGAAGCTCCCCCTACCGATCTCCGCGCGGAGCCGGGAGCTGAGCCGCTGCCGGCACCGTCGCCCGCCCCTGCTCCAACCGGGACAGTCGAGCGCAAGCGCCAGGTAGACCCGCCTGCACCCGCTCCTGTCCAGACTCCAGCTCCAGCTCCAACTCCGGCTCGGGCTCCAACTCCGGCTCCCGCCCCAACTCAGACTTTGGCTCCAACCCCGGCTGCGTCTCCAGCTCCAGCCCCAGCCCACGATGCCGCCGAACCGGCAGCGGCCACGCCGGGCAAGCTCGGCTGGCGCGAGCGGCTGCGCGGCAGTGGCATGGCCAAGGGCCTGGGGGGATTGTTCTTGCGCAATCCCAAGCTCGACGACGACCTGCTGGACGAAATCGAGACCGCTCTGCTCACCGCCGATGTCGGCGTCCCCGCCACCACCGCGCTGGTCGAGGCGCTGCGCCGACGCATGAACCAGCGCGAGTTCACCGACTCGCGTGCCCTGCTGGCTGCACTGCGCTCGGATCTCATTACAATGCTTGTCCCGGTGTCGAAGCCGCTGCGGATCGACAAGACGGCACTGCCCTTCGTGATTCTGACCGTGGGGGTGAACGGCGTCGGCAAGACCACCACCATCGGCAAGCTGGCCCGCCGCTTCAAGGACCAGGAGCACAGCCTGATGCTCGCCGCCGGCGATACGTTTCGCGCGGCGGCCGTGGCGCAGCTGCAGGCGTGGGGAGATCGCAACGGAGTACCGGTGGTCGCCCAGGGCCAGGACGCCGATGCCGCGTCCGTGGCTTTCGATGCGCTGCAGGCCGCCAAGGCACGGCGCATCGAGATCCTGATTGCCGACACGGCGGGCCGCCTGCACACCCAGCAAGGCCTGATGGCCGAGCTCGGCAAGATCCGAAGGGTTCTGGGCAAGCTGGACGCATCGGCACCGCATGAGGTGCTCATGGTCATCGACGGCACCACCGGGCAGAACGCCATTTCGCAGCTGCGTCAGTTCAACGCCGCGGTCAACGTCACCGGCCTGGTGGTGACCAAGCTCGACGGTACCGCCAAGGGCGGCGTGGTGTTCGCGCTTGCGCGCGAGTTCGGGATCCCCATCCGCTTCGCCGGCATCGGCGAGCGAGCGGAAGACCTGCGCGTATTCGATCCAGAAGCCTTCGTTGACGCTTTGCTGCCGGAGGCGCTGGGCGCGTGACCGGCGGGGCAGTCGAAAGCAGGTGACCCGCCGCCGACGCATCGTGTTGCTCGCGCTGGCAGTGGCCGCGTTGGCTGCGCTGCTGGCCGTGCGATGGCTGCTGCAGCCGGACAACCTGGTGCCGCTGATTCTTTCCCAGGCAGAACAGGCGACGGGCCTGGAAATCACCGCGCGCGGAGCGTCTGCCTATCGCCTGCGCGGCACCCCGCAACTTGTCCTGCGTGATGTGACGGCGCGGATGCCCGGAGCAACCATTCCAATCCTGGAGGCCGATCGGGTGCTGGTCTCGGTGCCGTGGTCCACGCTGCGCTCGCGCGGCAGCGACACGACAGCGAGGCGGCTCGAATTCGATGCACCGGTCGTAGGCCTGGAACAATTGCGGCAGTGGCTCGCATCCCGGCCGCCTTCAAAGGCTCCTGTGCCCCGCATCACCCGAGGCATCGGCATCTCCGATGGCAGCCTGCTGGCTGGCGACTGGGCACTGCGCGATCTGGACGCTAGCGTTCCGGAACTGGACGCCGGAAAACCGCTGCGGGCGACGCTGAGCGGCCGCTTTGAAGCCGATGGCCTTGCGGCGCCATTCGAAGCGGCGCTGGCGATGCAGAAGCCGTCCATTGACGGGGCATTGGGCATTGCTGGAGAAGTCTTCCCGGCCGCTGCAGGATGGAAGTCGCAAGCAACTTTCAGGCTTTCCGGCATCCTGCGCGACGCCGCCGGTCAGCTGCGGCTGGAGCGCGCTGTCCTGGGCGCCAACGTGCGCTACTTCGGCGATGGGGAACCGTCGCAGTTCGCGTTGGGCCTGGCAGGCCCTGCACGCCTTCAATCGGGGCGCCTGCAACTGCAGCCGCTGGCCGTCGCCCTGCGCGGGAACGGTGCGATTCCCCAGCTGGACGCGCGCGGCGAACTGTCGACTGGCGAGACGCTGGACTTGCAGCTTGAGGGTCGGGTGGCATCCTGGCCCGGGGAATGGCCCGCGCTGCCGCAGCCACTGGACAGCGCTACCGGCCCGATGCCGTTCTCCCTCCGGTACGAGGGGCCCACGAACCTGACCGGCATTGCATCCCTGCAGGTCCAGCGCGATGCCACGCGGCTGCAATCCCGGTTCCGCCTGCGCCAGGTGACCAGTTGGCTGGCTGCTGCCGACCGTGACTCACCGCTGCCGCCGATGACCGGAACGATTTCCACCCCGCGCCTCGAGATATCCGGAGCCGTGCTGGAGGGCGTGCAGGTGCATCTGCAGGATCCTGATATCGATTCGGGCGAACCCCGCGAATGAAAGCTTCCGCCGAAACATTCGCCCAGCGCCTGCTGAAGTGGTTCGACCACAGTGGCCGCCACGACCTGCCATGGCAGCATCCGCGCGAGCCTTACCGCGTGTGGGTATCGGAGATCATGCTGCAGCAGACCCAGGTGCGCGTTGCGATACCGTTCTTCGAGCGATTCACGGTGGCTTTCCCAACGCTGCCGCTGCTAGCAGCCGCTCCGCTCGATGATGTGCTGGCGCAGTGGTCGGGCCTGGGGTACTACGCCCGCGGCCGCAACCTCCATGCAGCCGCCAGGCGCTGCGTCGAGCTGCATGGCGGGTCCCTTCCGCGTGACGTGGAAGCACTCGTGGCACTGCCCGGAATCGGCCGCAGCACCGCCGCAGCGATCCTTGCGCAGGCGTGGGGCGAGCGCTTCGCCATCCTCGACGGCAACGTCAAGCGGGTGCTGGCGCGCTACCACGGCATCAGCGGCTGGCCCAGCCTGCCGGCGGTGGAAAAACAGCTTTGGGCGCTGGCCGAACGACACCTTCCAGCCGGCCGCATGGCCGACTACACGCAGGCGCAGATGGACTTCGGAGCCACCCTTTGCACGCGCCGGAATCCAGCGTGCGCACTGTGCGTGCTGCAGGACTCGTGCGTGGCCCGGCTGGAGGGTCGCGTCCAGGAACTGCCCACTGCTCGCCCAGGCAAGGCCCTGCCGGAGCGCATTGCCATGGTCATCCTGGCCGAAAACCGCGACGGAGAAGTATTGCTGCAGCGGAGGCCGCCGGTCGGCATCTGGGCCTCGCTCTGGTCCCTGCCCGAGGTACCGGATCCGGACGCGGCGCGGGCCTGGTTCGAGCGCCACCTGCACGGCGATTTCGAGCAGGCGCAAGCCATCGAAGTGATCCGCCACGCGTTCAGCCACTACCGGCTGCAGATGCACCCGCTGTACTGGAGCAACGTCGCTGCGCGAGCCGCAGTGCGCGACAATGACGACCTGCGCTGGATCGCTCGCACGGACCTTGCAAAGCTCGGCCTGCCGGCGCCCATCCGCACCCTCCTTCTTCGATAGGCCCGCCATGACCAGGACCGTTTTCTGCGAACACACCCAAGAGCAAGCCGAGGGTCTGGACTTCGTGCCCTACCCCGGACCACTGGGCCAACGCGTCTACGCCCACGTCGGCAAGCTCGCGTGGGCAGCCTGGTTGGCGCACCAGACCATGCTGATCAACGAAAACCGGCTGTCGCCGCGCGACCCCGCGCACCGTGCTTTCCTTGAAACGGAGCTGGAGAAGTTCCTGTTCGCCGGTGGCGCCGACAAGCCGGCGGGTTACGTGCCCGAAGGCTGACCGATCTCACGCGGACAGCGCTTGTCTCTACGTGACCAGGCCGCACGTCCCTCGATGGGACACCTGAAGCTCGCGGTCAACCCGGCAGGCTTGGTGCCGATCCACCTGACCGGCTTCAGTTGCCCTGCTCCTGCCGCTCCACCGCATTGGCTTCCCGCAGCTCGCGCTGGGCATCCTTCAGTGCGTTGACCTGCAGTGGCCGAATGGTCTGGATCCGGCAGGGGATGTTCCTCATGCCGATCGCGCCCCCACCCGTGGGGATGACGCTGTCGAAGCCTGCGTACACGGTACTCGCCTGGTTGCTGATCCGTATCGCGGGAGTGAATTCCAGGCCCTGGCACGAACCAAACAGCTCCAGCAGGTAAGCCTCTTTCGGGCGCGTCCACACCACCAGGGTCTCGTCGCCCAAGGGCGTCCACCCGTTGAGCCTGCCGAAGTAGCGGAAGCTGCCCACTGGCTCCCCGGCATGGGCGCGGTACAAACCAAGCGTGGCTTCGTCGCTCAGCTCGGTACCTGCACTAGCGCAGCCGCCCAATGCGGCGGCCAGTGCGGTCGCCAGCGCCATCGTCAGGACGATCGGTTTCATGATTTTCTCCTCTTGTCGACGTGCCCGGAAGGACATGATGCTCCCCTTCGATTTAAACAAACGTGCAGATCTTGTTCCTGCATTGGGATCGCTGGCTTGCCGCGCAGGCTTGGCACCCGTATCATCCCGCCCTCACTTCGGCTCGGCCGCAGGTGCATGGCCGGGTAGCTCAGTCGGTAGAGCAAGGGATTGAAAATCCCTGTGTCGGGGGTTCGATTCCCTCCCCGGCCACCA
>JBDNHW010000151.1:0-5109 GCA_041688625.1 Pseudoxanthomonas sp.
CTGGCCGCGACGCACGCGGTCGCCCTGCTGCACCCGCATCGCACGCACCGTACCCGGGAAGCGTGCCTTGACCTGTGCATGGCGGCTGTCGTCGATGGTGATGCGGCCGCTCAGTTGCACCGTGTCGCGGATCAGCGCCGGCCCGGCAGTCTCCACTTGGATGCCGGCGTCTGCGGCGATGGCCGGGTCGATGGTGACGCGGCCTTCGTAGGATTGGTACTCCCAGGCATGCGCCTGGCCTGCATGATTGGCGGCTACCTTGACGTCGAACGAATGCGGTTCGATCACGGTGCCGTCGCCGACCAGGTAGTCGCCTTCGGGCTTGAAGGCGAAACGGTCGACCTGGCCGTCGAGGCGGTGCAGTTCGACGCTGGCCTGCACCTGGGCCGGCGGCACCGGCTTGCCGTCGACCAACGGGTACAGCCGGTACTGCGGCGGCACGCCGGTCTCGAAGATGGTGACTTCGATGCGAAGTCCCCGTCGCGCAGCATGCGGCCGTTGTGCGGACCGCGCTCATAGTCGCCGGCGGCGACAGCGGCTTGACCCTGGGCGGATTGGTTGGAGCCGCGATCACCGCAGGCGGCCAGCAGCAAGGCAACCGCGAAGGAGAGCAGGAGTCGAATGATCATGGGCTGGTTTCCGGTGCGACGGCGGTCAAGCGTTCGATCTCGACCAGACGGGTGTGATAGCGCGCGGCGGCTTCGACGCTGCGTTCGCGCAGCTCGAACAAGGTGCGCTGTGCCTGCGCAAGCATGAGGAAGGAAAAGTTGCCGGCCTCGAACCCGCGTCGAGTGAAGGCAACGGCCTGCTCGGCCTTGGGCAGCATCGTGTCGCGCAGCGCGGTGTATTCGGTACGCGCGTGCAGCAGCTCCTGGTAGCGCTCGAACAGGTCCTGGTGGCTTTCTGAACGCTGCGCGTCGCGCCTCGCCACCACTGCCGCCAGCTCGGCGTCGGCCTCGGCGATCGCCAGGTCCGCGCGCGGCCGGCTACCCAGCGGGACCGACACCGACATCACCAGGCCCTGGTCGTCGAAGGCCTCCAGGCGTCGCACGCCGAGGCTGAGGTCGATGTCCGGACTGCGACCTGCGACCGCGACCTGGCGCCTGGCGTTGATCGCCTGTACTTGCAGCAGCGAATCGCGTTGCGATGCGGTCATCGGCAACTGCGCGGCCAAGGTTTCGAAGTCTTCGACGGCGGGCAGCGCGTCCAGTTCGCCGGCGACCAAGTCGAACTCGGGCGTGAACGAACCCCAGCTGGCCGCCAGGCTGATGCGGGCAGCAGCCAGTTCGTGCTCGGCGTGCTCGCGCTCGAGCTCGGCATCGGCCAGCGCGATCTCGGCGGCGCGCAGATCCGATTCCGGATTGCGTGCCTGCGCGACCCAGCGCGCGATCTCGCGGCGCGTGCGCTCGGCCTGGGCGACCCCTTCGTGCGCGAGTGCCAGCCGTTGCTGGTCGGCCAGCACCTCGATGAATCGGGCGGTGGTACGGCCGGCCACCTCGATCCGGGTGACCTGCGCGGCGTTGCGTTGCTGCGCGACCTGCGCTGCACCCAATGCCTGGCGTGCGGCGCGCTTGCCGCCGAGCTCGATCACCCGGCTCAACCGCAACGTGGTCTCGGCCGACTGCACTCCACTCAGGTTGTCGGTGCCGCCGACGTTCTCGACGCCGGCACCTACCACCAGCGGCGGCGCCAGCGACTCGCGCTCGGCACGCGCCTGGACAGCACGCAACTGCGCCACATCGGCAGCGAGGGAAGGGTGCTCCGAGAGGCTTCGTGCGACCGCGTCGCGCAAATGCAACGGTTCGCCAGGAGATGCTGGCGTACGCGACGGATCCCCTGGCTGTGTTTGCGCAGGCCATGGTCCAGTTTGAAGTTCAGTTTGGGCGTGTCCCGGCAGGACGACGCCCCAGGACCCGGCAAACGCCAGGCCCATCAGCCAACGCAGATTCACGGACAACCTCCACAGGATCGAAGACAGGCACGCATACGCCGCACGAAGGGCAGCGTTACCGCGGTGTCAAACGATGGGAGGACGAAGCAGCGAGGCGGGACGGGTGGAAACCTCGGGCAGGACCATGGTTGTTGCGGGGTGTGCGGCCGGAGGCATGGTGCCCAGGGAGAGCTGCGGCGTTTCGACCAGAACGGAAGCGATGCTGCAGGCATCATGCGCATGCCAGATGGCTTCACCTGCAACTGCGGACTCGTCCGTGCCGCGCTGCTCGTGGTCGTGGTCGTGCTCGTCGTCGTGATCGTGGCCGTGGTGACCGGCCAGCTCATGCTGATCGGCGACGGCCCCGTGATCCGCGCCCGGGTCGGCGTGGGCGTGCACTTCGATCACCGGCATCGCGCCGACCACGAGCAGCACCATCAACGAGAACCCCGCCAGATACCCGAACGGGATGCGGAGCCAGACGGTCAGGCGATGGCGGAGGGATCGAAGCGGCACGTTCCAAGCATGACCCATACGGTAGATGTGTTCAAGCAGACAGCGCAGGTTTCGGACTGCTCGACCCCATTCGTGATCAGCCGGTGAAGGCAAGGCGCCGTTGCCGACCTGCACCGACGCCTCAGTAATGCCGAATCAGCATCCACAGCGCCATTGCGATCATCATCAGGTTCTCTGTCAACGAGACGAATCCCAGGGGTACGTTGTTGCCGCCACCCACGCATGCGCATTTGAACTCGCGCTTGTCGATATAGACGGACTTGAACACCGATATCGCGCCGACGCCACCGATGAACAAGGCGACCGGTATCGACAGCCACATCAGCACGCTGGCAATCATCAGCACTCCGGCCAGCAGCTCGGCGAACGGATAGACGTAGGAATACGGCACGAACCGGCGCGCCAGGAGGTCGTAGCCGAGGAACATGCTGGAGAAACGCTCGACATCCTGCAGCTTCAACAGCGCCAGGATGCACATGCTGAAAGCGATGAACCATTCGCCGGTCCGCACGGTGAGCAGCGCACCATGGACAGCCCAGCTGGACGCCAGGGACATCAGTGCGGCAACAACGAAGACCGCTATCACCGGCCGATACGTCAACGCATCAGGATCGGCGACGGACTTGCCGAAGTGGCGCCTCAGATCGTCGTAGCCGCCCACCCTCTCGCCGGCGATGAAGGTCTGCGGCGTGGTCTTCACGCCGTGCTCTGCCTTGAAAGCGTCGGTTTGCTCGCGCGTGGCCATCCACTGATCGTCGACCTCGAAGCCCTCGCGTTTCAACAGGTCGAGCGCCTTCAGCCCGAAAGGACATGTGTGCTTCGGCGTGACCATGCGGTAAAGGGTCGCCCGTTTTGCTTCGTTGATAGCAGTCGTCCTGGTGCTCATGCAGATCCTTTCCTGGCAATCGGTTGATGGTTCGCGCGGGAATCATCGGGTGGTGCGCGATTGGCCAAGCGCAGGGCATTGGCCACCACCGACACCGAGCTCAGGCTCATTGCCAGCGCGGCGATCATCGGACTCAGCAGCAGGCCGAAGAACGGATACAGCACGCCAGCGGCGATCGGCACCCCCAGCGCGTTGTAGGCGAAGGCGAAGGTCAGGTTCTGTTTCATGTTGCGCACCGTGGCCTGCGAGACCGCACGCGCGCGCAGGATGCCGCGCAGGTCGCCGCGGACCAGGGTCACCTGTGCGCTGGACATGGCCACGTCGGTTCCGGTGCCCATGGCGATGCCGACATCGGCCGCGGCCAGCGCGGGAGAGTCGTTGATGCCGTCCCCGGCCATCGCTACGCGGCGACCTTCGGCTTTCAGTCGCGTGACGAGGTCGGCCTTGTCCTGCGGTCGCACTTCGCCGTGCACCTCATCGATGCCGAGCATCTGGGCAACCGCCTGTGCGGTGGTCACCCCGTCGCCCGTCGCCATCACGATGCGCAGGCCTGCCGCACGCAACTCGTCGAGCGCGGCTCGGGCGCTGTCCTTGATTGGGTCGGCGACCGCGATCACGCCGGCGAGTTGTCCATCGACGGCGAGGAACATCGCGCTTGCGCCCTGCTTGCGCAGGCGTTCGGCAGTATCGGTGTAGCCTGCAACTTCGATTCCGATGTCGGCCATCAGCGCGGTATTGCCGAGTGCCAGCGCGCGACCGTTGATGCTGCCCCGTACCCCCATGCCGGTGACCGAATCGAAATCCTCCGCCCTGTCCAGCGCCAGTTCGCGGTGCCGTGCCTCGGCCACGATTGCATCGGCCAGCGGATGTTCACTTCCCTGGTCGAGGCTGGCGGCCAATTGCAACACTGTGTCGCCGTCGAAGCCGTCCGCGGCAACCACTTCCTTGAATGCCGGCCGGCCTTCGGTGAGGGTGCCGGTCTTGTCGACGATCAGCGTGTCTATCGTGCGCAGCCGCTCGATCGCTTCGGCATCGCGGAACAGCACGCCGGCCTGGGCGGCGCGGCCGGTCGCCACCATGATCGACATCGGCGTGGCCAGTCCGAGGGCGCAAGGGCAGGCGATGATCAGCACCGACACCGCGTTGAGCACCGCGTACGTCCACGAGGGTTCCGGCCCGAACAGGCCCCAGACGAAGAACGTCGTGGTGGCGGCGGCGAGCACCGCCAGCACGAACCAGAACGCGACCTTGTCGGCCATGCGCTGCATCGGTGCGCGCGACCGTTGCGCCTGCGCGACCATCTGCACGATCTGCGACAGGACCGTGTCCGCACCGATCTTGCTGGCGCGGATCACCAAAGCGCCCGTGCCGTTCTGGGTGGCGCCGATGACAGTGTCGCCGACGATCTTTTCCACCGGGATGGGCTCGCCGGTCAGCATCGATTCGTCGACGGTGGAGCGGCCTTCGACCACTTCGCCGTCGACCGGAACCTTCTCACCGGGACGTACGCGCAGCCGGTCGCCCAGGTGCACGTGGCTCAGCGGAATATCCTCCTCGCTGCCGTCCTCATTCAGCCGTCGCGCTTCCTTCGGCGCCAGGCCGAGCAGCGACTTGATTGCGGCGCCGGTCTTCGAGCGCGCACGCAGTTCCAGCACCTGGCCGAGCAGGGTCAGTGAGACGATTACCGCGGCCGCTTCGAAATACACGCCCACCCGGCCCATCTCGCGGAACGAGGCCGGGAACAGCCCGGGGGAGACAGTCGCCACCACGCTGTAGC
>JBDNHW010000152.1:0-1679 GCA_041688625.1 Pseudoxanthomonas sp.
AGGCCAGCACCCGCGCGCACCCGCGCGGACCTGGCCAACTGCTACGTGGTGACCGACTACCACCTGGGCATGTTGAGCTGGGCCGAGGAGACGGGCGACGATTGGGACACGGCGATCGCCGAGACGATGCTGGTCGACTGGTTCAGCGCGGCCATCGCGCAGAGCCCGGACGCTGAACTGGGCGTGTTCGCGCAGCTCGGCGACTTCCTGCACTGGGATGGCATGGACGCGGTGACCCCGGCAAGCAAGCACCTGCTCGATGCCGATACCCGGTTCCAAAAGCTGGTGCGCGTGGCGATTCGCGCCATCCGCCGGATCATCGGGATGCTGCTGGCCAAGCACCAGCGCGTGCACATCCTGATGGCCGAGGGCAACCACGACCCGGCCAGCTCGATCTGGCTGCGCGAGTGGCTGCACGCCACGTTCGAGAACGAGCCACGCATCACGGTGGACGTTTCGCCCGACCCCTATTACTGCGTCGAGCACGGCGCCACGGCGCTGTTCTTCCACCACGGGCACAAGCGCAAGCCGGCCCAGGTCGACACCGTGTTCGCTGCCAAGTTCCGCGAAGTGTTCGGCCGCACCAAGCACGCCTACGCGCACCTCGGGCACATGCACCACATCGACATCAAGGAAACCAACCTCATGGTGGTCGAGCAGCACCGCACCCTGGCCGGCTCCGATGCCTACGCCAGCCGCGGCGGCTGGATGAGCGGGCGCGATGCCCAGGTGATCACGTACAGCAGGGTGCACGGCGAGGTTGGGCGCGTGCGCGTGTCGAGCCAGATGCTGGAGGTGGTTGAGCCGGACGCCAAGCGCGGCCCTGCACTCAGCCGCAGCTACAACAACCCGGACGGGATCGCCGCGTGAACGCCCACGAGATGGTCGCGGAGATCGCGCGCCGCTCGTGGTCTTTCGGGGTGACCGTGATCCTCGCGCCAGGCGGGACGGTCAACAGCGACGGCGTGCAGGTTGGGGGCTACTTCGACGAGGACAACAAGACGCTGGCCGTGGCCACGGGGCGCCGCAAGGATTCATGGCTCGGCGTCATGCTTCACGAATACTGCCACCTGACCCAGTGGGTGGAAGATCAGCCCATGTGGCGCGCGTACCGCAGCGAGATGTGGGAGTGGTTGGAAGGCAAGCGCATCCGCGACCCCGCCGGCGCAGTGCGATCGGTCCAGGCGGTCGAGGAGGATTGTGAGCGCCGGGCGATGCGGCTTGCCCGCGAGCTGCAGGCGCCGATCAATCTGGAAACCTACGCCCGCGGCGCCAACGCATACATCCATTTCCACAACACGATTGCAGACACCCGCAAGTGGTATCGCCCAGGCGTGGTGATGACCGAGATGCCCGAACTACTGGCGGCTGCGAACCCGACGCTCGACAGGGACTTCACCAAGACGCCCGCCAAGTTGCGCGCAGCCCTGCTGACCTGCCTCTGATGCCCGTTGAACTCCAGACCGTCACCGAACAACTGGCCTCTCTCGCCGAGTCCGCAGGCAAGGGCGAGATCACCGACGCCTTCGTCATCTATCGCATGAGCGACGGCAGCTTCAACTACTGCTTCAACACCAGCGACTCGCTGACCATGCTCGCTGCCGCCGCCAAGGCGCTCGAGCTGGCCGGCGAAGGCGCGGACATGGAGCCCATGAACACGCAGCCTGCGCGGCTGCACT
>JBDNHW010000153.1:0-4254 GCA_041688625.1 Pseudoxanthomonas sp.
GATCACGCTGCACGCCAGTGCGCGCTGCACGCCGGCCTTTTCGTGCGGCTGCCAATAGGTCTCGATGTCGTCGATCGGCGGCGGGATCAGCCCCGGGCGGCCGCGGCGCAGGTTGACGAAGCTCTGCTGCGCCGTGGTGAACAGCCGCCTGGCCTCGGCGTCGGTATCGGCCGCAACCACGTTCAAGGCCAGCATCGCATGCGGCTGCGACAGGTACTGCGAGGGACGGAAGTCGCGGTGGTACAGCGCCAGCGCCTGGTCCATCGCATCGGGGGCGAAATGCGAGGCGAAGGCGAAGGGCAGGCCCATCGCGGCCGACAACTGCGCACTGAACAGGCTCGAACCCAGCAGCCACACCGGCACGTCCAGCCCCGCGCCTGGGACAGCACGCACCTCCTGCCCCGGCTGCACCGGCTGGAAGTAGTGCAGCAGCTCCTGCACGTCGCGCGGGAACTGCTCGGCATTGTCGAAGTAGCGGCGCAGCGCCTTGGCCGTGGGCTGGTCGGTGCCCGGCGCCCGGCCCAGGCCCAGGTCGATGCGCCCGGGATACAGGGAAGCCAGCGTGCCAAACTGTTCGGCCACCTGCAGCGGCGCATGATTGGGCAGCATCACCCCGCCGGAGCCGACACGGATGGTCTTCGTGCCGCCAGCGACGTAACCCACGAGCACTGCGGTCGCCGCGCTGGCGATGCCGGGCATGTTGTGGTGCTCGGCCAGCCAGTAGCGTCGGTAGCCCCAGCCCTCGGCGTGCTGCGCAAGATCAAGGGTGTTGCGGAACGCCTGGGCCGCGTCGCTGCCTTCCACAACCGGGGCGAGATCGAGTATCGAATACGGAATCATGGGAGGCACTCTCCGAAAGCTCCCTTGGAGATGGGGCCACTGCGCGGCAATGCCAGCAGCACGAGCCGCTGCTGGCCCCCTACATCAGGTGCTTGAGCTCGGGAAGGTACTTGCGCGCCGAGCCGGTATTCACCGCCACCACGCGCTCGCCCTGGTGCAACAGACCGCGGTCCAGCAACTGCGGGAGCGCAGCGAGGCAGGCAGCGCCCTCGGGGCTGATCCACTCGCGGCGCTCGCGCCAAAGCCGGGAGAATTCGTCGGCGATTTCCTTCTCCGACACCTGCACCGCGGCGCCGCCGCTGGCGCGGATAATCTGCAGCACGCGGAAGTGCCCCACTCCGCCCGGCACGTTGAGTCCGGTCGCCAGGGTGTGGCCGGCGGCCACAGCCGTGGTGTCGGCGGCGCCCGATTCGAAGGCCTGGACGAGCGGCGCGGTCACTTCACTCTGCACGCACAGCATCTTCGGGCGACGCGAATCGATCAGGCCGAGTGCTTCGAGTTCATCCCAGGCCTTCCACATGCCGAGCACCCCGGTGCCGCCACCGGTGGGGTAGATGACGGCGTCCGGCAGCGACCAGCGCGCCTGCCCTGCCGCAGGCTCGGCCAGTTCCAGCCCAAGCGATTTCTTGCCTTCGATTCGCCAGCCCGGCTCCTGGAACGTGGCGACGGAAAACCAGCCGTGGGGCACGTATTTCTCGCGCAGCAGCGCGCCAGATTCGCGGATTGTGGGACCGGCCAACTCCAGGATCACGCGGTCCGGAAAGTCCTGCGCCGCAGCGGCCACGTTGCTACGGATCGGCTGCGGCGTGTCCTCGGGCATGGCCACCACCACCGACAGTCCGCCGGCCAGCGCATAGCGCACCAGCGAATCACCGGCATTGCCTTGGGTGGGCACGGCCAGGCGTGTGAGCCCGAGGCGCCGCGCCTGCGCCGCGACCATGGCCATGCCGCGATCCTTGAAGCTTTCGGTGGGATTGGCGCCAAACCCAGGATGCGCGCAGCCCTCATCCTTCAGTCCCAATGCGAGCCCGGCGTTCCGGGCAAGCGGATGGTGGGAATACTCCAGCAGCGGAGTTGCGCCCTCGCCCAGCGCCACGATGTGCACGGCGTCGGCAGGGTCGGTGACATCCAGGGCCATGAGCCCACCAAAGCGCCACATGTCGCGACGGCTTGGGTCATACCACGCTGCATCGGGTTTCTCGGCCGCCAGCCGTTCCAGGTCCAGCTCCATCTGCACCGGCCGGCCGTCGGCCGGATCCAGGTTCATCGGAATGTCGGCGGAATACTCGAGGCCCGAACCCAGTCCGCGCAGGCAGCGCACGTACGACATGTCCCCTCCTTCGACCTGGATCGATCAGCTCATCAGCTCGAACGGGCCGCCCTTGTCGAGCGCTCGCTGGTAGGCCGGCCGGCCGTGGATGCGATCCACGAAGGACTGCAGCCGCGGGCGGGCACTGAACCCGGCACGCGCGCCAGCGGCTTCGATCGGAAAACTCATCTGGATGTCTGCCGCGCTGAAGGAGTCTCCGGCAAACCACGCGGACTTTTCCAGCTCGGCTTCCAGATAGTCCAGGTGCATCTTGACCTGCGGACCGACAAAGCCGCTCATCGCCTTGTCGGCGATGCCGCGTGCGACAGGCTTGGCGAAGAACGGCATCGGCGCCTGCTTCATGCGCGAAAACACCAGGCTCAACAGCAGCGGCGGCATGAGCGAACCTTCGGCGCAGTGCATCCAGTAGCGGTAGCGCAGGTGCTCCGGCGTATCCGGCTGCGGCGCGAAGACATGGGCGGCGTCATGCCGCTCCACCAGGTATTCGATGATCGCCCCGGATTCGGCCACGGTGTTGTCGCCATCGACCAGCACCGGGGACTTGCCCAAGGGATGGACCTTGCGCAGCTCGGCCGGCGCGAGCATGGTCTTGGCGTCGCGCTGGTAGCGCACCACTTCATAGTCCAGCTGCAGCTCTTCGAGCAACCAAAGCACGCGCTGGGAGCGGGAGTTGTTGAGGTGGTGGACTACGAGCATGTTGGAGCCTTGACCAGAGTCTGGGAGGCAATGATAGCTGGCACGCGACCGCCTGCCGCCGGGTCAGACGCAGTTTTGGTCGACCAGCGGGGCGAGATCCGGGTCCAGCGCCACGCGCTCGTCGAACACGAAGCAGCGCCCGTCGTAGCCCTGCGCGCCGACCTCCTCGAAATATCCCAGGATGTCGCCGTCCAGCTGCAACACGTTGTCCATGCCGCTTTCGCGCATCCAGAGGGCGGCCTTCTCGCAGCGGATGCCGCCGGTGCAGAAACTGACCACCGTGGCGTCGGCCATCGAGTCGCGATGCGGGGCGAGGGCCTGTGGAAGATCGGTGAAATTGTCGATCGGCAGGGTCAACGCGTTTGCGAAGGTGCCATGGCCGACTTCCTCGCGGTTGCGGGTGTCCAGCAGCACGAGCCGACGCCCGCTGTCGTCCATGCCCTGGTCCAGCCAGCGCGCAAGCGTGGCCGGCGCGACGCTCGGCGCGCGACCATGCAGGGGAGAAGAACCGTCGCGCCGGAAGCTGATGATCTCCGGCTTGACCTTGACCCTGAGCCGCTTGAACGGCTGCGCCTGGCTGCGACTCAGCTTGACGCGGATGGCGGCCAAACGCGGGTCCTGCCGCAGGCAATCGAAGAATTCATCCACCCCTGTCTCGCTGCCGGCGAGGAACAGGTTGATGCCTTCCCCCGCCACCAGCACGCTGCCCTTGAGGCCACTTGCCCGCGCCCAATCTTCCACAGAAGCAGCAAGCAGCGCGGGATCCTCGATCTGGACGAACTTGTAGGCGGCGGCATTGATGAGCATGGCGCCAATTGTAAGCGGGGCAAGCAGCGCTGCCATTGCCCTGTGGTTCAAAACCTTTACGATTTCTCCACCTCACCCGAATCCCCCGACATGACCCAGGACCCGCGCCGGAAGATCGACGTCACCGTCAGCCGCACGTTCGATGTGCCGCCCGATCGCGTGTTCTCGGCATGGCTGGTGCCGCGCATGCTGGGGCAATGGATGTTCGGCTCGCGGGTGCGCGACGAGAACGTGGTGCGGCTCGACCTGGATCCGCGCGTTGGCGGGCGCTTCTCGCTGAAGGTCGAGCGCCAGGGCGCACTGGTCGATCACGTTGGACGGTACCTCGAGATCGAGCACCCGACCTGCCTGGTCTTCACCTGGGAAATCAAGGGCCTTCCGGACGATGAACCCAGCGTGGTCTCGATCGACATCGCGCCCAAGGGCAATGGCTGCGAACTGACCCTCACCCACACGATGGATGCGCGCTGGAGCGAGGACACCGGGCGCACGTCGAGCGCGTGGGCGACGCTGCTGGACGCACTGGCCGAGCTCCCCGTGGCGGCCAATCCCTTCCACGACCACTGACGCGCCCCAGGCAC
>JBDNHW010000154.1:0-2993 GCA_041688625.1 Pseudoxanthomonas sp.
CCTGGCTCCGCTTTCCCGCAGCCGCTTGGCCGTCCATGCCGCGGCCGCGATCCTGGCGTTGGCGCTGCTTATCGGCGGCGTCGCGGCGTGGGTGCTGCTGCGTTCCACCGGTGAGGTGCCCACGCCCGCCCAACTGCAGTCGCTCGAAAGTCAGATCGATGGCCTCGAGCAGCGCGCCGCCACCCTGGCGCGCTCGGACCAGATCAGCCGCGACGCAAACCGCGACCTGCAGGGTGCGCTGGCCAAGCGGGACGAGGAAATAGCCGGGTTGCGGGCCGACGTCGCCTTCTACGAACGCTTCGTCGGTTCCACCGCGCAGCGCCGCGGCCTGGCAGTGCACGAGCTGAAGCTGGAGCCGCAGACCGACCAGGCCTGGCACTTCACCGCCACGCTCACCCAGAACGTGAACCGCGGCGCCGTCAACAGCGGGCGGCTGCAGATCGCCGTTGAAGGCACCAGCGGCGGCAAGCTGCAGCGGCTGGCCTGGGCCGAATTGCGCCAGCAGGAAAACGCACCTGGCGTCCCCTATTCGTTCAAGTATTTCCAGCAGGTGCAAGGTGACCTGCTGCTCCCGCCCGGGTTCCAGCCGGTCCGGGTGATCGCGCGGCTGGTGCCGCAGCGCGGCGCCGCCACCGAGCAATCCTTCACCTGGGCGGCGGCCACGGCCAAGCAAGGCGCGGCTGGCGCTTGAAGCGCAGCCCGCCGGGCCCCATCCTGAGTCCATGACCATGCTCGTTTCCCTGCCCGGCACCGCCCCGGCACCCGACTACCAGTCCATCGACCGGCCGCTTGACTTCACCCAGGCGGCCGCGGCCAAGGTTCGCGAGCTGATCCAGGAGGAGGGCAACCAGGCGCTGGCGCTTCGGGTCTATATCCAGGGCGGCGGGTGCTCGGGCTTCCAGTACGGTTTCGAGTTCGACGAGAACCGGGCCGAAGATGACGTTGCCGTGGACACCGACGAAGTCACGCTGCTGGTCGACCCACTGAGCCTGCAGTACCTGATGGGCTCGCAGGTGGACTATGCCGAGAGCCTGCACGGTGCGCAGTTCGTGATCCGCAATCCGAACGCCAAGACCACGTGCGGCTGCGGCAGCAGTTTCAGCATGTGACGAGCGGTGGCCGCAGTGATGATCCTGCAGTGACCGCGCTTTCGAGATACCCACCCGCTTTGTCGGGGTTCGCCTTCGGCGACACGCCCTTTACCCGTGCCGATGCGCTGCGTGGCGACGTAGAGACGATGGCCAAGCTGTGGCCGCGCGCGAAGGTGCTGGTGCTCGATGAAGATGGCACCGCGTTCGCCGATGCGAATGGAGCGCTGCTGGTCTACCCGGGTGCCCGCCTTCGCCCTGCGCCCGGGGACGCCCTGCTGCTGGGACTGGACGGCGAACTGGCCTGGTTCGCGGTCGATGCCGGCAGCGTGGAGGTGTCGGCCCCGCAGCGCACCGACCTGCGCCACGCGGCGTCCAACTGGCCCCCGGCGTATGCGGCGGCATTCGCGTTTGCTCGCGCCATGCAGCACTGGCGTTCGCGCAATCGCTTCTGCGGAGCGTGCGGTGAGCCCGTGGAGCTTCGACGTGGCGGCTACGTCGTCCACTGCGCGCGGTGCGCGAGTGACAGCTACCCGCGCGTGGACCCGGCGGTGATCGTGGCGGTGAGCGATGGCGAGCGGCTGCTGCTGGGTCGACAGGCAGGCTGGCCGGAACGGCGGTTCTCGGTTGTCGCCGGATTCGTGGAACCGGGGGAATCCCTGGAGCAGACGGTGGTGCGCGAGGTGTTCGAGGAGACCCGCGTGCGCGTGCGCAGCTGCCGCTACCTCGGGGCGCAACCGTGGCCATTCCCCGGCGCGCTGATGCTCGGTTTCATTGCCGACGCCGAGGCTGATCCGCCGCAGGTGGATGGGGAGCTGGAGGAGGCGCGCTGGTTCAGCGTGGAGGAAATCGGCGCGGCGCGGACACGAGGCAAGGACGACCTGGAAGGCATCCTGCTGTCACCCAGGATCTCGATCGCGCGCTCCCTGATCGAATACTGGTACCAGGACATCACCACTTCGCGGCGAGCGGCGCCGTGACTCGCGCAAGCCTGCTGACATCGTCGCTTTCGCGGGTGCAGGCTAGAATCGGCGCAGAGGAGTGCCCATGTCGATAACCTTGCTTGCCGTTGTGATTGCGCTGGTGCTGGGACATTTGGCACCCACCATGGTCGCATCGCTGCGCCGCTTCACCTGGTACCGCCATTGGCTGCAGTGGCTGGACAGTCACTTCGCCGAAGGCAGCGCCTGGCGCAGTCGTTATGGCATCGCACTGGCGCTGGCGCCGCCCTTGCTGCTGGTCCTGCTGGTGCAGTGGGCGCTGGCCACGCCGCTGCTCGGTGTGCCGGCGCTGCTGTTCGCGATCGCGGTGCTGGTCTACGCCTGGGGGCCGCGCGACCTCGACCTCGACGTCGAAGCCATCATCGATGCACCGGATACGGCGGCGCGTCGCGAAGCGATCAGCCATCTAGGCGTGAAACCTTCGACGGCCGACAGCCCGGCCCTGGTGGAAGCGGTCTTCCGCAGCGCGCTTCATCGCTGGTTTGGCGTGCTGTTCTGGTTCCTGGTGCTGGGTCCGTTCGGCGCCGTGCTGTATCGGCTGAGCGCGCGCTCTGCCCAAGGGGAATCTGCACGACTGCTGCCGGAGTCGACCCTGGCTGGCGCCCGGGGATTGCACGCGGTGCTGGACTGGCCGGTGGCGCAGCTGGTGACCTTTGCCATGGCGCTGGTCGGCAACTTCGATGCGGTTTTCAATGCCTGGCGCGCCAACGGTGGCGGCACGCTGCAGCTGGATGCTGCGTTCCTCGGCGCCGCAGGCCGCGCCAGCGTCAACAGTGAGCTGGCCGAAGAGGCCGAGGAGTACGCCGAGGAAGGCATGCTGCAGTCCCTGCGCGAACTGCCGGAACTGCGCGATGCGATGAGCCTGGTCTGGCGCATCCTGCTGCTATGGCTGGCGGTACTGGCG
>JBDNHW010000155.1:0-32574 GCA_041688625.1 Pseudoxanthomonas sp.
CGGGCGATGCCACGGGCTTGCGGGTGAACGGCACGAAGCGCACCGGCGCCACATTCGTCGTACGGATGCTGCCGTCGTCCTGCTTTTCGATGAGCTTGAGTTGCTGCATCGCCCATGACGGCCCGACCGGCACCACCATCCGCCCGCCGGGCTTGAGCTGTTCCAGCAGGGGTGCAGGCACCTTGTCGGGCGCGGCAGTGACGATGATGGCGTCGAAAGGCGCGTATTCGGGCCAGCCTGCATAACCGTCGCCGGCGCGCACGCTCACGTTGCCGTAGCCAAGATCGCGAAGGTCCGCGGCGGCGCTGCGCGCCAGCGGCTCCACGATCTCGATCGAGTACACGTGACCCGCCAGTTCCGCCAGAACCGCCGCCTGATAGCCCGAGCCGGTGCCGATTTCGAGCACCCGGTCCCCAGGCTCGACCCGCGCCAGCTCGGTCATCAGGGCCACGACGTACGGCTGGGAAATGGTCTGGCCGTGGCCTATCGACAGCGGTCTATCCTCGTAGGCATGCCGCGCTGCCTGCTCGGGTACCAGCCGTTCCCCGGGGACGCTGCGCATCGCTTCAAGCACGCGCGGATCCTTGATCTTCCGCGCCGCGATCTGCATCTCCACCATCCTCTCGCGCATGGCTGCAGCTTCGGCATCAGGCGGTTTTGAAGGGCCCGCGGCATCGGCCATCACGGTCCAGGGAAGCACCGCGGCCACGAGCGCGGCCAGGCGCGACGCGTTGCTTGAACGTGCCATTGGAGCCTCCGCAAGACGGTGGAGTGACATCCATTCTCCGCGCCTCGGCGTGTACTGGACGTCATTGCGGACAGCAGCGCGCACGGGTTTGCACCGCTTGGGCGTTGCTGCCCTAGAATTACTGGATCACCCGGGGAGGCAACACCATGCTGGAAGCGCTTGGACTGTTCGTGCTGGGACTGGTGCTGCTGGCGCTGGGAGGCGATTCGATCGTCAAGGGCGCCTCCGGACTGGCCCAGCGGCTCGGCGCCTCCCCGTTCGTCGCCGGCCTGCTGCTGGTGGCGTTCGGCACCTCGCTCCCCGAACTCTCGGTCAACCTGCGTGCGTACGTGGTGGGAGCGCAGGACCTGGCGCTGGGCAACGCGGTGGGCAGCAACATCGTCAACTTCGGCCTGACCCTGGGCGTGGCGGCGATAGCAGCGCCGCTGCTGATCCGGATGCGCCTGCTGTCGCCGCTGCTGGTGCTGCTGGCGGTGGCCACGCTGGCGGTAATCGTGTTTGGACTTGATGGCGTGATCGGCCGCGGAGAAGGCATCGTGCTGCTGCTGGGCTTCGTGGCCGTCGTCGCTTTCCTCCTGGCGCGCAGCCATACCGAAACCGCGGAAGTGCGCGAGGGAATCGCCTCGTACGTTGCCACGCGAGGCGCGCTGTGGATGAACCTGCTGCGCTTCCTGGTGGCGGCCGCGCTGCTCTACTTCGGCGCGAAATTCGTGGTCCAGGCCGCCCCGGTCATGGGCCTTGCGTGGGGCCTGTCGCCGCTGCTGGTGGGCCTGTTGCCGGTGGCAATCGGCACCGCACTACCGGAGGTGGCCGCGGCGGTCGCAGCGGCGCGGCGCGGGCAGGGCGACATGGTGGCCGGCCACGTGATCGGTTCCAGTCTGTTCAACCTGCTGGTGGTGGTCGGCGGCATGGCCGCGCTGCGCCCACTGCCGCTGCCTGCCTCGTTCGTGCGCCTTGAGTTGCCGGCGGCGATCGTGCTGGTGCTGATGCTGTACCCGATGCTGCGTGGCGACCTCCGGATCAGCCGCAATGAAGGCATCGCCCTGCTGGTCGCGTTGCTGGCGTGGGTGGCCTACGAGCTGATCCTGCTCTAGCGGCTCTCTTCGGGTGCATTGGCGGCGGCATCTGCGGGTTGCCGGGGTCGGTCGCTTGCAAGGGACAGCGCAGCCTTCGCCATCAGGTGCGCGCTGATCGGTGCAGTAAGGAAGAGGAACACCGTGATCAGCACTTCGCGCAGACCCAGTCCGTCGCCAAGCGTCGCGTGGTGGCCGATGGACGCCACCAGGATGCAGCCTACGCCCAGGGTGGTGGCCTTGGTCGGGCCGTGCAGGCGCCTGAAGAAGTCGGAAAGCTTGACCAGGCCGAACGAACCGACCAGCACGAAGAAGCAGCCGATCGCCAGCAGCGTGACCATCATGATTTCGAAAGCGACGCTCATTCGACGATGTCCCGGCGCATGACGAACTTGCTCAGCATGACCGTGCCAACGAATCCGAGCATGGCGATGATCAGCGCGGCCTCGAAATAGATCGAGGAGTCCAGGTACATGCCGAACAGGATCAACAGGGCGATGGTGTTCACGTAGAGCGTATCCAGGGCCAGGATGCGGTCGGGCGCGGTGGGACCGCGCAGCAGCCGGTACAGGCTGAGCAGCATGGCCAGTCCAACGGCGTACATGGACACGACGATCGCGGTGTGGATCACGGGAAGATCTCCTTCAGCGGGGCTTCGTAGCGCGACTTGATGTGGGCGATGGTCGATGCCGCGTCATCGAGATTGAAGCAGTGGACCAGCAGGTGGCGTCGATCCGCCGCCAGCTCCGCCGATACGGTGCCCGGAGTGAGGGTGATGATGCTGGCAAGCGCGGTGATCCCGTGCAGGTTTGTCAGGTCCAGCGGCAGCCAGATGAAGGCCGGGCGCAGTGCGCGCTGCGGGCCGATGATCAATCTGGCCACGTCGATGTTCGACAGCACGATGTCGACGGCCACGGTGCCGGCGAGCCGGACGATGCGCGTCGCGCGACCGAACTTCGCGCGCTCCGGTTCCAGGACGCCCGTGAGCATCGGCAGGACGATCGCCAGCAGCGCGGCCAGCAGCAGGTGACCAAAGCTGAAGTTCGCCACTAGCAGCAGCCACAGCGTGAACACCGCTAGGCTCAACGGGAGCGACGGCAGGAAGCGCCTCATGGCGAAGGCTCCCGCTTCTTCGGCGTGGTGCTGCGCACCTGCTCGATGTAGTCCGCCGGCGCCAGCACCTGTGCACCGGCCGCCTGGGTGTAGCGAAGCAGCGGGCCGGCGGCCACGGTCATGGCCACGCCGACAGCAAGCAGCAGGACGCAGGCGGCAACCTCGACACGCTGCGGCGGGCGCGGCGCTTCGGATTCGGCATAGGTCCCGGCGCGCCAGAACACCTGGCTGCCGAGGCGCGACAGCGCGATCACGATCATCAGGCTGGTGACCAGCACCGTCGTCCAGACCAGCGGGACCTGCGCCGGCGGCACCGCCGCGAGCAGCGCCAGCTTGCCGATGAAGCCGGAAAGCGGTGGCAGTCCCGCCACCGAGACGGCTGCCACGAGGAACATGATGCCAAGCAAGGTGGCACTGCCCATCGGGGCCGGTGTTTCCAGGCGATCGGCAGTCGCGCCGCGTTGGCGCCGGATCAGGTCGACGATCAGGAACAGTGCAGCGGCCACGAAGGTGCTGTGGGCCAGGTAGTAGAGTCCCGCGCCCACGGCCGCCGCGGTCTGCAGGCCGAAAGCGATGAAGAGGGTCGCGGCCGACGCGATCACCAGATAGGAGACGGTGCCGCGCAGGGTGCGCCCGGCCAGCGCGCCCAGCGAAGCGAGCACCAGGGTGACGACCCCCGCCGGCAGCAGCCACGCCCACGCCCAGCCGGCAAGTTCGCCCGCCTCCTGGCCAAACACCAGGCTGTACACGCGCAGCACCGCGTACACGCCCATCTTGGTCATGACGGTGAACAGCGCGACCACCGCGGCCGGAGTCCGCGAATAGGTCTCGGGCAGCCACAGGTAGAGCGGCAGCAACGCGGCCTTGGCGCAGAACACCACCAGCAGCACGCCCGACGCGGCGCGGATCAGCGCCACGTCCTGCGGCGCCGCAGCGCCGACGCGCAGCGCCATCTCGGCCATGTTCAAGGTGCCTGTCATCCCGTACAGAAGGCCCAGCGCAATCAGGAACAGGGTGGACGCCATGATGTTGAACACGACGTAGTGCATGCCCGCGCGCATGCGCATGCCGCGGCCGCCGCTGAGCATCAGGCCGTAGGAGGCAATCAGCAGCACCTCGAAGAACACGAACAGGTTGAACAGGTCGCCGGTCAGGTACGCACCGTTCAAGCCCGCAAGCAGCAGCTGCAGCAGCGCATGGAAATGCAGCGCACGGCGGTCCCAGCCGCCGGCCGCATACAGCAGGCTGGCGGTGGCCAGCAGCGCGGTGGTCATCACCATCAGCGCATTGACCCGGTCCACCATCAGCGCAATGCCCAGCCGCGCCGGCCAGTCGCCCACCAGGTACACCACTAGGCCGCCCTGGTCTGCGCGCCACACCAGCAGCGCTGCAACCCACAGCATCGCAAGCATCGAACACCAGGCGAGGATCCGCTGCGGCAGCAGCCCCCGGCGCTCCACCAGCAGGATCAGGGCGCCCGCCATCAGCGGGATCAGGATCGGCAGGATCGGCAGGTGGTTCACTTACCGTCCCCCGGCTCGCGCGTGTCGACATGGTCGCTGCCGTTGTCCGAATGGCTGCGCATGGCGACCACTATCGTCACGGCGGTCATGGCGAAGGCAATCACGATCGCGGTCAGCACCAGGGCCTGCGGCAGGGGGTCGGTGTAGTTGGCCAGCGTCGCCGGCAGGCCATCCTGCAGCACCGGCGGCTTGCCCACCGCCAGGCGGCCCGCGCTGAAGATCAGCAGGTTGGTGGCATACGACAGCAGGGTCAGCCCGAGGATCACGTCGAAGCTGCGCGCGCGCAGCAGCAGGTAGACGCCGCACGCGGTCATCGCGCCAATGCCGCTCGCCAGTGCGAACTCCATCATTTCGCGTGACTCCGCAGGTTGGCCAAAGGCGGCTTTATGGCTCCCATCATCGACAGGATCAGCATCGACGCGCCGAACACCACCAGGTAGACACCGGCGTCGAAGGCCATCGCGCTGGTCAAGGGCACCTCACCGACCAGCGCCAGTTGCGGTTCGACATGCCCGCTGGTGAGGAACGGATAGCCAAGCCACATCGAGGCGATACCGGTGGCGCCTGCCAGCAGCAGCCCCGCACCGACCCATCGCGGGTAATCGAAGCCCAAACGCGACCCCACGTATTGCGATCCCTGGATCACGTACTGCAGCAGCAGCGGTATTGCCAGCACGAGACCGGCAATGAAGCCGCCACCGGGCTGGTTGTGGCCGCGCAGGAACAGGTAGATCGATACAGCCAGCGCCATGGGGAACAGCAGCTGGGTCAGCACGCCCGGCATGGGCAGGCGGTCGGGCTGGCCGGGCATGACCTCCCATGGGCGCAGCCGCGCGCGGCGCAGCAGCGCATGCACCACCAGCCCGGCGATGCCGAACACCGCGATCTCGCCCAGGGTATCGAGGGCCCGGAAGTCCACCAGGATCACGTTCACCACGTTGGAGCCGTAGCCTTCCGGCAGCGAGCGCGCCAGCAGCTCACCGGCAATGGTGTCGGCCGGGCGGGTCATCATGGCGTACACCAGCGCGGTCACGCCGGCACCGGCGGCGAGCGCGATGGCGCCGTCGCGCCAGCGCCGCGCGCGCGACGGCTCCACTGGCGAGTGCGGCGGCAGGTAGTTCAAGGCCAGCAGCATCAGGGTGATGGTCACCATCTCCACCAGCAACTGGGTGAGTGCCAGGTCTGGTGCCGACAGCATCACGAACACCAGGCTCACTGCCAGGCCGACCGCTCCGATCACGATCAATGCGAGCAGTCGCTGCCGGTGCAGCACGACCGTGCCCAGCGCACCACCCACCAGCACCAGCCACACCACCCAGCCGAACCAGGGCATTGCAGTGACGCGGCTGGACGTCGAAAGCAGGGCCGCGTCGCCGAACAGATACGGGGTCGAGGCCAGCAGCAGCGTGGCCAGCACCATCAGCAGCAGGTAGCGCTGGAGGCTGCCGTTGCCGATGCCTCGGGTGAAACGCCACGACAGCGCCAGCAGCGCCTGCACCTGGCCGCGGAACACGCGACGGCCCAGTGATACGCGCATGATCGCGTGGATGTCGAACAGGCGGCGCAGGCCGAAATACAGCGCCACGCCGAACACCATGCTGGCCACGCTCATCAACAGCGGCAGATTCCAGCCGTGCCACACCGACAGGCTGTAGTACGGCACGGCGTCGCCCAGCACCCCCTGCGCACCGGCGGCGAGCACCGGGGCTACGGTCAGCGCCGGCGCGATGCCGACGGCAAGGCACACCACCACCAGGATATCCACCGGGATCTTCATCCACCGGGGCGGCTCGTGCGGCGCCGCTTCCAGCGGCTGCGGCCACTGGCCGAAGAACGTGTCATGCACGAAGCGAAGGCTGTAGGCCACCGCGAAGATTCCCGCCAGAAGCGCCGCCACCGAGATGCCCAGGCGCATTGCCGCATCACCCTTTATCTCGAGGGCCTGGACGAAGAACATTTCCTTGGACAGGAAGCCGTTGAGCAGCGGGATTCCCGCCATGGCCAGTGTCGCCACGATCGCCAGCGCGCTGGTGAAGGGCATGAACCTGCGCAGCCCTCCGAGGTGTCGCATGTCGCGGCTGCCGGTTTCGTGGTCGATGATGCCCGCCGCCATGAACAGCGACGCCTTGAACACGGCGTGGTTGAGGATGTGGAACAGCCCGGCGACCACCGCCAGCGGCGTGGACAGGCCGAACAGCAGGGTGATCAGGCCCAGGTGGGAGATGGTCGAGTACGCCAGCAGCCCCTTGATGTCGTGCTGGAAAATCGCATACCAGGCGCCGAGCAGCAGGGTGATCGCACCGACACCGCTGACCACGTAGAAGAACAGGTCGCTGCCGGCCAGCGCCGGATGCAGCCGCGCCAGCAGGAATACCCCCGCCTTCACCATGGTGGCTGAGTGCAGGTAGGCCGACACCGGAGTCGGCGCCGCCATCGCGTGCGGCAGCCAGAAGTGGAACGGGAACTGCGCGCTCTTGGTGAAGATGCCCAGCAGCACCAGCCCCAGCGCGGCGGGGTACAAGGCGTGGCCACGGATGAGTTCACCCGATGCGAGCACCACGTCCAGTTCGTAGCTGCCCACGATCCTGCCGATCAGCAGCGCCCCGCCCAACAGCGCCAGCCCGCCGGCCCCGGTGATGGCCAAAGCCATGCGTGCGCCTTCGCGCGCGTCGCTACGTTGGGTCCAGAACCCGATCAGCAGGAACGAGCTGATGCTGGTGAGCTCCCAGAACACCACCAGCAGCAGCAGGTTGCCGGCGATCACCATGCCGAGCATCGCGCCCATGAACAGCAGCAGGTAGGAAAAGAAACGGCGCGCGCTGTCTTCGCTGCTCAGGTAGTAGCGCGCGTACATCACGATCAGCGCGCCGATGCCCAGCACCAGCCCGGCGAACATCCACGCCAGCCCGTCCAGCCGGAGCGTGAAGTAGAGGCCGATCTGGGGTATCCAGCCGTAGCTGGTTTGCGGGACATCCCCGGCCTGCACTGCGGGAGTCAGCCATGCCAGCACCAGCAGGCCCAGCACCGGTGCCGACGCGGCCATCCAGGCAATGGTGCTGCGCGAGGCCGTCCGCAACAGTGCAATGGCCAGGGCCAGCGCGAACGGAAGGCCCAGCAGGATTTCCAGGGCAGGGAACATCAAGGCCTGTGGGGTTGGCGAACAAGGACGCCCCGAGTTTAACCCATGGCCTCTTACCTCCGGGCCCGCATGGCGCGGCGCTATGCTTGTCGCCGATGACATCCAACGCCAAATGCTGCGGCAGCTGCATCGCCCGCGCCCGCGCAACGTCCCCCGCGCATGCATAGCGCCCTGCTGTTTGGTGCCAGTGGCCAGATCGGCCGTGCGCTCGGCGAGCGGCTGCGCAACTCCGGCTGGTCGGTCACGGCCGTCTCGCGTGGCACTCACGCGGATGTGCAGGGGCTTGCGTGGCTGCAGGCGGACCTGGCGGGTGAGGCGCAGTGGCCGCAGCGGGTCGATGCGATCTTCAGCTGCGGGCCGCTCGATCTGTTTTCGCTGTGGCATGCCGCGCATGCAGGGGTCCAATGCCCGCGCATCGTCGCGTTCGGCTCCACCAGCGCGGATGTGAAGCAGGATTCACCCGATGCCTCCGAACGCAAGTTGGCGACCCTGCTGCGTGAGAGCGAATCCCGTCTGTTCGAAACCGCGGCAGCGCGCGACGCGCATGTCACCGTGCTGCGGCCCACCCTGGTCTACGGCGCCGGGCGCGACAGGACCTTGAGCAGCATCGCGCGCATCGCATCGCGTGCAGGCTGGTTCGTGCTGCCAAGGGGGTCGACGGGACTGCGCCAGCCGGTCCATGTCGAAGACCTGGCGCAAGCGGCGCAGGACGTCGTCCATGCCCCTGTCAGCGCAGGCCGCACCTATGCGCTACCCGGCGGTGAAACACTGGCCTACCGCGAGATGGTGCGCAGGACCCTGGCCTGCCTGCAGCCCCCGGCGCGCCTTCTGGAAGTGCCGGCGCCCCTGTTCAAGGCCGCGCTTGCCGCTGCGCGGATGAGCGGCCGCCTCACCGCCGCCAGCGATGCGGTGCTGGGACGGATGCGCCAGGACCTGGTGTTCGACTGTGGGCCGGCCGTACGCGACTTCGGCTACGCACCGCGCGGCTTCGATCCGGCTCCCGGCGCTTTCGGGTCGTGAGGCAGGACGCTCAGTACTTCCAGCCCATGCTGCGGTAAAGCTTGGACAGCACCCAGATCGGACCGATCAGCAGGTACACCAGGTCGGTGAAGAAACTGGGCTTCTTGCCTTCGATCCTGTGCCCCACGAACTGCGCGATCCAGGCCACCACGAACACGGTCACTGCCGACAAGAACAGGAACGGCAGGCCGAGGCTCTGCTCGATCAGCCGGCACGTGCAGGCCATGACGAAGAACACGGCCAGCATTCCGTAGCCGATCCGCGGCGACAGCCGGTTGTAGAACGTCCACGCGCCGAACATGGCCAGCGCGGCCCAGATGCCGCTCTGGAACTGCGTGCCGAACACCGGGATGCACCAGAGCAGCGCGACCACCGACCACAGGATCGCAGGCACCGCGAACACATGGATCAGCTGGTTGGTGTGGTCGCGGTGATCGCCGGAATAGCTGGCGAACCAGCGGTCGATGGGTCGCTCGGTGGCCACGTTCGTTCGGGAGTCCTCAGAGGCACTGTGGCCAGCATAGCCCAGAGCGGCCCGTTCATATCGGCAGCAGCGGACGCCCAAACCCTCGCCGACACAGTCGAACCTTCAGTCGAACTCGATGCCGGCCAGTTCACGCAGCGCTTCGGCGTACTTGGCGCGGGTGCGCTCGATCACGTCGGCTGGCAGCCGCGGTCCGGGCGCGGTCTTGTCCCAGTCCAGCGTCTCCAGGTAGTCGCGCACGAACTGCTTGTCGTAGCTCGGGGGGCTGGTACCCACCTGGTACTGGTCGGCGGGCCAGTAGCGCGACGAATCCGGCGTGAGCATCTCGTCCATCACGTACAGTCGACCGTCTGCATCGGTACCGAACTCGAACTTGGTGTCGGCCAGCAGGATGCCGTGCCGGGCGGCGTGCTCGGCGGCGAAGCGGTAGATGCGCAGGGTGGCGTCACGCACGCGCTCGGCCAGCTCCGGTCCCACCGCCTTGACCATGCTGTCGAAGTCGATGTTCTGGTCATGGTCGCCGACGGCGGCCTTGGTCGAAGGGGTGAAGATGGGCTCCGGAAGCTGCTCGGCCTGGCGCAGCCCATCGGGCAGGGCGATGCCGCTGACCGCGCCGGTACGCTGGTAGTCCTTCCACCCGCTGCCGATGAGGTAGCCGCGCGCAATGGCCTCGACCGGCACCGGCTTCAGGCGGCGGGTCACCACCGAACGTCGCAGGTACGGCGCAGGATCCACTCCCTCGGGAAGCACCGAGGCCACGTCGATACCGGTCAGGTGGTTGGGCAGCAGGTGCGCGGTCTTCTGGAACCAGAAGTTGGAGATCTGGCACAGCATCTCTCCCTTGCCCGGGATCGGGTCGGGGAGGACCACGTCGAAAGCGCTCAAACGGTCGGTCGCAACCATCAGCAGGTAATCGCCCCGCGGTGCATCGGCGGGCAGGCACGCGCGCGGCAGGTCGAACACGTCGCGCACCTTGCCGCGATGGCGCAGGGGCAGGCCCGGGAGGTCGGACTGCAGCAGGAAAGGGCGCGGGTCGGTCATGTGCGTTGGGGGCTCCCGTCGGTCGCGTAGTCTAGAGCCTTTCGCACAGAGCGTTCCGCGCCGGTGATCGCCGCCCAAGGGGCAGCCCGGCAGTACGCTGGCGTAAACTCGTGGCTCGTTGCTGGAAGGGTGGCCATGACGCGCTGGTACGGGAAATTGCTGGGATTCATCGCCGGTTGGCTGCTGCTGCGGCATCCGGCCGGCGCGGTCGTGGGGCTGTTGATCGGGCACGCCTTCGACTCGGACTGGTTCAAGCTGAAACGCAACAACCCGTACCGCATCTTCGACCTGACCAGCGACGCAACCGACGCGGAAGTGGACCAGGCCTACCGCCGACTGATCTCCCAGTACCACCCGGACAAGATGTCAGGGGCCGCCGAGGAGTTGCGCAGGCAGGCCGACCGCAAGGCAGGCGAGCTCAACGCCGCCTATGACCGCATCAAGACCCTGCGCAGGAAGCGCGAAGGCCGCTAGCAGAACAGGCGGGCCACGCGACCGCCTATCCCGGTCGAACGACCCGCCTGCCACCCAAGCGCAGAGGAACTGAAAAACTTGCGTGTCGCCAGATGCAACCGGCCACGGGAAACTCGTGCGAGATTTATCTGGGACTCTGGTTTTGCGCGGCCCCAGGGCGATCGGATGCACACGGCGGCGGGCTGGTTGCGGCGATGTTCATCGCCCCGTCGCCGCGAGCGGTCGTCACTGACGCCCCGGACCTCTAGAATCGACCGCTGATTCGGCGTTCGCTGCCGACCCCTCACAGGATCCGCCATGTCCCAGTGTCTGATTGCCCCCTCGATCCTGTCCGCCAACTTCGCCAGGCTCGGCGAGGAAGTGGACAACGTGCTGGCCGCCGGCGCCGACTGGGTGCACTTCGACGTGATGGACAACCACTACGTGCCGAACCTGACCATCGGCCCGCTGGTGTGTTCGGCGCTGCGCAAGCATGGCGTCACCGCACCCATCGACGTGCATCTGATGGTGCAGCCGGTTGACCGGATCATCCCCGACTTCGCCGACGCCGGCGCCAGCATCATCAGCTTCCACCCCGAGGCCAGCAACCACGTCCATCGCACCATCCAGCTGATCAAGTCGCACGGCTGCAAGGCCGGCCTGGTGCTCAATCCGGCCACGCCGGTCGACGTGCTCGACTGGGTGCTCGACGAGCTGGACCTGGTGCTGGTGATGTCGGTGAACCCTGGGTTCGGCGGACAGGACTTCATTCCATCGGCATTGGAAAAGCTGCGCGCGGTGCGCTCCAGGATCGACGCCAGCGGGCGGGACATCCGCCTGGAAATCGATGGCGGAGTGAAAGCGGACAACATCGGGGCGATTGCCGCCGCCGGTGCCGACGCCTTCGTGGCCGGATCGGCGATCTTCAACGCCGCCGACTATGCGGACGTGATTGGGAGGATGCGTACGGCGGTGGCGGAGTCGCGTTCGGGGGCCGTCAATCCCGGCCAATGAAAAGGGCGGTGGCCTGCGCCACCGCCCCTGGAAGATTGGAGGCTTATCCTGCCCCCGCCAGTCGTCCCTGCTATGGCCTCCAATGGTGCGAAGGCCATATGACGGAACGGTGACGTTCACCGCCAGACCACGCGCCGCTGCTAGCCTGCACTGCCGCCCCTCCCTGGCCCCTCACGATGACCGAAGCGCGCTGGTGCCTGATCATCAATGGCAAGTGCGCGGGGGACGATGAACTGCGTGAAGCTGTCGCGAGCATTCGCGCGAGCGGCCTGGTCCTTGAAGTCCGCATCACCTGGGAGCGCGGTGATGCCATTCGCCATGTGCAGGAGGGGTTGGCTCGCCAAGTCACTCACTTCATCGCCGCCGGCGGGGACGGCACGCTGAGCGAGGTCGCCGCGGGGCTGGCCAAGACAGGAGTGCCTGCCGCCGAGCTGCCCAGCCTGGGCCTGGTGCCACTTGGGACCGCCAACGATTTCGCCTGTGCGGCGGATCTGAGCCTCGACCCGCTGCGGGCACTGCAGCTGGTGGCGGACGCCAGCCCGGTGCCAGTGGATCTGCTCCGGATCGAAGGCGGCGGCTCGACGCATTGGTGCGCAAACCTGGCCAGCGGCGGGTTCGGCACCAAGGTCACCTTCGAAACCGACGAAGGGCTGAAGCGGATGCTGGGCGGGCTCGCCTACCTGATCACCGGGATCGCCCGCCTGGGGCGTATCGAGCCGCTGTCAGCGCGCCTGCGGGGCCCTGATTTCCAATGGTCGGGCGGGTTCATCGCGCTGGGTATCGGCAATGGCCGCCAGGCGGGGGGCGGGCAGGCATTGTGTCCGGACGCCCTGGTCAACGACGGTCTGCTGGATGTGACCGTTGTTCCCGAACTCGAGGGCGAAGTGGCCGCCACTATCGGCACCCTGGTGGCCAGCGGCAAGTCGGCGGCGCTGGAGCGGGTGGCGGTACGCACGCGATTGCCATGGCTCGAGATCGAATCGCCGCGTCCCATCCTGCTCAACCTGGATGGTGAGCCGCTGGAATCATCCCGTTTCCGTATCGATTGCGTGCCCGGCGCCATCCGCATGCACCTGCCGATCGATTCACCCCTGCTGGGTTTTTCCGCGGAGCCGCGAGTCGCTCGATGAGCGACGGGCCGCCTCTCAATCGATAAGCGGCACTGCCGAGCACGGGACGAAATCCACTGCGTCGGTTAAAGTATCGCCGGTGATCACGCCGACCCACTGCCGCACCCTTCCTTCCGCTCGCCCAGGCTGGCGATGGTGGCCTGTTGCCGTCGTCCGCCAGACTCCCGCGCTCCGGAAGGAAATCCGCCTTGATCACGTTCCAGCAGTTCCAGCACTACGCTGACCTAGGCCACACGCGCATTCCGGTGGTACGCGAGGTGCTGTCGGACCTCGACACCCCGCTCTCGGTCTACCTCAAACTTGCCGACGCCACGCATACCTACCTGCTGGAGTCGGTGGAGGGCGGTGAACGCTTCGGCCGCTATTCCATCATCGGCCTGCCGGCCAAGCGCGTGGTCACCTTCCGCGGACTGCGCATGGAGATCCGTGACCTGGGGCAATTGGTCGAAAGCCGGGACGTGGAAGACCCGTTCGCTGAAGTCGAAGCCCTGCGTGCCGAGCATTCGGTGCCGAGCCTGCAGGGCCTGCCCGGCTTCACCGGCGGCCTGGTGGGCTGGTTCGGTTTCGAGTGCATCGGCTACATCGAGCCGCGCCTGGCCGGCAGCGACAAGCCGGACGAGCTCGACACGCCCGACATCCTGCTGATGCTGTCCGAAGAGCTCGCCGTCTTCGACAACCTCAAGGACCGGCTGTACCTGATCGTGCACGCCGATCCGCGCGAGTCCGGCGCGTGGGACAGCGCGCAATCGCGGCTGGACGCATTGACCACCAAGTTGCGCGCCAGCGGCGCCGGCTATCCGGTGCCGATCACCCGCGACGTGCTCGACGAGAGCCATTTCGTGTCCGGCTTCACCCGCGAAGGCTTCGTCGACGCGGTGGAGAAATCCAAGGAGTACATCCGCGCCGGCGACATCTTCCAGGTGGTGCTGTCGCAGCGGCTCAGCGTGCCGTTCCACGCGCGTCCGGTCGACGTCTACCGCGCGCTGCGCGCGCTCAATCCCTCGCCGTACATGTACTTCCTCGACGTCGGCGACGTGCAGGTGGTGGGTTCCTCGCCAGAGATCCTGGTGCGGCTGCAGCACGATCTGGCGGGGCAGGGCGAGGTCACCGTGCGACCCATCGCCGGCACCCGGCCGCGCGGCGCCACCCACGAGGAAGACCTTGCGCTGGAAGCCGAGCTGCTGGCCGACCCGAAGGAGCGCGCCGAGCATCTGATGCTCATCGACCTGGGCCGCAACGATGCCGGACGCATCTCCCAGGCGGGCACCGTCGAGGTGGGCGAGCAGTTCGTGATCGAGCGCTACAGCCACGTAATGCATATCGTCAGCGAAGTCACCGGCAAGCTGCAGCCCGGACTGAGCTACGCCGACGTCCTGCGCGCGACCTTCCCCGCAGGAACGGTCAGCGGCGCACCGAAAATCCGCGCGCTTGAAGTCATCCGCGAACTGGAACCGATCAAGCGCAATGTGTACGCCGGCAGCATCGGCTACATCGGCTGGCACGGCGACGCGGACACCGCCATCGCCATCCGCACCGCGGTGATCAAGGACGGCCGCCTGCACGTGCAGGCCGGCGCGGGGATCGTGTTCGACTCGGACCCACAGAAGGAGTGGGACGAAACCATGAACAAGGGCCGCGCGCTGTTTCGCGCAGTGGCTGAAGCGGCAAAGGGGCTGTGATGCGCAGCAACCCCGCAGCAGGGCGGCTGGCCGCAACCAGGAATCCGACCCCAACGGCTTGTCAGTGACAACCGATTCTTCAAACTCAACAAGGAACGTCATGATCAATTACGGAAGTGTGCTGCTCGCGGTCCTTTCGCTGTTTTCAACGGGCGCGCTGGCGCAGGTCAACGCGTTGCCGCCGACGCGCCACGTGCTGGTGTATGGCGATGCCGAAGCGCGGGCCATCCCGGACCGGTTCAAGATCACGCTGCAGTTCGAAGCTGTCGATCCCGATGCCGACGCTGCACGCACCCGCGTTGAGCAGAACATGCAGGGCGTGCTGGAGAGGCTGAAGAAATCAGCTATTCGCGAGAACGAAATCGTCGCCACTTCCCTGCAGATCGGCTCGCGCGAGCGCTTCGACGAGAAACTGCGGGAGCCCGTGTTCATGGGCACGGAAGTCAAGCGCAGCCTGACTGCCACCTTCGCGTCGCTGAAGGTGCTGCAGGCGTTCCTCGGTGGACTGGACACCTCCAAGGAATTGAAGATCTCCAGCGTGGACACTGCCCTTGCCGACGAGCAGGGCCTGCGCAAGGCGCTGCGCGAGAAAAGCATCCAGGCGTCACGTGAGAAGGCCGAGACCATTGCCCGCGCCTATGGCGCCACGCTAGGCAAGCTCTACAGCGTCTCCGATGTGGCTCCGCAGTTCGAGTACGGAATACGCGCAGGAAGCTGGCCGTCCACCTATCAGTGGGGACAACCGCGTCCAATGGACTCGTACACATTGGATCGTGTCCAGGTAACCGGCACCCGAGTCCTTCGCTCGGACATCGAATCCTTCCAGACCGGCTTCGTGACGTTTCAGGACAGGATCTACGCCGTGTTCCTGCTTGCCGACTGACTGCTCTCGGGTAGCAGCCGTCCGTCAATGAACATCCAGTGGAATGCAACGAGGACATGATGCAAGACCAGGATCAGCTTCCGCCAAAGACCAGCTTCCGCAACGACTACAGCGAGGGTGCGCATCCGCGCCTGCTCGAGGCGCTTGCGCAGGCGGGGCGGAAGCAGAGTGCAGGCTACGGGCTGGATCGTCACAGTCTGCGTGCGGCGCAGCTGATTCGGGAGCGGATCAGGCGACATGACGCCGACGTGCATTTCCTGGCCGGTGGCACCCAGGTCAACCTGACCGCGATCGCCGCGTTCCTGCGTCCGCACGAAGCCGTCATCGCGGCGCGTACCGGCCATGTCGCCACCCACGAAACCGGCGCGATCGAGGCCACCGGACACAAGGTGCTGGAGATTGACTGTCCCGAAGGCAAGCTCACGCCTGCGCTGCTGGCGCCGGTCATCGAGCAGCACGGCGACGAGCACATGGTGCGGCCGCGGCTGGTGTACGTCTCCAACAGCACCGAGTTGGGGACGCGCTACGGCTTCGATGAACTGAAGGCGCTAACCATCTTCTGCCGCGAGCGGGGCCTGTACCTGTACCTGGACGGGGCGCGACTGGGTTCAGCTCTGGCCGCTGCAGGCAACGACCTGGGCCTGCCCGACATCGCCGACATGACCGACGCGTTCTACATCGGCGGCACCAAGAACGGGGCATTGCTCGGTGAGGCGCTGGTGATCTGCAATCCGGCGCTGACGGGCGACTTCCGCTACCTGATCAAGCAGCGCGGCGGCATGCTGGCCAAGGGCATGGTGCTGGGGGCGCAGTTTGAGGCCTTGTTCCGCGACGACCTGTTCCTGGATCTGGCACGGCATGCCAACGTCCAGGCACTGCGCTTGCGCGACTGCATCACGGCCGCCGGCTTCACTATGTTTTCCGGTTCGGACACCAACCAGCAGTTCGTCGCGCTTCCCGATTCGATGGTCGCGAAGCTGGCCGAGCGCTTCGAGTTCGAGACTTGGGCACGCGTCGACAGCGGCTCCACCGTCATTCGCCTGGTGGCTTCATGGGCGACCACGGATGATGCAGTGGATGAATTCATGCAGAATTTCCCCAGGCTTGCCGACGAATTTGCCCAGCCGGCAGCGGCCCTTGCAGGCTCGCGCCAGAACCAGGAAAAATAAGCATGCTGCTGATGATCGACAACTACGACAGCTTCACCTACAACCTGGTGCAGTACCTGCAGACACTGGGGGCCGAGGTGCAGGTGGCGCGCAACGACGCCATGAGCGTCGATGAGATCGAGACGCTGGCGCCTGCGCAGATCGTCATTTCCCCGGGGCCGTGCACACCCAACGAGGCGGGTGTCTCGCTGGAATTGATCGCGCGGCTCGGCCAGCGCATTCCGATCCTCGGGGTATGCCTGGGCCACCAGGGCATCGGCCAGGCCTACGGTGGAGACGTGGTCCGCGCCAAACGAATCATGCACGGCAAGACTTCGCGCATACGCCACGAAGGCAAGGGTGTGTTCGCCTCGCTCCCCGATCGCTACGAGGCCACCCGCTACCATTCGCTGGTCGTGGACCGCGCCACGCTGCCCGATTCGCTGGAGATCACCGCGTGGACCGAGGACGAGGACGGCGGGTTCGACGAGATCATGGGTCTGCGCCACCGCGAGTTCCCGGTCGAAGGCGTGCAGTTCCACCCCGAGTCCATCCTGACCGAGCACGGGCACGCGCTGTTGAAGAACTTCCTGGATCGGCGCTCATGAGTAGCCTCGCCAATGCCTTTCGATCCCATCAGCGGAGGGCCCCATGCTCCACGTGGTGATGCTGGGGGGAACCCATCCTCGCGCCCGGATCGAGCTGCATGACGTGGCGTTCGTCGACGTCCGGCGGCTCGAGGACGCGCACGACGAACTGCGCCGGCAGTGGTTTGCGGATCCGCAAGGGGTGCACATCGACTCGTGGATGGAGGTCGATGGTGTTGATGGCCACCAGGTGCGTTTCAGCGACGCGACGCCCGCGTCTGGCGCGCCGCGGCTGTACTTCCTCAATCTTGGCGGGTACATGGCGGGGGAATTCGGCGAAGCCCATCGCTACCTGCTCGTCGTGGCCACCGACGCGGTACAGGCCAAGACAAGGGCGCGGGCGCTCGCGCACGGCGTGCACTGGCAACTGCCACATGTCGACGAGGTGATGGAGGTGGACGACTGCCTGCCCGTGGACCGGGTCGGTGGACGCTACGTGGAACTGATTCCAGGCCCGCACCGCGACATCGCCCAGTTCAGCGACTACATCAAACTGACTTGATTCAAAGGACCAGCCGCATGCCCATGACACCGCAAGAAGCGCTGCAGCGCACGATCGAGCATCGGGAGATCTTCCACGACGAGATGGTCGACCTGATGCGCCTGATCATGCGCGGCGAAGTGTCGCCGACGATGAGCGCGGCGATACTGACCGGGCTGCGGGTCAAGAAGGAAACCATCGGCGAGATCGCCGGCGCCGCCACGGTGATGCGCGAGTTCTCGCGCACGGTGGAGGTGAAGGACAAGACCAACCTGGTCGACATCGTGGGCACCGGTGGTGACGGGGCACACACCTTCAACATCTCCACCGCCTCCATGTTCGTGGCTGCCGCAGCGGGTGCCAGGGTGGCCAAGCATGGCAATCGCAGCGTGTCGTCCAAGTCGGGCAGCGCCGATGTCCTCGAGGCGCTGGGCGCGGTCATCGACCTGGAGCCGGAGCAGGTGGGCCGCTCGATCGAGCGCACCGGGATTGGCTTCATGTTCGCGCCCGTGCATCACCCCGCGATGAAGGTGGTGGCGCCGGTGCGCCGCGAAATGGGCGTGCGCACGATCTTCAACATCCTGGGGCCGCTGACCAATCCGGCCGGCGCGCCGAACATCCTGATGGGCGTATTCCATCCCGACCTGGTCGGCATCCAGGCGCGCGCGCTCGACGAGCTCGGCGCCACAAGGGCACTGGTGGTGTGGGGACGTGACGGGATCGACGAGCTCTCACTCGGCGCCGGAACCCTGGTCGGCGAGCTGCGCGATGGAGTGGTGACCGAGTACGAACTGCACCCCGAAGATTTCGGGATTGCCATGTCGGCCAGCCGCAACCTTCGCGTATCCGACGCGGCCGAGTCGAAGGAAATGCTGATGGGCGTGATGGACAACCGACCCGGCCCCGCACGGGAGATCGTGTTGCTCAACACCGGCGCGGCGCTGTACGTATCGGGGGTCGCCGAAAGCATCGCGGCCGGCATTGCGATGTCGCGCGAGGCAATCAGCAGTGGAGCGGCTGTTGCCAAGCTGCATGAGTTCGTCGCCGGCACCCGGGCGTTGGCACGTGGGGAATGAGATGACGCCGACGCAAACCACTCGACCGCTCCGCCATTCCAACCACTACGCCTGCATGGTGCGCATCCGATGAGCGACATCCTGGACACCATCCTCAAGCGCAAGGCCGAGGAGATCGCCGAGCGATCGGCGCACGTGCCGCTGGCCGAGATGGTGGCGCGTGCCGCAGACGCTTCGCCCACCCGACGCTTCGCCCACGCCATGCACGAGCGCATCGCGATGGGCGATCCGGCGGTCATTGCCGAGATCAAGAAGGCCAGCCCGTCCAAGGGCGTCATCCGCCCGGACTTCCGGCCTGCGGACATCGCGGTCAGCTACGAATTCGGCGGCGCGGCGTGCCTGTCGGTCCTGACCGACGTCGATTTCTTCCAGGGCGCCGATGCCTACCTGCAGCAGGCGCGCGAGGCCTGCACGCTGCCGGTGCTGCGCAAGGATTTCACCATCGATCGCTACCAGGTCCACGAGGCGCGCGTGCTCGGCGCCGACTGCACCCTGCTGATCGTGGCGGCACTGGACGACGGCCAGCTGGTGGACCTGGCCGGACTGGCGATGGAGCTGGACATGGACGTGCTGGTGGAGGTGCACGACATCGACGAGCTCGAACGCGCCCTGCAGGTTCCTGTGCCGCTGATCGGCATCAACAACCGCAACCTGCGCACCTTCGAGGTGTCGCTGGACACCACGCTCGCGATGAAGGACGCGGTGCCGCGGGATCGTCTGCTGGTCACCGAGAGCGGGATCGTTCTGGCCGACGACGTCGCCCAGATGCGCGCCGCCGGCGTCGACGCGTTCCTGGTGGGTGAAACATTCATGCGCGCCGATGAGCCAGGCGATGCACTGCGTCAGCTGTTCTTTCCGCATGGCTAGCGCTTTTCCGACGCCGGCCCATGACGCGCAGGTAGTGGTGTTCGACTTCGACCACACCCTGTTCGACGGCGACTCCTTCACCCATGCCCTGCGCTGGATGCTCAAGCGCCACGCCTGGCGACGCATCGCCGCCGTGCTGGCCACGCCGATACTCGGGCCGATGGTCGCTTACCTGCCGCTGCGCCGACGCGGCATCGGCGGTTACGTGTGGATCGCCACCGTAGGCCTGCACCGGCGGCGCAGCCTCGACGAGCTCCTGGACCGCTATGTCACCGGGCATACGACGGAGCTGAAGGAGCGGCTGCTGCCGATCGGACTGGAAGTCCTGCGTCGGCACCGCACGGCAGGTGATCGCGTGGTCGTGGCCACCGGCGCTCCCCCGGAACTGGCCCGAGCCATCCTGAAATTTGTCGCGCACGAGGACGTGCCCGTGATCGGCACCGCAACGGGCCCACGATTCGGCGCGGTGGTGGCAACGCGCCACTGCCACCACCAGGAAAAGGTGAGGATGCTGCGCGAGCGGGGCTACACCGACATCGCTGTGGCCTATACCGACAGCGGCGCCGACCTGCCGCTGCTGCTGGCGGCGCGCACGCCGGTGGTGGTCAATCCGAAGGCGGAGAAGATCGACATGTTCCGGCGCGTGCTGCCGCCGGGGACACGCATCGTCCACTGGGGAAGCACGGACCGCAGCGGCGACGTGTTCGACCGGGCCGAGCCCTGAGAGTGATCACAGCCACGGCGGCCCTGCTGGGGCGCAATTGAGCCAGTGAACGCCGGAGCATCCTTGTAGATCCGAGCTTGCTCGGATGCTTCTTCGCACGGAGGCCGGAGCATCCGAGCAAGCTCGGATCTACGAGCCGGAGCATCCGGGCAAGCTCGGATCTACGAAGCATTTTGCTGGAGTTTCAGCGGGTGCCGTACAGGACCACGGTCTTGCCGCGCGCGTGCAGCACGCCATCGGCCTGCTGCTTCTTCAGGACGCGACCGGCCATTTCACGGGAACATCCCACCAGCCGCGCCAGTTCCTGGCGGGATACACGCAGCTGCGTGCCCTGGGGATGGCTCATGGCTTCCGGCTCGCGTGCCAGGTCGTGCAGAGTGCGCACGATCCGGTCGGTCACGTCGAGGAAGGCAAGGCGACTGGCCTTGCGGCTGGTCTCCAGCAAGCGCCGCGACAGCTGTGATCCAATCGAATACAGCAGCCGCGGGGCGTCGTTGACCAGGGTGCCCACGAACAGCTGGTGCAGCCGCTCGTAGCTGATCTCGGCCAGCTCGCACGGGGTGCGGGTGCGCAGGATCACCTCGCGCCGGTCGGACTCGATGAACAGGCCCATCTCGCCGACGAACTCCCCGGCCCCGAAGTAGCCGAGCACCAGCTCGTGGTCGTCGTCTTCCTCGGCGATGATGCTGACCGAGCCGCTGACAACGTAGTACATCGTGCCGGCGGGATCGCCAGGACGGAACACGTCCGCGCGCGCCGGGTAGCGTCGGCGGTGGCAGTGCGCCAGGAAACGCTCGATCGTGGCCGCATCAGGGGTGAGGGGGCTGGGCGCGATGCGCGCAGGGTTGGATATGGGGGTACCTAGGCTCATCGGGGGATGTCTTGTAGGGACGCATGAAGCTTAGTCTCAATCCGTGCGCTACCGCAAACTCGGGCTGTGTCGCGGTTCCGCTGTGGCGGCATTTGCCGCATAATCCCGCACTTCATTTGCTTCCCCCTGAGGGATCACCGCCGTGGTCAAACCACTGCCGCGTCTTCGGCTGCAAGGCTTCAACAACCTGACCAAGTCGTTGAGCTTCAACATCTACGACGTCGCCTACGCCGTCTCCGAAGAGGAGCGCCAGCGCTACATCGCCTACATCGATGAGGAATACAACGCCGATCGGCTGACGCAGATCCTCACCGACGTGGCTGAAATCATCGGCGCCAACATCCTGAACGTCGCGCGCCAGGATTACGATCCGCAGGGCGCGTCGGTGACGATCCTGATTTCCGAAGAGCCCGTCATCGACAAGAAACTGGCGGGCAGGCAGATCATCTCCGACGCCGTGGTCGCGCACATGGACAAGAGCCACATCACCGTCCACACCTATCCCGAGACCCATCCCCAGCACGGCATCGCGACCTTCCGCGCGGACATTGATGTAGCCACCTGCGGCGTCATCTCGCCGCTGAAGGCGCTGAACTACCTGATCGAGAGTTTCGAGTCGGACATCGTGGTGGCCGACTACCGCGTGCGTGGATTCACGCGCGACGTGAAGGGCAAGAAGCACTACATCGACCACAAGATCAATTCGATCCAGGATTTCCTGGCCAAGAACATCAAGGTCCGCTACGAGATGTTCGACGTGAACGTGTATCAGGAAAACATCTTCCACACCAAGATGCACCTGAAGGACTTCGACCTTGACCAGTACCTGTTCGAGGAGAGGGCAAAGAACCTGTCGTTCAAGGAACGCATGAAGATCGAGGCGCTGCTCAAGCGCGAGATCGAGGAGCTGTTCCACGGGCGCAACCTGGTCGAGTGACCGTGATTCCGGGACGGCCGGATCATCCAGCCTGCTGCGGCCCGGAGCGCGAGTTTCGGGCCGTTCTCACTTCAACGGCACGCAAAGCAAGCGTGCGATACGGGAGGCCCCATGGCCTGGATCTACCTTCTGCTGGCGGGCCTGTTCGAGATCGGCTTCGCCATTGGCCTCAAGTACACTGAGGGCTTCACTCGCCTGTGGCCCAGCGTGGCCACGGTGCTTGCCGCGGCGACGAGCCTGTGGCTGCTGACCCAGGCGTTGCGGACCATTCCCGTGGGCACCGCCTACGCGATATGGACGGGCATCGGCGCGGTGGGCGTCGCCATCCTGGGAATTGCGCTGTTCGCCGAGAGCGCCTCGCCCGCGCGGCTGCTGTGCATCGGTGTGATCGTGGCCGGCATCGTGGGGTTGAAGCTGACCTCCGGGAGCTGAGCGACTCTGCGCCGCAATCGGTCATCGGGCTCGAGGTGGCAGGTGACTTGGCCGTGCACGCCGTGCACCGCCACCACGCCTAGAGGCGGTAGGCCACGGTCTTCATCAACATGGACGCTGCGGCCATCAGCGACGGGATCGGGGCGGGCAACTGCCGTGCGCCGGCGTTTTCGGCATGTTGGGCATGCCGCGCCTCGTCGGCCTTCATGACCGTGAGGATCTCGCGGCTGCGCAGGTCGGCGGCGGGCAGGGTCTGCAGGTGCTCCTCCAGATGCGCTTCGACCTGATGCTCGGTTTCAACCACGAAGCCCAGGTTCCAGCCGTCGCCACGCAGGCCAGCCAAGGCCCCTAGCGAGTAGCTGCCGGCGTACCAGAGGGGGTTGAACAGGCTGGGGCGGCTGTCGAGTTCGCGCAGGCGGTCGGCACACCAGGCCAGGTGATCGGTCTCCTCCTGGGCCGCCTCGACCAGGTGCTGTCGGGTCTTCGGGTCGCGTGCTACCGCAGCCTGCCCGGAATACAGTCCCTGGGCGCAGACCTCGCCCACGTGGTTGATTCGCATCAGGCCGGCGGCGTGGCGGCGCTCGGCAGCATCCAGCTCCAGCTCCGGAGTGGACCCGGCCGGGTTGGGGCGGCGGGCGACGGGCGTGCCGGCAACGGTACCGAGGGCGTTCTGGGCCTCGACCAGCAGGCGATCGAGTCGGGAAAGGGAGCGGGCGGTGGTCATGCGCTGTATTGTGCCGCCTCGGATGGGCGCCGTCATCGGGCGCGGCCATGCGGTCTTCGTAGCAGGGTGGGGTCCGAATCCTGAACTTGCAAAGGACCGGAGCGGCCGATACAATTCCGCTTCTTTGTTCCGCCATTCACATCGCGAGGCAAAATTCCGACGGCGCCGCCGGCCCGGAATCAGCCCGACCAAACAACATCGAGCTCCTTCATGAATACATTCAGCGCCAAGTCCGAGACCGTCCAGCGTGACTGGTACATCGTAGACGCCTCCGGCAAGACCCTCGGCCGCCTCTGCACCGAGCTGGCACGCCGCCTTCGCGGCAAGCACAAGCCCGTCTACACCCCGCACGTGGACACCGGCGATTACCTGGTGGTGATCAACGCCGAGAAGATCCACGTGACCGGCAAGAAGCTCACCGACAAGATGTACTACCGGTTCACCGGGTACATCGGCAACCTGAAGAGCGAGTCCCTGGAGCAGGCTCTGGACCGCCACCCCGAGCGCGTGATCGAGATCGCCGTCAAGGGCATGCTTCCCAAGAACACCCTGGGCCGCGCGATGTACCGCAAGCTCAAGGTCTACGCAGGCCCCGACCACCCGCACGCCGCCCAGCAGCCGCAAGTTTTGGATATCTGATCATGGCCAACACACCCAATAACAGCTCGGCCCAGAATTACGGCACCGGCCGTCGCAAGTCCTCCGTCGCCCGCGTGTTCCTGCGCAAGGGCACCGGCACCATCAACGTCAACGGTCGTCCGCTGGACGAGTTCTTCGGCCGCGAGACCGCGCGCATGATCGTGCGCCAGCCGCTCGAGCTGACCAGGAACACCGAGTCGTTCGACATCATGGCCACGACCTCCGGCGGCGGCACCACCGGCCAGGCCGGCGCCATCCGCCTGGGCATCGCCCGCGCGCTGGTGGAGTACGATGAGACCCTGAAGCTGGAGCTGCGCAAGGCCGGTTTCATGACCCGCGATGCGCGCGAAGTCGAGCGCAAGAAGGTCGGCCTGCACAAGGCGCGTCGCGCTCCGCAGTTCTCCAAGCGTTAATCGTTGCAAAACAGTTTCCTGTACACATGTTTCATTGCCCCGTCGCCAAGCGGTAAGGCATCTGCCTCTGACGCAGACATTCGGTGGTTCGAATCCATCCGGGGCAGCCACTTCAAAGTCGACACGTCGTCGCCGGGTAATCAGTGCCACGGCAGCAAAAGCCCGCCCAGTGCGGGTTTTTGCGTTCAAGGAGGAGTGATTGATGGTTGCCACGTTCATGCCGCCGTTCGCCGACCCCGCCGTGTTGCTGCCGCGGATGCGCGAGCGCGGCCATGCGGTGCTCGCACCTGAGGCCGTTGGGAACCTGGCGGGCATCGATCTGGCGGCGCTGGATTCGATCAAGGCCAGCTGGGATGACCTGCGCCCCGACGCCTACCTCAAGGACGGCGGCAGCTACCGCAAGCGCCGCCATTCCTGTTTCGTGATCGAAGGCGACCGGCTGCTGCAGGCGCCACACCGGGCGCACTGGCAGTCGGAGGAATACAACGCCCTGCACGGCGGCATGCGTCGCTGGTTCGAGCCGATGGATCGGGCGGTGGTGGCCGCCGACGCGTGGGCGCCGCTGCTCCTGTCGCTGGGGCGGCTGTGTTCCGGATTGAAGGGCGAGCAGCAGTGGTTCGTCGAAGCTCACCAGTTCCGCATCGACACCGCCGACGGAATCGGCCGACCCACGCCGGAAGGCGCGCATCGGGACGGTGTCGACCTGGTTGCGGTGATGCTGGTGGAGCGGCATGCCATCAGCGGCGGGGAGACCCGGGTGTTCCTGGCCGCAGGCCCCGACGGGCAGCGCTTCACACTCACCCAGCCGTGGACGATGATGTTGCTGGACGACGAGCGGGTCATCCACGAGTCCACACCGATACAGCCCCTCGGCGACTACGGCTACCGCGACACGCTGGTGCTGACCTACCGTGCGGGTAACTTCCAGGGCGACGAATAACGAAGTGGGTTGAACCCCTGCTTGCGCGTAGTAGATCCGAGCTTGCCCGGATGCTCTTGATCCTCGCCAGAAGCATCCGGGCAAGCTCGGATCTGCAGCGCTTGGGAACATGCTGCATGCAGAAGATCAAAAGCATCAGGGCAAGCCCGGATCTGCACGGCGTTTTGGCTACAATTCAAACCATGACGCGTTCGCGCGTGCAACGGAGGTTCCGATGAAGCTGGGTTCACTGAAGGAGGGCGGGCGCGACGGCACCCTGATCGTCGTGTCGCGAGACCTGGCCCGTGCTGTTCGCGCCACGGGCATTGCGGCGACGCTGCAGCAGGCGCTGGAAGACTGGGCCAGCGCCGCGCCACGTCTCAACGCGCTGTCCGAATCCCTCAACTCCGGTGACGCCGACGGGGTGTTCGACGTGGACATGAAGGCGCTGGCCTCGCCGCTGCCTCGCGCCTACGAGTTCGTGGACGGGAGCGCCTACCTGCCGCACGTCGAGCGCGTGCGCCGTGCCCGCGGCGCCGAAGTGCCGGAAAGCTTCTACACCGATCCGCTGATGTACCAGGCCACCAGCGCCGCCTTCCATGCGCCGCGCGATGCGGTGCGCGTGGTCAGCGAGGAGTACGGCATCGACCTGGAAGCCGAGATCGTGGTGATCACCGACGATGCGCCAATGGCGATGACACCGGCCCAGGCCGCAGGTCACATCCAGCTCGTGGGGCTGGTGAACGACGTTTCGCTGCGCAATCTCATCCCAGGCGAGCTGGCCAAGGGCTTCGGTTTCCTGCAGTCCAAGCCGCGCTCGACGCTGTCGCCGGTGTTCGTCACTCCTGATGAACTGGGCGAGTCCTGGCAGGATAACAAGCTTCACCTGCCGCTGCTGACCCACGTCAACGGGGAATGGTTCGGAGCGCCGGAAGCGGGAGTCGACATGCAGTTCGACTTCTCCCAGCTCGTCGCACACGCGGCACGAACCCGGCCACTGTCGGCGGGGACCATCGTGGGGTCCGGCACCATCGCCAACGAAGACACGTCGAAGGGAGCCTCCTGTTTCGCCGAATTGCGCACCGTGGAAGCGCTGCGCGACGGCAAGCCCAGCACGCCGTTCATGAAATTTGGTGACGTGGTGAAAATAGAGATGCTGGCAGCCGATGGCAGCAGCATCTTTGGCGCGATCGAACAGCGGATCGAGCAACAGCTGCTGCCATGACACCAGCGGTGGCCACGCGTCGTCGTCTCGCTGTCGCACACGGGCCACTGCGCGCGACAGCGCACGCCTCTGGATTGAGGTTATGGCAATGACTGAAGGGCACGTACTAACCCTGTATTCCTACTGGCGATCCAGCGCCGCCTACCGGGTACGCATCGCGTTGAACCTCAAGGGGCTCGCCTACGCGACGGTGCCGGTGCACCTGACCCGCGACGGCGGCGAACAGCACGGCGCCGGGTATTTGGCCCTCAACTCCCAGGAGCTGGTCCCCACGCTAGTGCATGGCGATCGCTCGATCACCCAGTCGCTGGCGATCATCGAATACCTGGACGAGAGCTTCCCGCCCTCGCGCCTGCTGCCCAGCGATGCTCGCGGGCGCGCCCGCGTGCGATCACTGGCCCAGTTGGTTGCGAGTGACATCCACCCGCTCAACAACCTGCGCGTGCTGCGCTACTTCGAGCATGCCTGGAACGTGCCGCAGTCCGAGCGCGACGAGTGGGCGCGGCACTGGATCGTCGAGGGGTTCAGGGCGATGGAGAAGCTCATTTCCGAAAACGTGGCTACGGGCGAGTTCTGCCACGGAGACACGCCCGGGATGGCGGATTGCTGCCTGGTGCCACAGATATTCAACGCGCGCCGATTCGGGGTGGAAATGGCCGCGTTTCCCACACTTGGTCGCATCGACAGGGCGTGCGGCGACTTGCCTGAGTTTGCCGCCGCGCACCCGGCCCGGCAGCCGGATGCTCCGCAAGCCAGCTGAGTTCGCTCAGCCGAAACCCTGCGTGATGCGGGGATTGGCCGAAGCGGCGGCGGAGTCGTAGTCCGCATACGGGTCGTGTTCGCCCTTGCTGCCCTCGGACAGACGGAACTTCAGGGCCAGGCCGTCACGCGAGTCGGCGGCCTTCAGCGCTTCCTCCTGCTCGATGCGGCCTTCCTTGACCATCCGGAACAGGCACTGGTCGAACGACTCCATGCCTTCTTCCAGCGAGGACTCCATCGCCTGCTTGATCTCGTGCACCTGCCCGCGGCGCAGCAGGTCGCGGATCATCGGCGTGTTGATCAGCACCTCCGCGGCGGGGATGCGGTTGCCGTCCAGGCCCTTCACCAGCCGCTGCGACACCACCGCGCGCAGGTTCAGCGCCAGGTTCATCAGCACGTTCTTGTGCGCGGTCTCGGGGAAGAAATTGAGGATGCGCGCGATCGTCTGGTCGGCGTTGTTGGAGTGCAGCGTGGCCAGGCACAGGTGACCGGTCTCGGCGAATGCGATCGCCGCTTCCATGGTCGTTGCATCCAGGATCTCACCGATCAGAATCACGTCGGGCGCCTCGCGCATGGCGTTCTTCAGGGCGTTCTGGAACGCATGCGTGTCCAGCCCGACCTCGCGCTGGTTCACGATCGACTGCTTGTGCTTGTGCAGGTATTCGATCGGATCCTCGATGGTGAGGATGTGCCCGGTGCTGCTGCTGTTGCGGTGGTCGATCATCGAGGCCAGCGAGGTCGACTTGCCGGAGCCGGTGGAGCCCACCAGCAGGACCAGGCCGCGCGGGGTCATGATGATGTCCTTCAGCACCTGCGGCAGGTTCAGGTCTTCGATGCTGGGGATGACGTTGCGAATGGCGCGGATCACCATGCCGACTTCGCCGCGCTGCTTGAAGACATTGACGCGAAAGCGGCCGGCATCCTTGACGGCCAGGGCCATGTTCAGTTCCAGGTCGCGCTCGAAAATCAGCGCTTGACCCTCGTCCATCAGGGAATAGGCGATCTTTTTGACCATTCCGGCCGGCAGACCGGTATTTCCGAGAGGATAAAGATTGCCTTTGATCTTGATGTAGACCGGAGCCCCGGTCGTCAGGAACATGTCCGACGCGTTCTTTTCCGCCATCAGCTTCAGGAAGTAGCCGATATCCATGTGCGATGTTTCCCCAGCAAAGGCTTCGCACGATTTGCATGTGCGACGCGGGCTTCCGACAATGGCCGCGCATTCCCCAAAACACTACGGCATCTCGATGACAACTAGCTTCGCACAAATTCGCCGATTCCTGTGTGCCTCGGTTTGCGCATTCGCGCTGCATGTTTCGCTGGCTGCTCCGGTGTTTGCACAGGTCGCCGTGGATGAACTCGGCGCCGCGCAGCAGGCCGTGGCCCGGGCCGATCAAGCCGACGCGGACCAGTACGCACCGGAGCTGCTGGCGTCGGCGCGCCAGGCATTGGCCCAGGCACAGGCGGCCAATGCCGTACGACGCGAGCGCAGGAACGCCCCGGCGCTGGCGCAGCGCGCGTCCGCTGACGCGGACCTGGCCCTGGCCAAGAGCCGGGAAGCCGTCGCGTTGGCGCGCCTGCAGCAGGCCAGGATGGAGATCGCCGAGCTGCAGCGCTCGCTTGGACAGGAGCAGGCACCGTGATCCGCTGGTCAACGCTCGCCGGATCCACGCTGCTGCTGGCCGTCGCGCTGCTGCCCCGGGCAGCCGCAGCGGCCGAGCGTCCCGAGGTCACCGCACTCGACCAGCGTCTGCTGCTCCTGCAGACCACCCCTGAGCTGGCCAGCCATGCCGCCTATGAGCGCCTGCGCGCCCAGCAGGCGGTCGCCGCCCTGGCCAAGGCTCGCGCCCGCAGCCGGGATGCTGCCCAGTACCTGGCCACCAGGCGGGTGGAGATTGCCGAGACGATGGCGCGGACTGGGCAGGCGAGCGCCGAGGCCGATCGGCTGGAGCGGACCCGCAACGAACTGCTGCTGGAGGCCAGTCGCCGGGATGCCGCGAGGGCCCGCCAGGAGGCCGAGCGCCTGCGCATCCAGGCGCAGATCCAGGCTGAGGAAGCCGAGCGGCTGAAGATGGCGGCCGAGGCCGAGGCGCTGGCGCGGCAGGAAGCGGAAGACGGCTTGGCAACCGCGACCGGCGAGGTCTCCGAGCGGCTCAGCGCGACCCGTCAGCAGCAGGCCGCGCTGGCGCGTCAGGAGGCCGAACTGGTGTCGGGCGCGAAGCTGCCACCGTCGCGAATCAACGACCGGGGCGAAGTCTTCACCCTCGCTGGATCGGCCTTCCAGACGCGGCAGGCCAAGCTGTCGGCGGCGGGGGCGGGCCAGGTGGCGGCGCTTTCCGCCTATCTGCAGGCCAGTCCGAAGGCCAGTGCCCGGATCGAAGGCTATGGCGACAGCGACACGCCGGGCCAGCGCCGGGCCGACGCGGTGCGCGACGCCCTGGTGGCCGCTGGAATCGCTGAGCGAAGGCTCAAAGTGGCTGCCGGCGGGGAAGGGACACGCAGCAGGGCCGTTGATATCCTCGTGAATGACTAGTTTCAAGAGTTGCTTGGACAGGAATTTCTGAGGCTGGACTGGGCCGGACCAAGGCCGAGGGGACTCAACTTTTTACCTGACCTGACTGTCCTTCGATTCACGGCTTGCGGGTCCCATTTTCGAGGAGTAGGGTCAGGGTCACCCAGGGGCGCAACGCCGCCTGGCTCACCGGAGAGTCGCGCCGATGTCGTTGAACCACCACCCCCTGCAGGTCCCTCCCGGCACAGAGCCAGGGCGGGTCGGGCAGCGGAGGGTGGCACGCTCGTATCAATCGACGCTCCGCTCCCAAGCCAACGCCCCGTGCCCGAAAGGCCGGGGCGTTCGTGTTTCCCGCTGAAGGAGGTAACCGTATGTTCGAAGGCCAACCGCAAGACGATATCGATGCCCTGATCAAGGCTGATCCAGAGTTCAAGCAGCTCTACCAGCGCCACCGCGAACTGGACAAGAAAGTCACCGACGCCGAGCTGGGCGTCTTGCCCATCGACGACACCCGCCTGGGTCAGATGAAGCGCGAAAAGCTCGCGGCCAAGCAGAAGCTCATTCGAATCTACGACGCCAAACCCCACTGACGTCGCCCCGCGTTCCATTGTCGCGGACGGTGGCGGCCTCCTCGTCGACCACCTCCGTCCGCGCCCTCTGGCTGCACTGGAAGGCCCGCCTGCACAGGCGGGTTTTTCTTTTTGGCTCCGCGCTTCGGGAGCGGGTTGCCGCTTCGGGACCGGTCTCCTTCGCTGGCAGTGCGATAATCGGCGTCCCCTTCGCACCCAATGCGAGCGTTGTCGCGGCATGACCATTCATTCTTCCGTACTCGATCTGATCGGCGAAACTCCGATCGTGCAGGCCCAGCACCTGGACACCGGCCTGTGCCAGCTCTACCTCAAGCTGGAAAGCGCCAACCCGGGCGGCTCGATCAAGGACCGCATCGGGTTGTCGATGATCGAGGCCGCGGAAAAGCGCGGCGAGATCAAGCCCGGCGCCACGCTGGTGGAGGGCACGGCCGGCAACACCGGTATCGGCCTGGCCCTGGTGGCCCAGCAGAAGGGCTACAAGCTGGTGCTGGTGGTGCCAGACAAGATGAGCCGGGAGAAGATCTTCAACCTCAAAGCCATGGGCGCCGAAGTCATCCTCACCCGTTCGGACGTGGCCAAAGGCCATCCGGAGTACTACCAGGACCTGGCCGCGCGCCTGGCCAGCGAGATGCCGGATGCCTACTTCGTCAACCAGTTCGGCAACCCCGACAATCCCGCTGCACACGAACGGGTGACCGGGCCGGAGATCCTGCGGCAGATGAGCGAAGTCGGCGGGCTGGACGCGATGGTCTTTGGTTGCGGAAGTTCGGGGACGATGACCGGTCTTTCGCGGCATTTCGCTGAACATGCGCCGCATGTCGAGTTGATCCTGGCCGATCCGGTGGGCTCCATCCTGACCGAGTACATCAACGAGGGCACCCTGAGCGACAAGTCCGCCAGCTGGATGGTGGAGGGCATCGGCGAGGATTTCCTGCCGGAGATTTCCGACTTCAGCCGGGTCACCAAGGCCTATGCCATCACCGACAAGGAAAGCTTCCTGACCGCACGCGAACTGCTGGCCAAGGAGGGCGTGCTGGGCGGCTCCTCCAGCGGCACCCTGCTCGCCGCGGCGCTGCGCTACTGCAAGGAGCAGACCACGCCCAAGAAGGTGCTGGTGTTCGTCTGCGACACCGGCAACAAGTACCTGTCCAAGATGTACAACGACTACTGGATGCTCGACAACGGCTTCATCGAGCGGCCGCAGCAGGGCGACCTGCGCGACCTGATCCTGCGCCCGTACAGCCAGAAGGACACCGTGGTGGTGGCCCCGACCGACCTGCTGACCACCGCCTACCAGCGCATGAAGCTGTACGACGTCTCGCAGCTGCCGGTGATGGAGGGCGAGAAGCTGGTGGGGATCGTGGACGAGAGCGACGTGCTGCTGCACGTCTACGGTGACGAGGCGCGCTTCCGCGACCCCGTGTCCACCGCCATGGTCAGCAAGCTGGACCGCTTGGACGTGCGATCCCCCGTGGAGGCGCTGCTGCCGGTGTTCGATCGTGGCCAGGTGGCGATCGTCACCGAGGGCGATGCGTTCCTGGGGTTGATTACCCGGATCGACCTGCTCAACTACCTGCGGCGTCGGGTGCAGTAGAGTTTTTCTTGCCGCTCGTCACGCGGCGCATGGACGATAGGAGCAGGGACAGCTGCTAAAATGATCCGCTGTCTTGAAGGATGCATCATGGCTGACGACAAACACCCACCCGGAGGCGGCGCCCAGCGCCTGGCCCTGGGGACCCTGGCCATCCACGGCGGCCAGTCGCCTGACCCGAGCACCGGCGCGGTGATGACGCCGATCTACGCGACTTCGACCTATGTGCAGTCCAGCCCGGGCGTGCACCAGGGCTTCGAGTACTCGCGCAGCCACAACCCCACCCGCTTCGCCTACGAACGTTGCGTCGCGGCGCTGGAAGGCGGCAGCCGTGGCTACGCCTTCGCTTCGGGTCTGGCTTCGACCTCGACGATCCTGGAACTGCTGGACAGCGGCAGCCACGTGATCGCGATGGACGACGTCTACGGCGGCACCTACCGGTTGTTCGAGCGCGTCCGCCGCCGCTCCTCCGGCCTGGATTTCAGCTGGGTGGACCTCAGCGACGCGGCCGCGTTCGAGGCCGCGATCCGCCCCGAAACCAGGATGGTCTGGATCGAAACCCCCACCAACCCGCTGCTGAAGCTGGTCGATATCGCCCAGATCGCTGCGATCGCGCGCAAGCGCGGGCTCGTCGTGGTCGTCGACAACACGTTCTCCTCGCCGATCCTGCAGCGCCCGCTCGAGCATGGCGCGCACATGGTCATGCATTCGGCCACCAA
>JBDNHW010000156.1:0-3997 GCA_041688625.1 Pseudoxanthomonas sp.
AGCCCCGCTATCGCGGTGCAGACCCAATGGCAAAGCCGTGCGCATTGCGCACGGGCCATTGGGTCACTTCAACGCTTTGAACCTGAGGCGCTTGGGCTGGGCGCCTTCGGCGCCGAGGCGGCGCTTCTTGTCGTCCTCGTACTCGCGGTAGTTGCCCTGGAAATACTCCACGTGCGACTCGCCCTCGAACGACAGGATGTGGGTGGCGATGCGGTCCAGGAACCAGCGGTCATGCGAGATGACCACCGCGCAGCCGGGGAACTCCAGCACCGCATCCTCGAGCGCGCGCAGCGTTTCGATGTCCAGGTCGTTGGACGGTTCGTCGAGCAGCAGCACGTTGCCGCCCTGCAGCAGGGTCTTGGCCAGGTGCAGGCGGCCGCGTTCGCCGCCGGAGAGCGTGCCCACCAGCTTCTGCTGGTCCTGGCCCTTGAAGTTGAAGCGGCCGATGTAGGCGCGCGACTGGATCTCGACCCCGTTGATGTTGAGGATGTCGGCGCCTCCGGAAATTTCCTGGAACACGTTGTGGTTGCCGGTGAGCGCGTCGCGGCTCTGGTCGACGTAGGCGATCTTGGTGCTCGGGCCCTTGGTGATCTCGCCCTTGTCCGGGGTTTCCTGCCCGGTGATCATCTTGAACAGGGTCGACTTGCCGGCGCCGTTGGGGCCGATGATGCCGACGATCGCGCCGGGCGGGATGATGAAGCTCAGGTCGTCGATCAGCAGGCGGTCGCCGAAGCTCTTGCTCACGTTCTTGAACTCGATCACCGACTGGCCCAGGCGCTCGCCCGGCGGGATGAAGATCTCGTTGGTCTCGTTGCGCTTCTGGTACTCGACCGAGTTCAGTTCCTCGAAGCGGGCCATGCGCGCCTTGCCCTTGGTGCGGCCGCCCTTGGCATTGCTGCGCACCCACTCCAGTTCCTTGGTCAGCGCCTTCTGTCGTGCCTTCTCGCCGGATTCCTCCTGCTTCAGGCGCTCGGATTTCTGCTCCAGCCACGCGGTGTAGTTGCCCTTCCACGGGATGCCCTTGCCGCGGTCGAGCTCGAGAATCCACTCGGCGACGTTCTCGAGGAAATAGCGGTCATGGGTGACCGCGACCACGGTGCCGGTGTAGCGCGCCAGGAACTGCTCCAGCCACTCCACCGACTCGGCATCCAGATGGTTGGTAGGCTCGTCGAGGAGCAGCATGTCGGGCTTCTGCAGCAGCAGTTGGCACAGGGCGACGCGGCGCTTCTCGCCGCCCGAAAGCTTGCCGATGACCGCGTCCCACGGCGGCAGGCGCAGCGCGTCGGCCGCCACTTCCAGCTGGTGTTCCAGGGTGTGTGCATCGCCGCTGGCGAGGATCGCCTCCAGGCGCTGCTGCTCGGCGGCAAGCTTGTCGAAGTCGGCGTCTTCCTCGGCATAGGCTTCGTAGATCTTGTCCAGCGCGGCCTGCGCGCTGATGACGTCGCCGACGCCTTCCTCCACCGCCTGGCGCACGCTGTGCTCGGGATTGAGCTGCGGTTCCTGCGCCAGATAGCCGACCTTGATGTCCTTGGCCGCACGCGCCTCGCCGCTGAAGTCCGGGTCCACGCCGGCCATGATCTTCAGCACGGTGGACTTGCCGGCGCCGTTCAGGCCGAGCAGGCCGATCTTGGCGCCGGGGAAGAACGACAGCGAGATGTCCTTGATGATCTGCCGCTTCGGCGGCACGACCTTGCTCACGCCATTCATGGTGTAGATGTATTGCGACATGGGGATGCTCCGCAGACGGGCGAGCGACTCCTGCACGGGTCAGGAGTCGCGAAAGATGATTCGGGATGCCGTGATTATCCCGGATATAGCCGGCTTTTGCCTCCTCCCTTGCGAAGCAGGGGAGGATCGAGGAGGGGTAAAGCTCTTCGCGAAGTCCCGGACGGACCCGCAAATCCCTTCCAAACCCGCGCCACGGCTGGGACACGGGCGGAAGCGTTACAATTTCAGCCCGTTTGCAGCCTGGAGTGGCAATGTTCCCCCGCGACGCCCGCATCGAAGGTTACGACCCAGAACTGGCCGCGGCGATCGCGTCCGAGAACCGCCGCCAGGAAGACCACGTCGAGCTGATCGCGTCGGAAAACTACTGCAGCCCGCGGGTGATGGAAGCCCAGGGCAGCCAGCTGACCAACAAATACGCCGAGGGCTATCCCGGCAAGCGCTACTACGGCGGCTGCGAATACGTGGACATCGCCGAAAGACTGGCGATCGAGCGGGTCAAGGAGCTGTTCGGCGCCGACTACGCCAACGTGCAGCCGCACTCCGGTTCGCAGGCCAACCAGGCCGTGTTCCTGGCCCTGCTGCAGCCGGGTGACACCATCCTGGGCATGTCGCTGGCCCACGGCGGGCACCTCACCCATGGGGCCAAGGTCAACTTCTCGGGCAAGCTGTTCAACGCGGTGCAGTACGGCGTGGACGAGGCCGGCCTCATGGATTACGACGAAATCCAGCGCCTGGCGCGCGAGCACAGGCCGAAAATGCTGATCGGCGGCTTCAGCGCGTACTCGCAGGTGGTCGACTGGGCGCGCATGCGCGCGATTGCCGATGACGTGGGCGCGATCTTCTTCGTCGACATGGCCCACATCGCCGGCCTGGTGGCCACCGGCGCGTACCCGAGCCCGATCGACCACGCGCACGTCATCACTTCGACCACGCACAAGACCCTGCGCGGCCCGCGCGGCGGCATCATCATCGCCAAGCATTCCGCCATGGGGCCGGCAGCCGAAGAAATGGAGAAGAAGCTTCAGAGCATCGTCTTTCCCGGCATCCAGGGCGGACCGCTGATGCACGTCATCGCGGCCAAGGCGGTGGCGTTCAAGGAAGCGCTGGAGCCGGAGTTCAAGACCTACCAGGCGCAGGTGGTGAAAAACGCGCAGGCCATGGCCAACACGATTATCGAACGCGGCTACAAGATCGTTTCCGGCAGCACCTGCAACCACCTGATGCTGGTCGACATGATCGGCAAGGCGGCTTCAGGAAAGCCTGTTACCGGCAAGGACGCCGAAGCCGCGCTGGGCAAGGCCCACATCACGGTCAACAAGAACGCCGTGCCCAATGATCCGCAGAAGCCGTTCGTGACCTCGGGCCTGCGCCTGGGCACGCCCGCGGTCACCACCCGAGGCTACATGGAGGCCGACTGCGTCGAACTGGCGCACTGGATCTGCGACGTGCTGGACGCGCCGAAAGACGAGTCGGTGATAGAGGCGGTGCGCGACAAGGTCACCGCGCAGTGCAAACGCTTCCCGGTCTACAGCTGATAACCCGGCCACCCGCATCCGATGCACTGTCCCTTCTGCCAGCACACCGATACCCGCGTGATCGATTCGCGCGTTTCCGAGGACGGCACCACAATCCGCCGGCGGCGCGAATGCGAAGCCTGTGGCGAGCGTTTCAGCACGCTGGAAAACATCGAGATCAAGCTGCCGACGGTGATCAAGAGCGACGGCCGGCGCGACACTTTCGACGCACGCAAGCTGCGCGCGGGTTTCGACCGCGCGCTGCAGAAGCGCCCCGTGGCCGAGGAGCAGATCGAGGCTTCGGTGCGCGCGGTGGTCCACCAGATGCGCATGAGCGGGGAACGCGAACTGCCGTCGCGCCGGATCGGCGAGATGGTGATGGCCGAACTGCGCAAGCTGGACCATGTGGCCTATGTGCGCTTTGCTTCGGTGTATCGCAGCTTCGAGGACGTGGCCGACTTCCGCGAGGAGATCGAGAGGCTCGAGCGCGACCTGCCGCCTTCAAGCGGGCAGTTGCCGCTGCTGGGCGGTGACGTGGTGCCGATCGACAGGAACAAGAAGCGCTGAAGCATGTTGCTTCTCCCTCCAGGAGAAGGTGCTCCAAGGGCGGACGACCAGAGGAAGTGCCTGTGGCATGAGGGCATGCACTCTCAGCTCGCCAGGATCCCGAGCCACAGGCCCAGTCGTTTTATTGCCCTCATCCGGCGCTGCGCGCCACTTTCTCCCGATGGAGAAGGAACATCAGAAGCCGAACC
>JBDNHW010000157.1:0-9067 GCA_041688625.1 Pseudoxanthomonas sp.
AGCTGCCCTACAGCGCCAGCTCGCCGAATGGCTTCAATGGCGCCTTCATGTACGCAAGGGTGGGATACGAATGGTGATCTGACCCGGTCGCATGCGCCGATTCGCAAGCAGACGCCCCGGCTCTCCGCCGGGGCGTTTTTTTGTTTGGACCAAATCGCCAAACAAGGTTTTCCAGATAATTACACGCCGCGTTGGCACGCCGCCAATGGCCCCTGTGCGAACATCGAGTTCGACAATCGCTGCAACGGACACCGCTGAATGCCGCACCAGACTTCGCTGATCGCCATCCTGTGCATTGGTTTCGTGCTGGCTTTCGTGCTCGGACTGATCGCCCAGCGGCTGCGGCTTTCACCGCTGGTGGGCTACCTGCTCGCCGGCGTCATCGCCGGACCCTACACGCCGGGCTTCATCGCCGACCAGGACCTGGCGCCGCAGCTGGCGGAGATCGGCGTGATCCTGCTGATGTTTGGCGTCGGCCTGAAGTTCTCGCTGCGCGAGCTGCTGGAAGTCCGCGGAATCGCGGTGTCGGGCGCGCTGCTGCGCATGGCCATCGCCACCGCCATGGGCTGGATGCTGGGTCGCCTGCTCGGCTGGACCCACGGCGCCGGCATCCTGTTCGGCCTGGCGCTGTCGATCGCCAGCACCGTGGTGCTGCTGCGCACCCTGGAAGACCGGCGCATGCTCGATTCGCTGATCGGGCGCATCTCCATCGGCTGGGTGGTGGTCGAGGACTTGGCCATGGTGCTGGCGCTGGTGCTGGTGCCGGCGTTCGCAGGGGCCCTGGGCGGGTTCAATGGCGACGCCGACAGCGGTAACGGATTGTGGACCGCGCTCTTTATCACCCTGGCCAAGGCCGGGGCCTTCATCGTGTTGATGCTGGTCGTGGGCCGAAGGGTGCTGCCCTGGATCCTGGAGCGGGTCGCCGGCACCGGATCGCGCGAGCTGTTCACGCTGTGCATCCTGGCCGTCGCCATGGGCGTTGCCTTCGGCGCGGCGCAGCTGTTCGGCGTGTCCTTTGCGCTGGGCGCATTCTTCGCCGGCATGCTGCTCAACGAGTCCGAATTCAGCCACCAGGCCGCCACCGACACGCTGCCGCTGCGCGACGCGTTCGCAGTGCTGTTCTTCGTCTCGGTCGGCATGCTGTTCGACCCGTCGATCCTGGTCGAGCGGCCGCTGGAGGTACTGGCGACTTTCGGCATCATCGTGGTCGGCAAGTCGCTGGTGGTGTGGAGCGTGGTGCGCGCGTTCGGCAAGTCCAACCTCACCGCGCTCACCATAGCGGCCAGCCTGGCGCAGATCGGCGAATTCTCCTTCGTGCTGGCGTCACTCGGGCTGTCGCTGCGGATCCTGCCGCAGGACGCCAGCGACCTGATCCTGGCCGGCGCGCTGCTCTCGATCATGGCAGGCCCGGTACTGTTCAAGATCCTCGACCGCATGCACCGCCGGCAGGACAGGCACCTGGATGCGCATCCGTCCGAATCCCTGCCCGACGACGACTACCAGATCGATCCGGGCATCGACGGGCACTCGATCATCGTCGGCTTCGGCAGGGTCGGCAGCCACTTGTCGACACTGCTGCGCGAGCGTGGCGTGCCGCTGGTGGTAATCGAGGAAGACGCCGAATCGGTCGAGCGTGCGCGCAAGGCAGGCTTCCCTGCGGTGCGCGGCAACGTGGCGGACGAGCGCGTGATGCGCGAAGCCGCGCCCGGACGCGCCAAGCTGGTGGTGTTCGCCATGTCCCACGCGCTGGAGGCAGGCGAGGCGATTGCGCGTCTCAAGGCAGTCAATCCGGAGCTGACCGTGCTGGCTCGCGCCCACAGCGATACCGAAGTGAAGCACCTGCTTGCGCACGGCGCCGATGCCACGGTGCTGGCCGAGCGCGAGCTGGCGTATTCGCTGGCCGAGATGGTGATGGCGACTCCGCCGTATCGGCCGGCACGCGCGGTCTAGCGACTGCGTTGGCCGCGCCAACGGCGCCGCGCCCGTTGGGCGCTCCTGCGGATTGCGTGGCACGGCCTCAGCTCCGAACGGGCAATGCTCCTGTAGGAGCGGCCCATGGCCGCGATGCAGTTCGCGTAGTTTCCGAAAGCGCCACCCACGGAGCGTGCACTGCGCCAAACGCATCGCGCCCAGGGGACGCTCCTACAGGTTGCTGGTGAACACCAGCTTGCCGCCTTCGGCTTCCACCACGATGGTGTCGCCGGAGGTGAACTCGCCGCCCAGGATCTTCTGCGCCAGCGGGTTTTCCAGCTGCTGCTGGATCGCACGCTTCAGCGGACGCGCCCCGTAGACCGGGTCGAAGCCCACGTTGCCCAGCAGCTGCAGCGCCGAATCGCGCACGTCCAGTCGCAGGCTGCGCTCGGCCAGGCGTGCCTCGAGCCCACGCAGCTGGATGCCGGCGATCTGCTTGATCTGCGCCTTGTCCAGCGGATGGAAGACCACGATGTCGTCCAGCCGGTTGATGAACTCGGGGCGGAAGTGCGCCTGCACCACGCCCATCACCGCCGCCTTCATCTGCGTGTAGGCTTCGGCCGCTTCGCGAGCGGAATCGCCATCGTCGGCCATGTCCTGGATCATCTGCGAGCCGAGATTCGAGGTCATCACGATCACCGTATTGCGGAAGTCCACGGTGCGGCCCTGGCCGTCGGTCAGGCGACCGTCGTCGAGCACCTGCAGCAGGATGTTGAACACGTCCTGATGCGCCTTCTCCACCTCGTCGAGCAGGATCAGCGAGTACGGGCGCCGCCGCACCGCCTCGGTCAGGTAGCCACCCTCTTCGTAGCCGACGTAGCCCGGCGGTGCGCCGATCAGCCGCGCCACCGAATGCTTCTCCATGAACTCGCTCATGTCGATGCGGATCATCGCGTCGCTGCTGTCGAACAGGAACTCGGCCAGCGCCTTGCACAGCTCGGTCTTGCCCACGCCGGTCGGGCCCAGGAACAGGAACGAGCCGCTCGGGCGATTCGGATCGGACAGGCCCGCGCGCGTGCGACGCACCGCGTCCGACACCACCTTGATCGCCTCCTCCTGCCCGACCACGCGCTGGTGCAGCTGGTCTTCCATCTTCAGCAGCTTCTCGCGCTCGCCCTCCAGCATCTTGCTCACCGGGATGCCGGTCCAGCGCGACACCACTTCGGCAATCTCCTCGGCGGTGACGCGATCCTGCACCAGCCTGAAGTCCTTGCGATCCACTTCCTGCGCGTCCTGCAGCTGTTTTTCCAGCTCAGGCAGCACCCCGTACTGGATCTCGCTCATGCGCGCGTAGTCCTGGTGGCGCTGCGCGGTCTCCATTTCAAGATTCGCCTGCGCGATCTGCTCCTTGATCCTGGTGGAACCCTGCAGCGCGGCCTTCTCCGATTTCCAGATTTCGTTGAGGTCGCAGAACTCGCGCTCCAGCGTGTCGATGTCGGCTTCGAGGTCGGCCAGGCGCTTCTTCGACTCCGCGTCCTTCTCTTTCTTCAGCATCTCGCGCTGGATCTTGAGCTGGATCAGGCGGCGTTCCTTGCGGTCCAGCTCCTCGGGCTTGGAGTCGATCTCCATACGGATGCGCGACGCCGCCTCGTCCATCAGGTCGATGGCCTTGTCCGGCAGCTGGCGGTCGGCGATATAGCGGTTCGACAGCGTGGCCGCCGCGACGATCGCCGGGTCGGTGATTTCCACACCGTGGTGCACCGCGTAGCGTTCCTTCAGCCCGCGCAGGATGGCGATGGTGTCCTCCACCGTCGGCTCGCCCACCAACACCTTCTGGAAGCGGCGCTCGAGCGCGGCGTCCTTTTCCACGTACTTGCGGTACTCGTCCAGCGTGGTGGCGCCGATGCAGTGCAGCTCGCCGCGGGCCAAGGCCGGCTTGAGCATGTTGCCGGCGTCCATCGAGCCTTCGGCCTTGCCCGCGCCGACCATGGTGTGCAGTTCGTCGATGAACAGGATGACGTTGCCTTCCTGCTTGGCCAGGTCGCTCAACACGGCCTTCAGACGCTCCTCGAATTCGCCGCGGAACTTGGCGCCTGCGATCAGCGCGCCCATGTCCAGCGACAGTACGCGGCGGCCCTTCAGCCCTTCGGGCACTTCGCCGTTGATGATGCGCTGGGCCAGGCCTTCGACGATCGCGGTCTTGCCCACGCCGGGTTCACCGATCAGCACCGGGTTGTTCTTGGTGCGGCGCTGCAGGACCTGGATGGTGCGGCGGATTTCCTCGTCGCGTCCGATCACCGGATCCAGCTTGCCGCTCTCGGCGCGCTCGGTCAGGTCGATGGTGTATTTCTCCAGCGCCTGGCGCTGCTCCTCCGCGTTCTCGGTCTGCACGCTTTCGCCGCCGCGGATTTTTTCGATTGCCGATTCGATGCGCTGCTTGTCCGCGCTGGCTGCGCGCAGTGCCATGCCCAGTGCACCCTTGTCGTCGGCCGCGGCCAGCACGAACCACTCGCTGGCGATGAATGCATCGCCATGCTGCTGCGCGAGTTTGTCGGTCAGGTTGAGCAAGCGCGTCAGATCGTTGCCGATCGAAAGATTGCCTTCCTGGCCGCTGACCTTGGGCAGCTTGTCCATCGCCTCGACCAGGCGCGCGCGCAGCACCGGCACGTTGACGCCGGCCTGGGCCAGCAGAGGTCGCGTGCTGCCTCCCTGCTGGTCGAGCAGCGCGACCAGCACGTGGACCGGTTCGATCAGGTTGTGGTCGCGGCCCACGGCCAGCGATTGCGCATCGGCCAGGGCCTGCTGGAAGCGCGAGGTGAGCTTGTCCATCCGCATGCGGGTTACCTCTGGAAAACAGGGGCCGGCATGCGCCGGCACTGCATTCCAGATGCGGGCGCGGCGGGGTGATTCAACCCTGCCGTCCGTGCAGGAGCGGGCCCTGCCCGCGAATGCTTCCTGACCTTCTGCAGGAGCGGGCCCTGCCCGCGAATGCCTCCTGCTCTTCTGTAGAAGCGGGCCCTGCCCGCGAACAGGCTCCTGGTCTTCTGTAGGAGCGGGCCCTGCCCGCGAACAGGCTCCTGATCTTCTGTAGGAGCGGGCCCTGCCCGCGAACAGGCTCCTGGTCTTCTGTAGGAGCGGGCCCTGCCCGCGAATGCCCTTGAAAAAAACCTCGTCAAAGATCTTGGAACAAAAGCGATCGCGGGCAGGGCCCGCTCCTACATCGGTCGGCGTTTCGGCCTCAGATCGCGGGCAGGGCCCGCTCCTACACGGGTGGCGCTTGGGCCTCGGAATCCCCTCAGAGCTTCGCCAGCGCCTCGCGCGCCTCGGCAAACCTGGGGTCCAGCTTCAATGCCGCCTGCAGTTCAACCCGCGCCTCGTCCTTGCGTCCGGCGTGCGCCAGTACCTGGCCCAGTCGATAGCGGGCGTGCTTGGGCTCCGGGTCATCAGACTTGCGCGCCAGCTGCAGATACTTGCGCAGCGCAACCTCGCCTTCGGACAGGTATTGGCCGCTCACCGCAGCGATCCGACCGAGCTGGTAACGCGGCTTCGGATTTGCGGGCTCATCGATGGCCCAGCGACTGGCGGTTTCGTAGGCGTCGCGCCAGTGCTCCGCTTGTTGATACGCGCTCAGCACCAGCATCCGCGCCTGCGGGTCGCGAGGCTTCAGGGCGCGGGCACTTTCGTACAGCTTGAGCGCCTTCGCGGTGTTCTTCTCATGGCCGGCAATGCGTGCCTCTGCCAGCAGTCCCTTGAACCGATCGTAGCGCCCGATGGCCGCGGCCTGTGCCTTGGCCTTGTCCACGCCGCCGCCGACGACCGCCGGAGCCTGCAGGTAGAACTCCACCAGCGAAGAGCGCGCGTCGAGCAGTGCCGGATCGAGCGCCACGGCTTTTTCGAAAGCGTCGCGCAGCTTGGGCGCCAGGCCCATCTTCGACAGCATGTTCACCTCGCCGATCCGGTTGCCGTAGGCGTTGCCGAGCCAGTAGAAGGCCTGCGCGTTCTTCGGCCCCAGCCGTGTGGCTTTTTCGGCCGCTTCGATGGCCTTGGCCGGCTGCCTCGCCTGCAGCCGCGCGCGGGTCACGGCGACCCAGGCGTCGGCATCGTCGGGCGTGCGCTTGGCCAGTGCCTCGGCGGCGGCGGGCGCGGCCGGGCTGCGCGCTTCGAGCAGCGCGCGCACTTCCGGAAGGGCCTGCGCGCAGGCGTCCGACGCAAGCAAAGCCGTGAAAAGCGCGAGGTGCAAGAACAACATCAGGCGCATGGCAGATCCTGCAAATGGCGTGGCTGTCGAGCCTAGCGGCACAGGAGTCTCACTGCCAATGCCGTCAGTCATGCCGGACAGGTGCCTGCCGCAGCTGCTTCCTTCGGTCGTCCCAAGAGGGGACTTCCTTCGGTCGTCCCAAGAGGGGACTTCCTTCGGTCGTCCCAAGAGGGGACTTCCTCCGGTCGTACATCCGAGCTTGCTCGGATGCTCTGGTTCCAATGCGAAAAACATCCGGGCAAGCCCGGATCTGCGAGGCCAAGGACGAAAACATCCGGGCAAGCCCGGATCTACGAAGCCAAGGACAAAAACATCCGAGCAAGCTCGGATCTACAAAAAACATCCGGGCAAGCCCGGATCTACTGGGAGCCTGGCGGCGAGGCCCGCTCCTGCGCAGGAGCGGGCTTCTGCAGCGACAGCAGGCCCATCACCACCGCCAGCGCCACGTACGCGCCGCTGAACTGCCAGCTGATGGTTCGCGCCAGCCCTTCCAGCATCCACGGCCAATACACGCCGCCGCTGGGCACCACCGAGTGGATCACGCCGAACAGGCTCAGCGCCGCGCCCACCAGCAGCACGCCCGCCGCGCGCAGCAGGCGCGCCTCGATCATGCACACCACCGCGGTGATCCAGATCATCGCGGTGATGATGAAGCCATTGCCCAGGGTCACGATCACCGCCATCTCCGGCAGCCCACCACCTTCGATGGTGGTCATCAGTTCGGCGAAACGCTCCGGCGCGATCCACGCCGGATTGGAGGCCTTGATCGACAGCAGGTACGCCACCGACGGCAGGAATCCCAGCACCATCGCCGCCTGGTGCTGTTTCGGGGTGGCCTGGAACGCCTGCACGGTGATGTCGATGGCCACGTACACGATGATCGGCGCCAACACCGCGAGCGGCAGCCACTGCACCAGGCCGGAGATGACGCCGAGCATGCCGCCGATGCCGACGAACAGTCCGGTCAACAGCGTGTAGCCGCTGCGCGCGCCCATGTGCTTGTACGCCGGCTGCCCGATGTACGGCGTGGTCTGCGCCACGCCGCCGCACACGCCGGCCACCAGCGTGGACACCGCTTCGACCAGCAGTACGTCCCGCGTGCGGTAGTCGTCGCCGGCGGCGCGCGCGCTTTCACTCACGTTGATCCCGCCCACCACCACCAGCAGCCCGAACGGCAGCAGCAGCGGCAGGTACGGCACGGTGGCCGGTAGGCCTTGCAGGAAACCCAGCGTCGGCCACGGGATCACCAGCGCCAGCGGCAGCGCCTGCGGCAGCGCGAAACCGGGAGCGCCCAAGCCTGCAAGCCCCAGCGCGTAATACAGGATCGTGCCGACCAGGAACGCCACCAGCACGCCCGGCAGCTTCACCGGCAGCCGGCCCTTGGCGATCAGCACGTAAAGCAGCAGGCCCAGGGTGACAAAACCGACCACCGGTGAACGCAGCGCTTCGAGCAGCGGCAGGAAACCCATCAACACCAGGGCGATGCCGGCGATCGATCCCAGCAACCCCGCGCGCGGCACGGCACGCGTCACCGCCTCGCCGAAAAACGACAAGACCAGCTTGAGCAGGCCCATCACCACCAGCGAGGCCATGCCCAGCTGCCAGGTCGCGATGGCGGCTGCCTGCGGCTCCATCCCCGACTGCTTGAAGCCGATGAACGCCGGGCCCAGCACCAGCAGCGCCATGCCGATGCTGGTCGGTGCATCCAGCCCCAGCGGCATCGCCGTCACGTCTTCGCGCCCCGACTTCGCCGCCATTCGCCGCGCCATCCAGGTGTAGATCAGGTTGCCCACCAGTACCCCAAGCGCCGTCCCGGGAAACATGCGCTCGAACACCACGTCGGCCGGAAACCCGAAGATGCCGATCAGCGCCACCGCGATGAAGCCCAGGATCGACAGGTTGTCGACCACGAGGCCAAAGAAGCCGTTGATGTCGCCGGGGACGATCCAGCGGCGTGCCGGTGAAGCGGATCGAATGGGCACGCGCGGGCTCCAGAATCAGGGAAATGTCAGTGCGCTGAAGGATACAAAGCGTCGCGCGCTCTGATGCATTGGTCGCGGGCTCTGATGCATTGGTCGCGGGCTCTGATGCATTGGTCGCGGGCTCTGCTCCCTTGTAGGAGCGCCCCATGGGCGCGAGCGTTTCGCGCGGATGAGTGTCGACATCGAGAGCTCGCGCCCATGCGGCGCTCCTACGGGCTCATCCACACCAGCGTCGCCATGCGGCCGGTGCGGGCGTCGCGGCGGTGCGAAAAGAATCGCTGTGGATCTGAAATGGTGCACAGGCCGCCGCCATGGACGTGGCCGACGCCCGCGGCGCGCAGGCGCATGCGTGCCAGCGCATAGAGGTCTACGTGCCAGTGGCCGGGACGCGTGGCGAAAAAAGCGAAAGCGGCGTCCTTGTCCCGCGACACGAACGCGTCGAACACGTCCTGTCCGACTTCGTAGGCGTGCGGCCCCGCGGCCGGACCCAGCCATGCCACCAGCTTACGGGCGGGCGTGTGCATCGCCCGCACCGTGGATTCGATCACCCCGTCGGCCAGCCCGCGCCAGCCCGCGTGGACGGCGGCGACTTCGTTTCCGTCCGCGGCCGCCAGCACCACCGGCAGGCAGTCGGCGCTGAGGATCGCCAGCACCGTGTCCGGCGTCGAAGTGACCGCGGCATCGGCTTCGGGTTCGGCTTGCAATTCGGCTTGCAATTCGGCTTGCAATTCGGCTTGCAATTCGGCTTCAGCTTCAGCTTCAGCTTCAGCTTCAGCTTCAGCTTCAGCTTCAGCTTCAGCTTCAGCTTCAGCTTCAGCTTCGGCTTCGGCTTTCGCCTCCTCCCTTTCGCGGAGCGAAGGGGAGGGTTGGGGAGGGGTGCTCTGGCTCTGGCTCTGGCTCTGGCTCTGGCTCTGGC
>JBDNHW010000158.1:0-4604 GCA_041688625.1 Pseudoxanthomonas sp.
GCACAAGCCGGTGGACGTGGCGAGCGCTGACAGTGTGTCCCCGGCTTCGCTGTAGCGCACGCCCCCCCCGACGATGAGCAGGGGGCGCGCGGCGCCGCGCAGGGCCCGAGCCAGCACGTCGACGTCGTCTGGATCCGGCGCAGGCCGGCGTGGTTCCCTCACATAGGGTGCGAAGAAGTCCTGGGGGAAGTCGAAGGCCTCGGCCTGCACGTCCTGGCACATCGCCAACGTGGCTGGTCCGCAGGTGGCGGGGTCCAGCATCACTGCCAGTGCCGCCGGCAACGACTGGATCAGCTGATCCGGACGCATGATGCGGTCGAAGTAGCGCGACACCGGGCGCAGGCAGTCGTTGGCCGTGATGCTGGCATCCGCGAAGTCTTCCACCTGCTGCAGAACGGGGTCCGGTCGCCGGCTGGCATACACGTCGCCGGGCAGGAACAGCACGGGCAAACGGTTGACATGGGCCAGCGCTGCGGCGGTCACCAGGTTGGTGGCGCCAGGGCCGATCGAGGTGGTGCACAACATCGCGCGTCGGCGCTGCATCTGCTTGGCGTAGGCGATCGCGGCGTGGGCCATGCCCTGCTCGTTGTGCGCGCGCCAGGTGGGCAACACTTCGCGTGCGGCATGCAGGGCCTCACCCATCGCGGCGACGTTGGCGTGTCCGAAGATCGCCCAGGCGCCGGCGAAATAGGGCACTTCCACACCATCCACACGCACCCGCTGCACGCTGAGCCAGCGGATGGCAGCCTGCGCGGCGGTCAGGCGCACGCTGGCCATCAGGCCGATGCCTTGAGTGGCAGCCCACCGGGGCGCGCCGTGCGCCAGGCCTGCACCAGAACCTCGAAACGCCGGCACAGGTCGGCGATGGCGGCCTCGTCGTCCATGCGCCCCGACAGCCACTGCAGCGCGGCGTCGGCGAAGATGGTCCGGCCCACCGCGAAGCCCTTGACGATCGGATTCAGTGCCGCGACCTGGAAACTGGCGATCAGGTCCTGCTCCGGTGCCGAAAGTCCCAGCAGCAGCACCCCGCGGCAGCGCGGATCGTTGCGCACGATGGTGTCCTCGATGTTGCGCCAGGCCTGCGCGTTGTCGGACGGCTCCAGCTTCCACCAGTCCGGCCTCATGCCCAGTTCGTACAGGCGCTGGATGGCGCGCGCCACGGTGGTGGAATCGATGGCGCCGTTGCGCGAGGCGATGATTTCCACCAGCAGCTCGTGGCGCGTCTTGCGCGCGGCATCCTGCAGGCGCAGCAACTGTCGCTCCTGGCGCTCGCGAAGTTCCGGTGCGTCATCGGGATGATAGAAGGCCAGGCACTTGACCACGTGGTTGCAGGGCCAGGTGGCAAGCTCGGTTGCCACGTCGGCTGAACTCTCGAATTCGAGCGGGCACGAGCCAGGCAGTTCAATCGGCCGCCCGATCCAGTACGGCGTGTCGGCCGCGGCTTCCAACCCGCGCATGCCGTAGCGCCCGTCCAGCAGCACGCCGTAACGGGGGTCGCCTGCGGCCAGGCGATCCACCGCCTTCAACGCCAGCGCCTTGAATGCCTCGATCCGGGCCGGATCGGCACCGGCTTCCTCGCACAGCACCTCGAACTGGCTGCGATGGTCCATCGCCAGCACGGTCAGCTCGTCCCAGTGGCCGACGCGATTGGTCGCCCAGTGTTCCTGTTCCAGCGCGGCATCGTCGCGCAGGCGGAACGCCCGCTGCTGCGAGCCCAGGAACAGCTGCAGTTCGTCCCAGGTGGGCATGGCTGGAGAGCAGCCATGGCGCGATACCACGATCGCGCCACAGGCGTTGGCATACTCGCAGCAGGTCTCCAGCGGCGCGTCCCGCAGCCAGCCGCGCAGGAAGCCGGCCATGAACGCATCGCCGGCACCCAGCACGTTGAACACCTCGACCTGGAACCCGCGGCCAACCACGCCCTGGTCCAGGCTTTCGGGGATCGCGCCCGGGAACGCCGCGCATCCCAGTGCGCCACGCTTGCATACCAGCAAAGCGCCGGTCAGGCCACGGATCACCCGCAGCGCTGCCAACGTATCGGTGGTACCACCCAGGATGTGGATCTCCTCCTCGGTGCCGACCACCAGGTCGCACAGCGACAACACCTGCTGCAGGCGCGCCGTCACCGCGGCATCGCCGACATAGCGGTTCTCGCCCGCATCGCGGCCGGTCAGGCCCCACAGCACAGGCCGGTAGTCGATGTCGAACACGACTTTGCCGCCCGCGGCGCGGGCCAGTTCGCAGGCGCGCAGCGAGGCTTCGAATACATTGGGCTGCGACAGGTGGGTGCCGTTGACCAGCACCGCGCGCGCACCGGCCACCAACTCGGGATCCACATCGGAGGCCTGCAGCGCCATGTCGGCGCAATTCTCCCGATAGAAGATCAAAGGAAAGGTGTCCGGATCCCGGATGCCTAGGAAAACCAGCGCAGTCAGGCGTTGCGGATCGGTGAGCACGGCGTCGGTGATCACGCCCTCGCGCTGCAGCTGCTCGCGGATGAAGCGGCCGAAATGGTCTGCGCCAACCCGGGTCAACAACGCCGCGCGCAGCCCAAGGCGGGCGGAACCCACGGCCGTGTTGGTGGGACTGCCGCCGATGTACTTGGCGAACGAGACCATGTCCTCGAGGCGACCGCCCAGCTGCTCGCCGTACAGGTCGACGCAGGAACGCCCGATGGTGATCAGGTCCAGTGGGTGTTGCGTTGTCGCCATGCACAGGGCCCCGGTCGCCGGCGCGGGCGACCACCGCCCGGGCTTATGTAAAATATATTCCAATTAATCTCATAAAGCAACGTTTATTTCATTTTCTGGGTGCGCGACGGCCCCAGCCGGGACGGGTTTCGGCGTGTCTGGCTGGCGGCAAAGGCATAGGAGATGACCAGAGCCTGGGCCAAGCACATGGAGGCCGACAGGGAACGGAACTTGCGGATCTCCGCCTCGCGCACCTGCAGCACAAGGGTGGCCGGCTTGGCCACCGGGCTGACCAGGCTGTCGCTGATCGAAAGCACCTTGCAGTTGCGGTCGACCGCCGCATCGATCAGGTGCACTGCCTCTTCGGCATAAGGGTGGTAGCTGACCGCAATCAACAGGTCGTTGCGCGATATCGCATGCACCTGCTGACGGGACATCCCGCCCAGGCTGTCGATGAACACGGTTTTCTTGTCCACCTGGTGCAGCGAGTAGGCCAGGTAGGCGGCTACCGGGAACGACCGCCGGAACCCGGCCACGTACACCGTCTCCGCTTCAGCGATCATGCGCACCGCTGCGGCCATGTCCGCCCGCCCGGTCATGCTGCCCAGGTTCTGCAGGGCCAGCACGTTGCCCTCGACGAACTCAGCCAGCACCTGGCCCGGGTCGCCGACCACCTTGCCGTCCACGCTCTGCGCGAATACGCGAACGCGCTCGCTGTAGCCCAGGCTGGCGTTGCCCGAAAGCAACCCGTCGCGAAACAGGCGCTGCATCTGGGTGGCGCCGTCGAATCCGAACGACTTGGCGAAGCGCACGATGGCCGAGGGCTGTACTCCCATGCGCTCGGAGAGCACCGCCAGGGTCTCCAGCGCAACCGCGTTGGGCTCGTCCAGCACGTAGCGGGCGATCTGCTGCAGGCGCTTGCTGAGCGATTCATAGCGCGACAGGATTGCGGCGCGCAGCTCGTCGGCGGTGGTGGGGGTGGGGGTGGGGTCCGTCTCGGTCATGCGATTGCTCCTGGGAATGCCCCGTCCCCGCCGCCTCGGCCAGGTCCGCTCAAAGGTCATTCACAATCTGGAAATTCTATTACACTACTGGAATGAAAATGCATTCCACTTCTGGAATGCCCGCGCCGGAGCCCATTGTGGAACGAATCGAGCTCGCCCTGATCGGTGCAGGCCGCATGGGCCAGGTGCATGGCCCGAACGCCGCCCGCCACCCCGGCCTGCGGGTCCGCTACGTGGTCGATCCCAGGCAGGACGCGGCTGCGACGCTGGCCGGGCGGCTTGGCGCGCAGGTGGCCACGCTGCAGCAGGCACTGGCAGATCCCGCGGTGGGCGGCGTCCTGGTTTGCAGTTCCACCTACCAGCACCTGGACCACGCCAGCGCCGCGGTGGCCGCGGGCAAGGCGGTGTTCTGCGAGAAGCCCATCGACCTGGACCTGGACAAGGCTCGCCAGGCTGCACCCCATTTCGCGGGCAGTCGATTCCTGCTGGGCTTCAACCGCCGTTTCGATCCGCACTTCCTGGCCCTCAAGCGCAAGCTGGATGCGGGCGCCATTGGTCGTCTGGAAACGCTGCACCTGGTCAACCATGACCCGGCTGCGCCGCCACCCGGCTTCATCCCCACCAGCGGAGGCCTGTTCAAGGACTTCACTATCCACGACCTGGACCTGGCCCGTTGGCTGCTGCAGGAAGAACCCTGCCAGGTGTACACCGCGGCCACATGCCTGGTGGACCCGGAGATCGGGCGCCAGGGCGACGTGGACACCGCGCGAACGGTCTTGCGTACCGCCAGCGGCCGGTTGTGCGTGATCTCCAACACGCGCCGCAGCGGCTACGGCTACGACCAGCGCATCGAGGCCTATGGGTCGGCCGGACGCCTGGCGACGTCCAACGTGGCGGGCGACACCGTGCA
>JBDNHW010000029.1:0-15218 GCA_041688625.1 Pseudoxanthomonas sp.
CCCGCGCCGCCGCCCAGTCGCGCGTTTCGAAGCGGCGCTTGGCGCGACGTGTCACGTCCGCAAAACGCGCGTGGTAGTCCTCGAACGCATCGCGGATCACGGCGGCGTAGATGTCGGCGGGCTGCATGCGCCATCGTAATACGGGTATGGGCTGGAGTGCCCTTCCTGCCCACCGGTGAGGCGCGACCTAGGCTGCAGGCTTCAGCCCGCCATTTTCCGCTGGCGCCTCTCCAGGGACAGCGGCAAGAAAAAGCCCGGACTGGCCGGGCTTCCTCAAACGCTACTGCCGCTTCGACTCAACCGATCTGCTTGATGATCTCGTCGGCGAACTCGCTGCACTTCACTTCGGTGGCGCCTTCCATCTGGCGGGCGAAGTCGTAGGTGACGCGCTTGCTGGCGATGGCCTTGTTGACGCCCTCGATGATTGCGTCGGCCGCTTCGGTCCAGCCCATGTAGCGCAGCATCATTTCGCCCGACAGGATCACCGAGCCCGGGTTGACCTTGTCCAGGTCGGCGTACTTGGGCGCGGTGCCGTGGGTGGCTTCGAACACGGCGTGGCCGGTGACGTAGTTGATGTTTGCGCCGGGCGCGATGCCGATGCCGCCGACCTGTGCCGCGAGGGCATCACTCAGGTAATCGCCGTTCAAGTTCAGCGTGGCCGAAACGTCGTACTCCTTCGGGCGCAGCAGGATCTGCTGCAGGAAGGCGTCGGCGATCGCGTCCTTGATGATCAGGCCGGCACCCGGCTTGCCTTCAGGAATCACCATCCACGGGCCGCCATCGAGTTCGACCGCACCGTAGAAATCGCGCGCCACCTGGTAGCCCCAGTCGCGGAAGCCACCTTCGGTGTACTTCATGATGTTGCCCTTGTGCACCAGGGTCACCGACTTGCGCTGGTTCTCGATCGCGTAGGAAATCGCGCTATGCACCAGGCGCTCGGTGCCCAGTCGGCTGACCGGCTTGATGCCCAGGCCGACTTCCACCGTCATCTCGCGCTTTGGTCCGCCAACGCCTTCGAGGGCCTTCTGCCACTCGTCGACCTTGGCCTGGGTGCCGAAGCGGATCTTGCCGAACGGCTGGGGGAATTCCTTCTCCAGGAAATCCAGCACCTTCTGCGACTCGGCGCTGCCGCCGGCCCACTCGATGCCGGCGTAGATGTCCTCGGTGTTCTCGCGGAAGATCACCATGTCCACGTCACCCGGACGCTTCACCGGCGAGGGCACGCCTTCGAACCAGCGCACCGGACGCAGGCACACGTACAGGTCCAGCATCTGGCGCAGGGCCACGTTGAGCGAACGGATGCCGCCGCCGACCGGCGTGGTCAGCGGGCCCTTGATCGACACCAGGTAGTCGCGGCACGCCTGCACGGTGGACTCAGGCAACCAGGTGCCGTAGTTGTTGTTGGCTTTCTCGCCGGCGAACACTTCCAGCCAGTGGATTTTCTTCTGTCCGCCGTAGGCCTTGGCCACCGCCGCGTCGAGCACGCGCACCGCGGCGCGCCAGATGTCGGGGCCAGTGCCGTCGCCTTCGATGAACGGAATGATCGGGTGGTTGGGCACGCTGAGCTTGCCCCCGGAAATGGTGATCTTCTCGCCACCGGCGGGCGGGGTGAGGACGGGTTCTGCCATGACGTGCTCCTGGAGGTGGAACGGGGCGCGCCGGCGCGCGGGGGCGCTCGGCGGAATGGATTGCGCTCCCCATTGTCGCCGGTCACGCCGCAGGGGGCAAAGCGACACCGGATCGGCAGGCAAAAAAAATGGGCGCGGAGGGGAGTCCGCGCCCAAGCATTCCCACCCTTGGGAGAGAGTGAGAGAGAGAGGGTTATTGCACCTGGACCTGCTGCGCCATGCCGGCAGGCTGGCCATCGACCGTGACCTGCATGGTGTAGGTGCCGGCCGGCCATGCCTCGGTGTTGCTGAACTCGATGTTGGTGGTCTCAGCGCCGCTGGTGTTCAGGATGACGGTCCTGTAGTCCACCATCTGTCCGTCCTGGTTGGTCAGTCGTGCGCCGACTTCGGCGCCGTTGGCGCTGCCTTCTGTCTGCACCGATACGATCATCTTGTCCCGCGTGCCCAGGGTGGACTGCGCGGCGACCGACTTGTCCGCTGCTGCGCTGCTGCCTACCGTGACGCTGCTGACCTGCACCGACGGGACAGCCACCGCAGGCTCCAGGGCGGGAGAACGTGATGGCGACACCATCGGCGCAGGTGCCTGGTCGACCACCGGGGCCTCATTGTTGCGGTTGCAGCCGGCCAAGCCGACGGTACCGATCACGGCGATGGCGATGGCGAGCGTGGTGCGATGGTCGTTCATAGGCGGATCCTGTTGTGAGGGAGGGGATGAAAGTGCCGATCAGCGGCGTGCGTAGGGCGGAATCCTGACTGTTTGGCCCGGCTGGACCCGGTCTGGATCATCAAGGACGTCGCGATTGGCGGCGAACAAGATATCCCGCGCTTTCGCTTCGCCATAGTGCTGCTTGGCGATGGCCGACGGAGTGTCGCCTCTCTGGGCCGTGTAGGTGCTCCGACCTACGGTGTCGGCGCTGGTGTCCACCCGGGAGGTGACGCCGGAGAAGTCTGGCTTCTTGTCCCTGATCATGAAGAAGGCTCCACTACCCGCACAACGCTGGGTGACACGAATCTACGCTGCCGGGGTGTTAACGCAGCATGCCGTAGCCGTTAAGGGTCAAACCTGCCATCGGGTTTACTGGCGCAGCTCGCGCCGTGGTGGCAAGGGGGAACTGCCGTGGCTGGCGCGCCACGGGTTGATGTCCAGCCCGCCACGCCGCGTGTAGCGTGCTTCCACCGACAGCCACTGCGGCGTGCACCGCGCCTGCAGGTCCTGGTAGATCCTTTCCACGCACTGTTCATGGAAGTCGGCGTGGTCGCGGAAGCTGGCCACGTAGCGGAGCAGCCCCTCGCGTTCGATGCGCGGGCCGCAGTAGGCAATGAGCAGCGTGGCCCAGTCGGGTTGATTGGTCACCGGGCAGTTCGACTTCAGCAGGTGCGAGGTCAGGATTTCCTCGGCCGCGTCGGTGGCATCGGCGTGCAGGAAACCGGCATCGGGCGGGCCATAGCAGTCGATGTCCAGGTCCAGTGCATCGATGCATTCCAACCTCGCGTCGTAAGGCTGCATGGGCGGCAGGTCGAGGACGACATCGACTGAAGCGCCGGCGCAGGTGGAAAGATCGACGGCGATTCGCTGGCGCACCGCCTGCGCATTCTCGAAGCGCTCGGCGTTCAACGAGTTGAGGTACAGCTTCAGCGACTTGGATTCGATCAGGTTGGGCGACGTGCACGGCACCTGCAGCGTGGCGGTGCCGACGCAGGGCTTGCCGCGCAGGTCCAGCCAGCCCAGTTCGTAGGCGTGCCAGCGGTCGTGGCCGATGAACGGGAGCGCGGCTTCGTCGATGCCCAGGGACGCGCGGCCGGCGCCGCGCGGAATGGGGAACAGCAGCCCGGCGTCATACCGCGACGGGTAGGTGACGTCGCGGCCGAGACTGGAATCCTGGGGCGTGTGCATGCCCGTATTTTAGCCGCTGCCGCTGCCGCTGCCGCTGCCGCTGTTGCCGCAGCGGCACGAAGCGAACGACTCAGCCCTTCGCGCCGCCGCGCAGGTAGTCCAGCGTCACCTGCATCAACGCGCGGAAGCCGACGTCCAGCGCGCCCTCGTCCAGGAAGAACTCCGGCGAGTGGTTGCCGGGCGCCGTGGCCGGGTCCTGACCCTTGGGCGTGGAGCCGACGAAGAAGTACATCGACGGCACCTGGTTGGCGAAGTAGGAGAAGTCCTCGGCGGCCATCTGCAGCGGCGACTCGATCACGCCCGCAGTGCCGACGACCGCCTGCAGACTCGGCAACATGCGCGCGGTGAGTTCCGGGTTGTTGAAGGTCACCGGAACGCTTACCGAACCGGGTACCTGCGCATCGACCCGCGCGCCGTGCGCGGCGACGACGTGCTCGGATACGTTCCTCAGGTCGGCGAAGATCTTCGCGCGCATGTCCGCATCGAAGGTGCGGATGGTGCCGATCATCTCCACCTCGTCGGGAATGATGTTGGAGCGGATCCCGCCCTTGATCGCGCCGAAGCTCACCACCGCCGGCAGTTTGGCCAGGTCGGTGCGGCGACTGACGATGGTCTGTGCGGTGCCGATGAGATCGGCCGCGGCCACGATCGGATCGACCCCGCTCCAGGGGCGCGAGCCGTGGGTCTGGCGGCCCATGACCTTGATGCTGAAGCTGTCCGCAGCCGCCATCAGCGGGCCCTGGCGCACGCCGATGGTGCCGACGTTGAAGTCGGAGAACACGTGCAGGCCGAACGCCGCGTCGGGCTTGAAGTCGTCGAACACCCCTTCCTTGAGCATCATCGAGGCGCCACCGTCCTCGCCTTCGGGCGGTCCCTCCTCGGCCGGCTGGAACACGAACAGCACCTCGCCGGGCAGTTCGGCGCGCATCGCCACCAGCGCTTCGGCGATGCCCATCAGGATGCCGACGTGGGCATCGTGGCCGCAGGCGTGCATCACCCCGACCTTTTCGCCGCGGAACTCGACCGTCGCCTTGGAAGCGAACGGCAGGTCGACGCGCTCGGTGACCGGCAGCGCGTCCATGTCGGCGCGCAGCGCGAGGCGCGGACCCGGCTTGCCGCCCTTGAGCACCGCGGTGACGCCGGTGTGGGCGATGCCGGTCTTCACTTCCAGGCCGAGGCCGCGCAGGTGCTCGGCGATCTTGGCCGCGGTGCGGGTCTCGCGATTGCCCAGCTCCGGATGCTGGTGCAGGTCGCGGCGCCAGGCCACGACCTTCGACTGCAGCGCTTTGGCCGCGGCGGTGACTTCGGGGCGCTGCGCGGGTGCGGCATCCTGTGCGTGGGCGGGCAGGGCGAGCAGCAGCGACGATGCCAGCAACAGCGGGACAAGTTTCATTGGCTGTACTCGAGCACGGTGAAGTCGCAATGCTAACCCGCAGCCATAGCAGGCGCATGCCGTGGCAGCGGCTCCCAGTGGGAGCGGCTTCCAGCCGCGAGCTCTCGCTCTTGTGGAAGTCCACCAGCCTCCGGTGGGAGCCGGCTTCCAGCTGCCAGCTGCAGGACAGCAAGAGCTCGCGGCTGGAAGCCGTTCCTACCGGGACCCTGGTCGCTGCAGATCTGCTCCTTCGTGAAACCGCTCCCACCTTGGAGAGCTGCTGGAAGCCGTCCGGACCCACCGGCCATCTCTCGCATTCGCATGTCGGCCATGCGACGCTTCGCGGCCTGTCTGAAGGATGCCGATGGACTCCTCTCCTGATCCGATGCGTGGAAAGCGGCTGATCGGCGACGCCGCACTGATCCGCGCCGTGGGATCGTTCGCGCTGACCGCGGCGGTGATCAACATCATCGTCGGCGGCGGGATCTTCCGCATGCCGGCCGCGCTGTCGGCGCAGATGGGCGCTGCCGCGCCGCTGGCGCTGATCGCCGGCGCGCTGGCGATCATTCCGATCGCGCTGTGCTTCTCGGCGATCGGCAGCCGCGCCGCCGCCACCGGCGGCCCGTACACTTATCTGACGGCGGTGTTCGGTTCGTTTGCCGGTTTCATCGCCGGTGCGCTGATGTGGATCGGCAACGTGGCCTCCAGCGCAGGCGTGGCCGCCGCGTTCTCGGTGCAGATGGCCAACCTGGTGCCGTGGTTTGGCGAGGCGCTGCCGCGCGCTGGCCTGCTGACCCTGCTGTATCTGTCGATCTTCGCGCTCAACGCGTTCGGGGTGAAGCTGGGCGCGCGTGCGATCACCGTGCTGGCCGCCCTGAAGCTGGCGCCGCTGTTCGCGCTGGTGGTGGTGGGCCTGTTCTTCGTCGACTGGCCGTCGTTGAGCTTCGGCATGGACGAGGTGCCGTCGTGGACGGTATTGGGCACGGCGATGGTGCTGGTGATGTTCGCCTACTCGGGCATGGAGACCGCGCTGGTGCCCTCGGGCGAGCTGCGCGATCCCTCGCGCAGCGTGCCGCGCGCGACCCTCGCCGCGATCTTGCTGGTGGTGCTGCTGTACATGGGCCTGCAGATCGTCGGGCAAGGCGTGATGGGCCCGGCGCTGGCGCAAAGCGGGGTTCCCATTGCCGACACCGCCGCGGCGATCTGGGGGCCGGCACGCACCGTGCTGCTGGTGACCGCGTGCATCTCCATGGCCGGGTTCCTGCTGGGCAACCTGCTGGGCTCCTCGCGCCTGCTGTTCGCACTGGGCCGCGACGGCTACCTGCCCTTGGCCTTCGGCAAGGTCAGCGCCACCCACCGCGTCCCGCTGCTGGCACTGGTGACCCACGGCGGCCTGGCCTGGATCCTGGCGCTCGGCGGCACCTTCGATGCGCTGGCGCTGATTTCCGGCGGCGCGGTGGTCCTGGTCTACGCACTGGTCAGCCTCGCTGCCTGGCGCGCGCAGAGCATCGACCTGCGCGAGCGCGGCGCGCCCTTCGTGCTGCCGGTCGGCCCGCTGATCCCGCTGCTGGGCCTGGTGGCGATGCTGCTGATCATGGCCACTCTGACCACCAGGGAGTGGGTGGCGATCGGCGTGGCGCTGGGGGCGCTGGTGCTGGTGTATGGGGTGTTGCGGTTGTCCAAGCGGCGGGAGGCTGCCCGTGAGCGAAGCCTGGGGTCTTGAAGAGCTTGGGGTCCGTATCGGCACGAACGAAAGTGATCCAACGCTTGCCAATACGGTCGATCCTCTCAACCTGATTACGCAGATCCTTGCCGGCAAAGCCGATGACTGAGAATTGCGTCTTCTGCCGCATCGTGGAAGGCACCGAGCCCGCCAGCATCGTGTGCGAGAACGAGCTCGCGATGTCCTTCGTCGACCAGCGTCAGTTCAACGCAGGTCACACGCTGGTCATCCCGCGCAGACACTTCAACGATCTACGCGAGCTCGACGAGCCAACCGGCGCGGCCCTGATGGCCATGGTCTCGCGGGTGGCGCGTGCGGCGGGGCAGGCGTTCCCCAACCAGGGCTTGAGCCTGTGGCATTCGATCGGCGAAGCGGGCCACCAGGAAGTGCCGCACCTGCACATCCACGTGCATCCGCGGCTGATCGGCGATGGCATGCTGGCTGTGTACCCCCACGCCCCGCCGATGCCGGATATTGTTACTCGCGATCACTACGCCGGGATGCTCCGGGCAATGCTGGCTGACCATAAGCACTGATACGCACCCAGGGCAGCAACCATGGCCACCGATCGCGCTTTCGTCGCCTTTGTCTGCGAGCCGCTGGCGGACGTCCCCGCGTTGTCGACGCGCAGGATGTTCGGGGAGTACGCGCTGTACGTCGGTCCCAAGGTCGTGGCGCTGGTTTGCGACAACCAGCTGTTCGTGAAGCCAACCGCCGCCGGCCGCGTGCTGCTCGGCACTCCGGTGGAAGCCGCGCCGTATCCCGGCGCGAAGTCGTGTTTCCTGATCGACGACCAGCTGGACGACGCGGCGTTCATGGCCGCGCTGATCCGCGTCACCGGGCGCGATCTGCCGATACCCATGCCGAAGAAGCCCAAGGCTCCATAGGACGCGCCGAGGCCCAGCCTCTGCCTGCACCGCATCGCGAGCGTTCGATGCGAGCGGTGCGCTGGAGCCACCTTTTCGTTTGATCCCGCCTCGATCTCGTGAAGGGGCGCGCTTGCCCGCGAACGATACGGAAAGCTCGTAGATCCGAGCTTGCCCGGATGCTTTCGATTTCCTCAAGAGTAAAAGCATCCGGGCGAGCCCGGATCCACACATTGAGGGAGTTCCGCTCACGCCTTGTGCTGCGCGGCCAGGTAGTCGGCGCCCTGCATTTCGATCAGGCGCGAGGCGGCGCGTTCGAAGGCGCCCTCGAGGCGGGTGCCCGAATACAGCGCGGTCGGTGGCGCGGCGGCGGTGCACACCAGGTTGACCTGCCGGTCGTAGAACTCGTCGACCAGGTTCACGAAGCGTCGCGCGGCGTCCTCGTTGTTGCGGTCGAACACCGGTATCCCGGCCAGCAGCACCGTATTGAACTCGCGCGCGATCTCGATGTAGTCGCTTGTGCTGCGCGGGCCTTCGCACAGCGCCGCGAAATCGAACCAGGCGATGCTCTTGCCGCGACCGCGCACGGGGATGCGGCGGCCCTCGATCTGAATATTGCCGGGCTTTGCAGGGAGTCCACTCAGCTCCTGCCAGCGACTGGTCAGCCATGCGTCCGCTTCGGCATCGAGCGGGGTGCGGTACACCGGTGAACGGATCAAGGCGCGCAGCCGGTAGTCTTCGAGACCCGTCGTCTCGAGCACCACGCAGTGCGCCTGCAGCAGGGCGATGGCGGGGAGGAAGCTCTCGCGCTGCAAGCCATTGGCGTACAGCTGGGGCGGCGCGGTGTTGGAGGTGGTCAACAGGGTCACGCCCTGGGCGAACAACTGCTCGAGCAAGCGTGCCAGCAGCATGGCATCGCCGATGTCGGTGACGAAGAACTCGTCCAGCACCAGGACCCGCAGTTCGTCGCTCCATTCCTGGGCAATGCGCGCCAGCGGATCGCTGTGCCCGGCGTGCTGGCGCAGGTGCTCGTGAACGCCGCGCATGAAGCGGTGGAAGTGGGTGCGGTACTTGCCGCGCTCTCCCCCCCGGACGCTCTGCGGCCCGGGGCCTGCGGCGCGGCCTGCGGTCGAAGCGATCTGCAGCGGCAGGTTGTCGTAGAACAGGTCGACCAGGAAGGTCTTGCCGCGGCCCACGCTGCCCCAGTAGTACAGGCCGGCCACCGGCTCGGGCGTGCGCCACAGCGACGAGAGCCGGTGCAGCCAGCCCTCGTCCTGCGCCTCGACCAGGCCGAGGTGGATGCGGTCGAGCTCGGCCAGCGCTGCATGCTGGGCCGGGTCGTCCTGCCACTTCCCCTCGCGCGCGCCCTGCGTGTAGACCTGCGAGGGAAGCGGCGCGGGCTTGCCGCTGCCGTCGCTCATGCCGCCGGAAGCCAGGCTTTGACTCCGTGCTGGATCGCGCCGCGCAGGTCGATCAGCTTGCGGTGGAAGAAGTGCGTGGTGCCGTGCATGCGCACCAGCGAAGGCCTGGTCGGCAGGGTGTCGAGCCAGTCGTAGACCGCCTGCGGCTCGACCACCTCGTCGGCGTCGCCCTGGATTACCAGCCACGGGCAGTCGGGCAGCTCGATACTCCCGAAGTCCCAGCGCCCGGCCGGCGGCGCGATCGAGATCATCGCGTCGGGATGCAGCCGCGCTGCTGCGCTGAGCGAGACATAGGCCCCGAAACTGAAACCGGCCAGCCACAGCGCGTCATCGGGTCGCTCGGCGCGCACCCAGGCCGTCACCGCGGCGAGGTCCTCGCGCTCGCCCGGTCCACCTTCGAAGCTGCCGGCCGACTGGCCCACGCCGCGGAAGTTGAAGCGCACCGTGGCCGCGCCGACGTCGCGCAGCGCGCGCGCGGCCATGGTCACCACCTTGTTGTGCATGCTGCCGCCCTCGGTGGAGAGCGGATGGCACAGGACCACGGTCAGCGGACGACGCGCGGTGTCTTCGGCGGGCAGGTCGACGGCGGCTTCGAGCGGACCCAGCGGACCCTGCAGGATGAGCGGACCGGAGGCGTGCGGAAAAGCGGGATTGGTCATCGGCCCATGATACTGCCGGCCACTTCGGTGCTTGGTGCAGGTGCGCAGGAGTCTAGAGGTCGAAGCCGAGCAGCATCGGATCGTGGTCCGAGCTGCGCCACGGGCCTTCGCCGCCGGCCTTGGCGTAGCCCGCGCTGTCGGGTTCGTCGGCGTTGCTGTGCCACTCGGCCGCACCGCGCAGCCTGCTGGCCAGGGCGGGGCTGAGCAGGGCGTGGTCCAGGCGCCCGGCCAGGCCGTCGTAGACGAAGCTGTAGCGGGGCGTGTTTCTGTCGGCGCTGGCCGCGGCGAACGCGTCGATCCAGCCGGCTGCGACCAGCGCACGCACCGGATCTTCCTGGGCGTACGCGTTGAGGTCGCCCACCACCAGCTGCAGCGGCGATCCGGTACCGGTGGGATCGGTCTTGAGCCACGCATCGAGGCGCCGGGCGGAGTCGAGGCGCGCGGCATTCCAGCAGGCCTGGCCGTCGCCCTGGTCGGCGTCGGCGCCGGCGGCATCGCCGCAGCCTTTCGACTTGAAGTGGTTGGCCACCACCACCAGCGGCGCGCCTGTGCCGACATCGAAGGCCTGCGCCAGCGGCACCCGGCTGCGCCGGTCGAACGGCCCGCCCTTGAGCACCGCCGGCGCGCCCACCGGCTGCGCCCGCGAGGCGCGATAGATCAGCCCGACGCGGATCTGGTCGTTGCCCGGGCCGCGGCCGGCGTCGACGAAACGCCAGTCGCTGCCGTCGGCGTTCAGCGTCGCCACGAACTGGGCCACGGACGAATCGGCACCGTAGCCGTCGTTCTCGAGCTCCATCAGCGCGGCGATATCCGGATCCAGCGCCTTGAGGGTGGCCACCAGCCGCGCGGTCTGGTCGGCGAATTCCTGCGCCGTGGTCGCGCCGCGCCCGGTCGGAAAGCCGCCGCCGCGGCCGTCGCCGTTGAATAGGTTTTCCAGGTTGAACACGGCCACCCTGAGGCGGCCGGCCACCAGCGGCGCCACCGGCCGGGGTGCCGGCTGCCACAGCAGCGGTGCGGTGAGCTGCAGGCGATAGCTGCCGTGGCGCTGGTCGACGATTCCCTCGACCCTGTCGATGACGCTGCCGGCGCGTGGCGCGGCGCGCCCGGCCAGGTAGCCGACACTGCCCGGATCGCCCCGGCTGCTGGCGTCGTCCAGCACCAGGCGCCGGACCGCGTTGGAGGCGAGCACCTGCTTGAATTCGGGACTGCCGGGCCTGGCGATCTCGCTCGGCTGCCAGAGCCGGCCGGCGAAACTGGCGACCAGTTCGCCGAAGCGGTCCAGGTTGCCCGAGCCGCTGACGGTCAGCGGCGCCTCGACCCGCACCTGCATGGCCTCCAGCGCCTCCCAGTCCAGTGGTGGTGCCTGCAGCGCCGTCGCCTGCACCGCGCCGCGGCCGATCGCCGTCACCCGGACGGGCTCGATCGCGGTCAGCGTTGCACGCCCCGAAGCGGCACCCAATTCGACCACGGTGCCTTCGATCCGCAGCCGATCGCCCATGCGCAGGCCATCGCCTTGCCCCGGAGCGGAGACCACGAACAGCGCATCGGAGGTCGCCGGATCACCATCGCCCGCGTCCTGCACGAAGTACCCGCCAAGGCCTTCGCGCAGGTCCGCGCTGACCACGCCTTCCACCACCGCGGGCCGGCCCTCGAGCAGGCTGCGCTCTCCGCGGCCCTGAACCTGGCCAATGGCGATCACTCCGGTGGCAGGGCCTCCCGGGGCCGCGCACCCGGCTACTGCGGCACAAGCGAAGAGCAGCGCGGACAGGGCGGACGTAAGCGGGCGCAGCGGCATGGGAAGTCCTCGATGTGGATTGGAACGTTGGAAACAGGAACGCCGCCCGGAGGCGGCGTCGGCATCGGCGTGGCCGAAGATTACTGGACGTTGGCCAGCATCCAGTCGACCGTGACCTGCACCTGCTGGTCGGTCAGCGCCGGGTTGCCGCCCTTGGCCGGCATGATGCCTTCCTCGCCCTGGAAGCCCTGGATCGAATGGGTGTACAGCAGCTCCACGCCCTTGGACGCGCGTGCGCCAATGCCGGCGGCGTTGAGCATCGGCGCGCCGCCGACGCCGTTGGTGTGGCACGCGCCGCACAGGTTCTGGTAGATGACCCCGCCGTCCAGGGTGCCGCCGTAGGCCACCTGCGAAGCCGCCGCTGCGAGGGCTACGGCCTTGGCTGCGGCCTGCGCCGCGGCGCCCGTGGCGCCGGCGTACACCGCTCCGACCGGGGCGATGCGCTGCTCGGTCAACCGCGCCGCGGTCGGCGAAACCTCCGCAGGCAGCGTGCCGTGCAGGTAGAACGCACCGGCGATCAGGCCCAGGGTGACCAGCATCAGGAAGCCGATGACCATGGAGAAGCGCTTCAGGAACTCGAGATCGTAGTTGCGCACTTTGCACCTTTGGCAGCGCGGCGGCCGGCCGCGCAGGCTTTACGAAACGGTGGATGACCCGGCGCGAACGCCGCGGGCAAGGCGCTCATTATAAGCAGGGCGGGCGCCGATGCCTCAAGCCGTCCAATACGTGTCGGTGGCACCCTTCCGCCACGCCAGCACGCGCGCGATCGGAAGCGCCGGGGTTTTGCTGCCGGCCGCCAGCGCCTGCTCCAGCACCTGGCGCTTGCCCGCCCCTTCGATGTGCAGGTACAGCCGTCGCGCAGCGAGCAGCACCGGCAGGCTCAGGGTGATGCGCGGCTCGCCGGCGCCTGGTGCGCGCATGGGCAGCACCGCGGCCGTTTCCTTGGGATCCAGCGCCTGTTCCAGCAGGTCGCCGCCCGGGAAGAACGAGGCGGTGTGGCCGTCATCGCCCATGCCCAGGATGGCCACGTCCAGCGGCAGCGGCAGGTCCCGCAGCGCCTGCTCCAGCTCAGGCAGGGCCGCCTCGGGCATTTCGGTCGGGCGATACAGCGGCAGGAAACGCGCGGCCGCCGCCGCGCCTTGAAGCAGGTGGCCGCGTACCATCCTTGCGTTGGAGCGGGCGTCCGATTCGGGCACCCAGCGCTCGTCGACCAGGGTGACCGCGACGCGATCCCAGTCCAACGGCTGCCGCGACAGCGCCTGCAGGAAGGCTTTCGGGGTGTTGCCGCCGGAAACGGCCAGGGTGGCGCGGCCGCGTGCCGCAAGCGCCGAGCCCAGGTCGGCCGCAGCGGTCTGGGCAAGGGCCTTGGCCAGCAGGGCCGGATCGGAGAACCGGTGGAGATTGATGGCTGCATGACGCTGGGAGGTCATCGCATTCGCCTTTCGTTTTCTTCTCCCCCGGCGACCGCAGGAAGTGCACAGCTGAGAAGGTGGCGCGAAGCGCCGGATGAGGGAGGGCAAATGACTTGCCAAAAGGGTGTACTGCAACTGAGGGCTCCCTCCCTCATGCCACAGGCGCTTCCTGCGGTCGTCCGCCCTTGGGGCACCTTCTTCCCGGGGAAGAAGGAATGCGTCAATCGGCGTCCTCGTGCCAGGTGCGCCCGTCGCGTTCGATCAGGGCCACCGCCGCGCTGGGACCCGACGAACCGGCGGTATAGCCCTTGGGCGGATCGCGCAGGGAGTCCCACGCGGCCAGGATCGGGTCGATCCACTTCCACGCCGCTTCCACCTCGTCCCGGCGCATGAACAGCGTCGGGTTGCCGCGGACCACGTCCATCAGCAGGCGCTCGTAGGCTTCGGGCTGCTCCACGCCGAAGGCTTTGGCGAAGCTCATGTCCAGCGGCACGTGCTGCAGGCGCAGCCCACCGGGCCCCGGGTCCTTGATCATCAGCCACAGCTTGACGCCTTCGTCCGGCTGCAGGCGCAGCACCAGGCGGTTGGCGATCACCGGACCGGCGCTGTTCTCGAACATCGAATGCGGCACGGGGCGGAAGGCAATCACGATTTCCGACACGCGGCTGGACAGTCTCTTGCCGGTGCGCAGGTAAAACGGCACGCCGGCCCAGCGCCAGTTGTCGACCTCGGCCTTGAGCGCGACGAAGGTCTCGGTGCGCGAATCGCGGTGCTCCAGCTCGTCCAGGTAGCCCGGTACTGCCGCGCCGTTGGACGCGCCGGCGCGGTACTGGCCGCGCACCGTGGTCTGGGGGGCGTCCTTGAGGGTGATCGGGCGCAGCGAGCGCAGCACCTTGAGCTTCTCGTCGCGCACCGAATCGGCTTCCATCGCCGCCGGTGGCTCCATCGCCACCATGCACAGCAGCTGCAGCATGTGGTTCTGGACCATGTCGCGCAGCGCGCCGGACGTGTCGTAGTAGCCGGCGCGCTTTTCCAGGCCCACGGTCTCGGCCACGGTGATCTGCACGTGGTCGATGTGGTTGGCATTCCACAGCGGCTCGAACAGGATGTTGGCAAAGCGCAGCGCCATCAGGTTCTGCACCGTCTCCTTGCCCAGGTAGTGGTCGATGCGGAAGGTCTGGCTCTCGCTGAAGGCGCTGCCCACCGCGTCGTTGATCACCGCGGCGCTGGCCGAGTCGCGGCCGATGGGTTTCTCGATCACCACGCGCGAATTCGACGTGTTGAGCGCGTGCGCGCGCAGGCGGTTGCACAGGTCCACGAACAGCGACGGGCTGGTCGACAGGTAGAACACGCGGATGCGCTCGGCGTGGCCCCGCATCTCGGCGGCGAAGTCGTCCCAGCCTTCGTCGCCGGTGGCGTCCAGGGTGCAGTAGCGCAGCAGCTGCAGGAACGGATCCAGCCGACCCTGCAGCGCCTGGTCACCGCCGACCACGTGGGCCAAGGCCTCAGCCACGCGCGCGCGGTAGTCCTCGACCGACTGGGTGTCGCGGGCGACGCCGAAGATGCGGCTGTCGTCCGGGATCTGGCCGCGCGCGTAGCGGCGGAACAGCCCGGGCAACAGCTTGCGCAGGGCCAGGTCGCCGGTGCCGCCGAAGATCACGAGGTCGAAGGTATCGACGGGGACGGTCTTGGCGGTCACGGCGGGTCCTGGAGCAGGAAGGCGAAGCACGAAAATACCACCTTGGTACCAACAAGGCCACTGACGTGCAATAGACCTAAGCAGAGTCGGCCTGGTTGGCAGGATTGGTATTCTACTGGTATGGTTTCGCCATGCCCTCCGCCCTCAGCAATGAATACCAGCGACTCGCCGGCGAAGACGGGGGACGCACCCTGGCCTACGTGCGCCTGCGTCGCGCGCTGCAGCGCCTGATCGAGAGCGGCGTGCTGCAGCCTGGCGAGGCGCTGCCCAGCGAGCGCGACCTCGGCGCGCAGCTGTCGCTGTCGCGGGTCACCGTGCGCCGGGCCCTGTCCGGGCTGGTGCAGTCGGGCCTGCTGACCCAGCGCCACGGTGCCGGCACCTTCGTGGCCGAGCGCATCCTGCGGTCGTTCTCGCGCCTGACCAGCTTCACCGACGACCTGCGTGAGCGCGGTCTCAACCCGCGTTCGGAGTTCTTCGAACGCGCCGTGGGCGAGGTCACGCCCGACGAGGCCATGGCGCTGAACCTGTCGCCGGGCAGCGGCGTGGTCCGCTTCCACCGTGTGCGCTTCGGCGGGGATTCGCCGCTGGCGGTCGAGCGCACCCTGGTGCCGCATGCGCTGCTGCCGGATCCGGCCAGCGTGGAGAACTCGCTGTACGAGGCGCTGGAGCCGCTGGGCCATCGCCCGGTGCGCGCGCTGCAGCACCTGCGCGCCGTGGCCCTGGATGCCGAAACCTCGCGCCTGCTGCAG
>JBDNHW010000159.1:0-3854 GCA_041688625.1 Pseudoxanthomonas sp.
CAGCAACAACAACGTGGCCGCCTACGTCCACGGCGGCCGCATCGGCGTCCTGGTCGAGGTCAAGGGCGGCGACGCCGAACTGGCGCGTGGCATCGCCATGCACATCGCCGCGATGAACCCGCCGCACGTGAAGGCTTCCGAGGTCCCGGCCGAGTTCGTGGCCAAGGAAAAGGAAATCGAGCTCGCCAAGATGACCGACAAGGACAAGGCCAAGCCGGCCGCTATCCTCGAGAAGATCATCGGCGGCAAGATCGCCAAGATCGTCAACGAAGTGACCCTGTACGGCCAGCCCTACGTGCTCGACACCAACCAGAGTGTCGAGTCGGTGCTGAAGGCCGCTGGCGCCGAGGTGCTCGGCTTCCAGCGCCTGGCCGTGGGCGAAGGCATCGAGAAGGTGGTCGAGGATTACGCCGCTGAAGTGATGAAGCAGGCCGGCCTGGCATAAGCCGCCGGCCTGCAGGAAAGAGCCGCGGCCAGTCCGCGGCTTTTTTTGGCCACGCGACTGCGAGCCGCGGTATTGCGACATGCCGGCACGAGCCGCCAGTGGCGACGCTCCGCTAGAATGTGCGCGTTTACCCCACACAAGAGACCCTCCATGACCGCTCCCCTCGCCTACCGCCGCATCCTGCTCAAGCTGTCCGGCGAGGCGCTGATGGGGTCGGAGGACTACGGCATCGATCCGGTCGTGATCAACCGCATCGCCCGCGAGATCATCGAAGCCAGCGACGCCGGCGCCGAGATCGGCCTGGTGATCGGGGGCGGCAACATCTTCCGCGGCGCGGGCCTGGCCGCCAGCGGCATGGACCGCGTCACCGGGGACCAGATGGGCATGCTGGCCACGGTGATCAATGCGCTGGCCATGCAGGATGCGCTGGAGAAGCTGGGCGCGCGGGTCCGGGTGATGAGCGCGCTCAAGATCAATGACGTGTGCGAGGACTACATCCGCCGACGTGCGGTGCGCCACCTGGAAAAAGGCCGCATCGCGATCTTCGCCGCAGGCACCGGCAACCCCTTCTTCACCACCGACTCCGGCGCTGCCTTGCGCGCCATCGAGATCGGAGCGGACCTGCTGCTCAAGGCGACCAAGGTGGATGGCGTTTACGACCGCGATCCCGGCAAGTTCCCGGACGCGACGCGCTTCGAGCGGCTGACCTACGACGAAGTGCTCAACCGCGACCTGCAGGTCATGGACACCGCCGCCTTCGCCCTGTGCCGCGACAGCGACGTGCCGCTGCGGATCTACGATCTTTCGGTGCCCGGCAACCTGATGCGCATCCTGCGCGGCGAAGACGTCGGCACCCTGGTCAGCGGCCGCAGCTGAGGTTTCGCGGCGCCGTACGCGCGAAAGCGGCCACGATCGGCACCGTGCCGACTGGCTGGCCAGCGCCGTGATTGTGTCCGCCGTCCTCCTCGCGCACGCTGGGGCATGGCCCGCGCGCACGCTTCGCACTCCCACGGCAACGGCTCCACCACGCGCGCGTTCGCCATCGTCACGCTGGTCAACCTGGCGTATACGGTGCTGGAGGCGGGCTATGGCTTCCACACCAACTCCCTGGCGCTGCTGTCCGACGCCCTGCACAACCTGGGCGACGTGCTGGGGCTTGCCCTGGCCTGGGCGGCGGCGGCCCTGGCGCGACGCCTGCCAACCACCACGCACACCTACGGGTGGAGACGCGCCACCCTGCTCTCGCCGCTGGCCAACGCCGTCCTGCTGATGGTCCTGTCCGGGGCCCTCGGCTGGGAAGCCCTGCGCCGCTTCTCTTCGCCACCTGCAGTCCCGGCGATGCCCATCATCGTGGTGGCCGCGATCGGCATCGCAGTCAACCTGGGCGGCGCCTGGCTCATGCGCGCCGGCCACGCCGACGACCTGAACAAGCGGGGCGCTTTCCTGCACCTGATGGCCGATGCTGCGGTCTCGCTGGCCGCCGTGTTGGCCGGCGTGGGCATGCTGCTGTTCGGTTGGACGTGGCTGGACCCGCTGACCGCGCTGCTGGTGGGCGTGGTGATCGCGGTGGGCACCTTCGGGCTGCTGCGCGAGAGCTTCAACGCCGCAATGGACGCGGTGCCTCGCGGGATCGAACACGCTGCCGTGCGCGAATTCCTTGCCACACAGCCCGGCGTGCAGACGGTGCACCACCTGCACATCTGGCGGCTTGGAGCGGGCGAAGTTGCCTTGACCGCGCACCTGGTGCGCCCCGACCAGGCCGGCCACGATGCCTTCATCGACGCCACCACCGAGGAGCTCGACCACAGGTTCGGCATCAACCACGTGACCCTGCAGATCGAACACGGTTCGGCATGCACGCACGATCAGCACGATGCCGCGCCGCATCATTCCCACTGACCACGCGCGCGCGTACGCACCGCGCGAGTCTGCGGCATCGGCAACAAACCCCGTATAATCCGGGGTTTGCGATCCTCCACGAGACCCGCGATGCTCAATGAAATCAAGAAAGACGCGCAGGCACGCATGTCCAAAAGCATCGAGGCGCTTCGCCACGACCTGACCAAGCTGCGTACCGGCCGCGCCACCACGGCCCTGGTCGACCACCTGAAGGTGAGCTACTACGGATCGGAAATGCCACTGACCCAGGTGGCGAGCGTCGCGGTGACCGATGCACGCTCACTGACCATTTCCCCCTGGGAAAAGCAGATGGTTTCCGCGGTCGAGAAGGCCATCATCAACTCCGACCTCGGCCTGACTCCCAATACCGCCGGCACCGTGATCCGCATCAACATCCCGGCGCTAACCGAGGAGCGCCGCCGCGACCTGTCCAAGCACGTGCACGGCGAGGGCGAGAACGCGAAGATCGCGGTCCGCAACATCCGTCGCGATGCCAACCAGCAGGTCAAGGACCTGCTGAAGGAAAAGGAAATCACCGAGGACGAGGACCGCCAGGTCCAGGACGAGATCCAGAAGCTGACCGACAAGTCGATCAAGGACATCGATGACGTGGTCAAGGCCAAGGAACAGGAATTGATGTCGGTCTGACGCAGTCGCGAAGCGTCTCGCAGCCATGTCATCCACGCCGCCTGCAGTGCCCCGCCACCTTGCCGTCATCATGGACGGCAACGGTCGCTGGGCACAGCGCAAGAAGCGCCCCCGCATCATCGGCCACCGCGCCGGAGCGCGCGCCGTCAATGTCTGCATCGACTTCTGCCTTGGGCGCGGGATCCAGGTGCTGACGCTGTTCGCCTTCTCCAGCGAGAACTGGGGCCGCCCGGAGCATGAGGTGAGCGCGCTGATGAAGCTGTTCCTCAATGCACTCGATCGCGAAGTCGGCGAGCTGCACCGCCGGGGCGTGCGGATCCGCTTCATCGGCGAGCGTGAGCGCTTTTCTGACAGTATCCGCCAGAGGATGTCCGAGTCCGAAGCCCTGACTGCGGCCAACACCGCGCTGCATCTGGTCGTGGCGGCCAGCTATGGTGGCCGCCAGGACATTGCACGCGCGGCTCGCGAACTTGCGGCCGACGTTGCCGCCGGCAGGCTGCAGTTGGCCCAGGTCGACGAAGCCACGATGGCCGCGCGCATGTCGCTGTCCGACCTGCCCCCGCCGGACCTTTTCATACGCACCGGCGGCGACCACCGGATCAGCAATTTCCTGCTGTGGCAGCTGGCCTACACCGAGCTCTGGTTCACCGAGACCCTGTGGCCGGAGCTGGATACCGCTACCCTGCAGCGCGCCCTCGACGATTACGCCGGGCGCGAACGTCGTTTCGGCCTCACCAGCGCGCAAGTCGCCGACGCTTCCGTGGAGAACACCAACGCATGACCCGCACCCGCGTCCTGACCGCACTGATCATGGCCCCGCTCGCCATCGCCGCCATCCTGCTGCTGCCCACGCAATGGCTGC
>JBDNHW010000030.1:0-9912 GCA_041688625.1 Pseudoxanthomonas sp.
CCCTTGTCGCGCAGCCGCAGGGCTTCTTCCAGCGCGATCTCGTCGAAGGGGTTTGGCGAAAGCTTGACGCCCTCGGTGACCACGCCGGAGTTGTCCGGCTTGACCTGGATGCGGACGTTGTAGTCCACCACGCGCTTGTAGGCGACGAGGATCTTCATTGCCTGGGGATGTCCTTGTGTTAACCAAAAAACCCGGCTCTGGCAGCTGGCCGAGGACAGACCCGGGATTTTACCGCCCAGAGGCGTCCCGTGCGAGTGAGTACGGTCGGCGGGCCTTGCCGGACGGCGCAGGAGTTCCCGCATGCGGCGTGGAGTCGGTCCTGCACTCGGCCAAAGGTACATACCCGGTGCCGGCCGTGGCCAGTAGAATGCCCGCTCGCCGTACACCTGAGGATTCGCGATGACAGAGGCCACAGCAACCGACGCTGGCGTGCGCCGCCCGAAGAAGCTGTTCCCGAGTGCAGAGGCCGCCCTGCGGGGCGTTGTCGCCGACGGCCAGACTCTTGCGGTGGGAGGGTTTGGCCTGTGCGGCATTCCCGAGGCGCTTATCGCCGCACTGCGCGACAGTGGTGTCAGCGGCCTGACCGCGATCTCCAACAATGCCGGTGTCGATGGCTTCGGGCTTGGCCAGCTGCTGTCCACCCGCCAGATCAGGAAGATGATTTCGTCATACGTCGGCGAGAACAAGGAATTCGAGCGCCAGTACCTGGCCGGGGAACTCGAGCTCGAGTTCAACCCGCAAGGCACGCTGGCCGAACGACTTCGTGCCGGCGGCGCTGGGATCCCGGCGTTCTACGTGCGCACCGGCTACGGCACGATCGTGGCCGAGGGCAAGGAGACGCGGCAATTCGAGGATGGTCACCACTACGTGCTGGAAACCGCGCTGAAGGCAGACGTTTCGCTAGTGAAGGCATGGAAGGCGGACCACGCGGGAAATCTGGTGTTCCGCAAGACCGCGCGCAACTTCAACCCGGCGTGCGCGATGGCCGGCAAGGTGTGTATTGCGGAAGTGGAGGAATTGGTGGAGATCGGCGCGCTTGATCCCGACCACGTCCACCTGCCCGGCATCTACGTGGACCGCATCGTGCTCAACCCCAAACCTGAGAAACGAATCGAGAACCGCACCGTGAGTGTTGGCAGCGCGAATGGAGGAAACCGCTGATGGCCTGGACCCGTGACGAAATGGCGCAGCGCGCCGCCCGCGAGCTGACCGACGGTGCCTACGTAAACCTCGGAATCGGGTTGCCGACGCTGGTGGCCAACTACATTCCCGACGGCATGGATGTCTGGCTGCAGTCGGAAAACGGGCTTCTGGGCATCGGCCCTTTCCCAACGGAAGATGAAGTCGACCCCGACCTGATCAATGCCGGAAAGCAGACCGTGACCGCGCGCAAGGGCGCGAGCTACTTCGGAAGCCACGATTCCTTCGCCATGATCCGCGGCGGGCATATCGACCTGGCGGTGCTCGGGGCCATGCAAGTGACCGACAAGGGCGACCTGGCCAACTGGATGGTGCCCGGCAAGATGGTCAAGGGCATGGGCGGCGCCATGGACCTGGTCGCGGGCGTCAAGCGCATCGTGGTGCTGATGGAGCACGTGGCCAAGGACGGGAGCCACAAGATCCTGCCGCAATGCGACCTGCCGCTCACAGGCGTTGGCGTGGTGGACCGGATCATCACCGATCTGGCCGTCTTCGACGTGGGCGCCGAAGGCCTTGTGCTGGTGGAAAGCGCCCCCGGCGTGTCGGAAGCGGAACTGCGGGCCAAGACGGGAACCGCCTTCTCGGTGAGGTCCTGACGCGAAGTGTGATGCGGTTCAGTTCCGCGGTGCAGCAGATGCGAGGAATCGAGGCTGGGGAAAGGGGCAACGCTTTAGACAATCCATTGTAGTGCTTCTTAGATGACGCGCCACGATCATGCAACGATGTTCCAAGTCCATCGCTGAGGTCAAACTTGACGCACGAGGCGGCGAGGACTCAGCCGCGCGTCGCGTACGGATAGTGGTCTGGCGTGGCCGAAGGGGGTTCACCACACACAGAGGCCGCGCTTTCTATCCGCAGTCCCTGGTAGCGCACGCAGATGGAAAACATGCGCTCTATGGCATGCGCGAACGTGCCATCGAGTTGGGCGGCTTCCTGCTCGAACTCCCAGTCGTCAAAGTGTGCGTCGAGCAGCGGACGCATGGCATCGATTCGCAGCCAGAACATGCTACCGGAAACGAAAGTGTCTGAATCGGCTTCGGGTGGGGGGATTCCCATCCTTGTGGCAAGGAGCTGCACATTGTTCCGGTTCGCGCCCCAGTAGTAGCTGAGAGGCTGGACGTGCCCGTCCGGCGCCACCATGCCAAGCGTGCTATCACGGCCAAAGGACTGCAGGATCCGGCTCGCGCGGTAGGGCGACAGCAAGCGATCGAGCAGCTCGCTTCGCCAGCGATCGCCGTCGCGGCGATGCGGAGACTGCTTGGTGTGCAACTTGAGAACCACCTGTTCGCCCTGGTCCATCAGGCGATTAGCAACGTGCAGAAACGGCAGGATGTCGCGGCCGCGATTTTCCAGCACTTCGACTTCTGCTTGCATATTGTGCCGGTCGAGCACGGCCCGGATCTGCGCGGCCTTCTCGGGCGCCGTGGTCACGATCAGGCGCATCGGCAGGCCGCACCTTTGCAACGCGATCAGAATTTCTTCGAAAGTTTCCGGATACCACGCGTGGACGACCACGCACAGGCGCGCCGTGGACGTCAGCTTCGCCGGCAGGCTTATGGCACGCTGCAGCGCCGACCGCGTTGCCTGCAGCCAGGCGTGGCCCAGCCGGCTGTCGGGTTCGAGCACCGCACCTTCGGCCCATTCGTTCCATGCGTTGACGAACACCAGCCGGTCGGAGGTGGCAACGGCCGTCAGTCGCGTGTTGATGGTGTCGTGCAGCCAGCCTCCATAGCCGCGCGGTGATGCATGCAGATACGTGTGCCCTCGGCCCGATCGGCGTGGTTCGTTGTCCCATCCGCAATTCACTCCGGGGAACAGCCTGTACGCGGGCATCGGGCGTGACCGGTAGTCGGCCGCCAGATCGCGCCAGTCCAGCACCTGCCCCGAGTAGTCGTCATTGAGCAACCGCTGTGACGCGGTGATGTCGGAGGGAGTTGCCAGGTTCGGCGGAAACTCCACCGCTGCATCGAACCCGAGGTCGCGCGGATCCGGGCGCTCGAAGCCCTGTACGTAGGCAATGAAGATTTCACCGACGCCATTCTCGCCACACCACCGTCGCCACCGCGCTGCCGTGGCCCTCGCGTCGGGCAGCAGGCCGGGCCGGTACACCAGCAGCATGGGCTTGCCATCCACCCGCAGGTAGCGCGGATCGCGCAGGTATCGCGCGACGTGGGCGATGAAGACGAGATCGTCCTCGGGGCTGTGAACCTGTTCGATCAGCACGGCGTCGGCGCGGCCGTCCCAGCGCCGCGACCAGCCTTCGTTAGCCCAGCACAGGCAGAACGGCAACGTGATCGAGGGGTCATGCAACCATTGTTGCAGCGGTTCTTCGAGCAGGGTCTTGCCGCCGAACCAGTAGAAATAGAAGCAGAACGCGCCGATGCCGTACTCGCGCGCGAGCAAAGCCTGGTCACGCATGGTCTGGGGATTGCGCAGGTCGTAGTAACCCAGATCGGCTGGCAATCGAGGTTGCGCGTGTCCTTCGAATTGCGGCAGTGCGCGAGTGACGTTGCGCCACTCGGTGAAGCCCTTGCCCCACCAGGCATCGTTTTCGGGGATGGCGTGAAACTGCGGCAGGTAGAACGCCACCAGCGTGGCCGGCAGCGGCGAAGGCAGCGGCTCACGCCGGTAAGGCACGTAGCCAATCGCGGGCTCGTCGGAGCGAGCGCGGGGCCGTCGTTCTACCGCCGCGGCGGTCTGTCCACGTGGGCCCGGCGGTACCAGTCTCGAATACCGGTCAAGAAATAGCTGCCTCAACCGGTCGCGAGCCGCCTCGCTCATCGGCGCCAGCCGGAACCCGAAACGCAGCACGCGGAACAGCAGGGTCTTTCCGGCCTGTTTGACGGCGTTCATGCGCCTCGGCTCAAAGATTCTGGTAATTCGGCCCGGCGCCACCTTCCGGTGTCACCCAGGTGATGATTTCGTACGGGTCCTTGATGTCGCAGGTCTTGCAGTGCACGCAGTTGGCGGCGTTGATCTGCAGGCGCTTGGCGGTGTTGCCGTCGGCGGTGGCTTCTTCGACGATCTCGTAGACGCCGACCGGGCAGAAGCGGGTGCAGGGATTGCCGTATTCCGCGGTGCAGCGATCGATGCAGATGGAGGTGTCGGCCACCTTGAGGTGCACCGGCTGGTCCTCGTCGTGTTCGGTGGCGGCGTAGTACACGCTCTGCAGGCGGTCTCGCGGTGGCAGGGTGCGCTGCACGTAGTCGCGCTTGGGCTGCTCGTAGTCGCCCAGCTTCTGCGTCGCGGTCCAGTCGGGCGTGACCTTCAGCGTCCATGGCGAGTGACCGGCCACGGCGGTTTCCCAGGCGGCGTTGAGCATGCCGAACCACAGGCCCTTCTTGAAGGCGGGCTTGATGTTACGGACCTTCCTGAGCTCGGACATGATCGGAGAAGCACGCAGCTTGCCATCGAATCCGACCGGGTTCAGCGAGGGGGCCAGATGTTCGGCCGCCAGCATTCCCGACGCAATGGCCTGGTGCGTCCCCTTGATCTTGGGCACGTTGAGCAGGCCTGCGGTGTCGCCGATCAGCAGCGCGCCCGGCATTTCCACCTTGGGCAATGACTGCCAGCCGCCGGACGCAATGGCGCGCGCGCCGGCCGAGAGGATCGTGCCGCCTTCCAGCAGCGGCGCGATCAGCGGGTGGTTCTTCCACTGCTGGAACGCCTCCCACGGCCGGTACTCGGGGTCCTGGTAGTCCAGGCCGCTGACGTAACCCAGCGCGACCTGGTTGTTCTCAAGGTGGTACAGGAAGCTGCCGCCGTAGGTGTGGTTGTCCGCAGGCCAGCCCAGGGTATGCACGATCTTGCCGGGCGACACGCGCCCCTCCGGCACCTGCCACAGCTCCTTGATGCCGATCGAATAGGCCTGCGGGTCGCTCTGTTCGTCCAGCGAAAACCGCTTGACGAGCCGCTTGGTCAGATGGCCGCGCGCGCCTTCGGCAAGCACGGTGACCTTGGCGCGGATATCGATGCCAGCGGTGTAGCCTGGCTTGTGCGATCCGTCCTTGGCCACGCCCATGTCGCCGATGCGCACGCCGATGACCTGGCCGCTGTCGCCGTGCAGGGTTTCGGAGGCGGAAAAGCCCGGGTAGATCTCCACGCCCAGCGCTTCGGCCTGTGGCGCAAGCCAGGCGCACATCGCACCGAGACTGACGATGAAGTTGCCGTGGTTGTTCATTCCCGGTGGAACGATCGGGAACCTGGTTCCGCCGGTCTTGCTGAAATGCCAGAACTCGTCTTCGGTGGCGGCCACGCAGATGGGTGGTGGGGAATCACGCCAGCCGGGGAGCAGCGCATCGAGCGGGGCCGGTTCGATCACCGCCCCGGAGAGGATATGGGCGCCGATGGTGCTGGCCTTCTCGATCACGCAGACCGAGATCTCCGGGTTCAGCTGTTTCAGGCGAATGGCGAACGACAGCCCGGCCGGGCCGGCGCCCACAGCTACGACGTCGTATTCCATCACGTCGCGTTCGACCTGGTCGCTGGCGGTATCGGTCATCGGTGGCTCCGGTTGGCTTGATTTGCGCAAGCATCCTGCGCAAGCGCTATTTTGGGTGTTTGCCGGTGAAGGGGCAAATCGCGCAGCATTGCGTGGTGAGCACGCCTTCGCCGCCTTGCATCGATACTACTTCCATGGGCCTGCCGGGCGCGGAACTTTGCCTGCTGCCGGGCTGGCTGGCGCCGAGCGCTGCCGATGCGCTGCTTGAGGGATTGCTTGAGCAGATCCAGTGGGAAGTGCACCGCATACATATGTTCGGACGCGCGGTTGATTCGCCGCGGCTGAGCAGCTGGATCGGGGACGCGGGGATAACCTACCGCTACTCGGGAACGACATTCGAGCCGCGCCCGTGGCCCGACTCGCTGCTGGCGCTGCGTCGCCGGCTCTCGGATGAACTGGCCACGAGCTTCAACAGCGTGCTTGCCAACCGCTATCGCTCGGGCAGCGACACCATGGGCTGGCACAGCGACGACGAGCCGGAACTGGGCGCGAGACCTGTCATCGCCTCGATCAGCCTGGGTGCGACGCGGCGCTTCATACTCAAGCACCGCCATGAGCCTTCGATCAAGGCCGGGATTGCGCTGGAACACGGCAGCCTGCTGGTGATGCGTGGTGATACCCAGCGCTTTTACCGCCACTGCCTACCGCGCACCGCAAGACCCGTGGCCGAACGCATCAACCTGACGTTCCGGCAAATACTTCCACTGCCGTTCAATCCTTGACCGTGCGCGCAGCGTCCGCCTGCCCGGAGACCAGTGTCCAGCCGATGATCTCCCCGCCCACCTGCTCCAGCGCCTGGTTGAACGCCTGGGTGACTTGCGCCACGTCGGTGCCCGTGGCCGGACGCGATTCAGCGAAGGTGCGTGTCGCGACCACGCGCTGCTCGCGGACGTCCAGCAGCTTGGCATTGAGCTCGATCACCGCCGAAGGCACCGAGGCGCCAGCGTAATCGGCCTCGAAGCGGCGCAGGTCCATGACCAGCCGATAGCGGGCGCCGATGCCCGTTCCAGAGCGGGCGACCCCCGGGATCTTGCCCGAGTCCTCGAATCCTTCCAGCAGGATGCTTTCCACCATGTCCGTGGGTGGCTGCGACCAGCTGACGCCCTTGTAGACCTGGATTTCGCCCGGCACCGGGCGCACCGCGATACGTGGGCTGTCGACCACCCGCGCCGCCGTGGGTGTCACCAGGGCAAGTTGCCAGTCGACGGAGGGCCACGCCGGATCCGGTGCGATTTCGACCTGGGGAGAATAGAGGGTGACTGGATCACGCTGCCCGGTCCCCAGCACCGAGCAGGCAGAAAGCAGCAGTACGACGGTCACCAGGAGGATACGGATCGGCAAGGCGAGGGTGTTCATTCGGGTTCGAACTCCTTGGGCGCGTCGCGGCCCAGCAGGTAACGCGCGGGGTTGCCTTCAAGGCGGTCGCTGACCTGCCGAAGATCACGGATCAGGCCGCGCAACTCGGACAGCGTGGGCCCGAGCTGGCCCAGGCCCTCGTTGGCGAAACTTCTGATGGCAGCGCGGTTCTCGCCGAGGATTGAATTGGCGCTGCCCGACGCCTGCTCCAGGTTGGTCAAGGTGCTTTCGAGCTTGTCCAGGAGCGGCGGCAGCTCTTTGACCAGGTTCTGGTCCAGGCGCTTGAGCGTGCCGTTGGCGGTGTCCAGGGTTCGATCGAGGTTGCGGGCTGCGTCGCGGGCGCTCACCAGCAGCGCCTCCACGCCCTTGTCCTCGCTGGCCAGCGCACTGCTTAAGGTTTCAAGGTTCTCGAGGGTTGCGGTAAGTCGCTCGACGTTCTCCTTGCTCAATGCCTGGTCCAGTCGCTCCACGATGCGGCTGGCGGTGTCGGCGATGTTCTGCAGGGCAGAGGGGGAGGTCTGGATCACCGGGATCTCGCTGGGAGAGACGTCGGTGAGCAGCGGTGCGGCAGGGGAGCCGCCACTGAGCTGGATGATCGAAGGGCCGGTGAGACTGGTGATCGCCATCTTGGCGCGCGTATCGGTCTTGACCGGCGTGCTGGCATTCAGGCGCACGATGGCGTGGACCTGCCTCGGGTCCTCGGGCGCCAGGGACAGCTTGGTGATCGAGCCCACGGCGATGCCGTTGTACTGCACCGGGCTCCCGACGGTCAGACCGGTGACGGCCTCGCGGAACACCACCTGGTACTCCTGCCAGCTGCGCTCTGACGAGTATTTCGCCGCCCACAGCCCGAAGAGCAGCAGCGCGGCGGCGATGATGATGGTGAAAGCACCGATCAATACGTAATTGGCTTTTGTTTCCATTCTTTAGTGCGCCTCGTGCGCGGCACGTTGCCGGTAGGCGATTTGGCCGTCGCGTGCGGCGCGCGCCCGGGGACCGTGGAAGTACTCCTGCACCCAGGGGTGGTCGAGCTCCTCGATTTCCTTGATGGGCGCCGTGGCAATCACCTTCTTGTCCGCCAGCACGGCCACGCGGTCGCAGATAGCGTACAGCGTGTCCAGGTCATGGGTGATCAGGAACACGGTCAGCCCCAACGCCTCCTGCAGCGTCTTGATCAGGCGATCGAATGCGGCGGCTCCGATCGGGTCGAGCCCTGCGGTGGGCTCGTCGAGGAACAGCAGCGGTGGATCGAGCGCCAGCGCGCGTGCCAGTCCCGCTCGCTTGCGCATGCCGCCCGACAACTGCGATGGCAGCTTGCCCAGTGCTTCGGCCGGCAGCCCTGCCAGCTTCACCTTGAGCAGGGCGAGTTCGTAGTGCCATGAATCCGGCAATTCGGAGTGATTCTCCTGCAGTGGCACCTGCACGTTCTCGCCCACGGTGAGCGATGAAAACAGCGCGCCGTCCTGGAACAGCACGCCGGTGTTGCGTTCGATCTGCAGGCGGTCCTCCGGCTTCGTCGACCGCGCATCGATGCCCAGCACCTCGATCTGTCCCGCGTTGGGCTCGCGCAGCCCCAGGATGGAGCGCATCAGGACTGACTTGCCGGAGCCCGAGCCACCCACCACGCCGATGATTTCGCCGCGCTGCACTTCCAGCTCGAGGTCTTCGTGCACGGTCTGGGAACCGAACCGGTTGGTCAGGCCGCTGACGCGAATGACAGGTGTGTCGTCCGTTGCAGTCATGGAAGCGCGCGCCCCGGTTTTTCGAGGGGCGGCGTTCGAATGACAGGGAGCGGTGCGATCTGCATTTACCAGCCCATGTTCATGAACCACAGCGCAGCGATCGCGTCGAGGATGATGACCAGCGATATGGTCTGCACCACGCTGGAGGTGGTGCGTTCGCCCACCGATTGCGCCGTGCCCTCGACCTGCAGCCCTTCCAGGCAGCCGATCAGGCCGATCACGAGCGCGAAGACCGGCGCCTTGGACATGCCGACGAAGAAGTGCCGCACCTCGATGGTTTCGTGCATGCGCGCCAGGTACATCTGCGGCGGGATGCCAAGATCGAACGCGCCGACGGTGACGCCACCGGCCAGGCCGGCCATCATCGCAATGAAGGTGAGCAAGGGCAGCGTGAACAGCAGCGCCAGCACGCGCGGGATGACCAGCAGGTCGATCGGGTCCAGGCCCAGCGTGCGTATTGCGTCGATCTCCTCGCGACTCTTCATCGCGCCAATCTGCGCGGTGAAGGCGCTGGCGGTGCGGCCGGCCAGGACGATGGCGGTCAGCAGCACGCCGAATTCACGCAGGAACGCGATGCTGACCAGTTCCACCACGTAGATCTCCGCACCGAAGTCGCGAAGGATGGTTGAGCCCAGGAAGGCGATGACGGCACCCACGAGATAGGACAGCAGGATGACCAGCGGCACCGCGTCCAGGCCCACCTGCTCCATGTGGTGCACGATCGCCGTCAGGCGCAGGCGTCGGGGCTCGCGCACCATGCGCAGCAGCTTGGACAGGTTCTCGCCGGTGAAGCTTATGAGCGCAACCATTTCCTTGCCGTTGTCCTGCATTTTGTAACCAAGCCGCGACAGTGCCGCCACGAAACCGTAGTTGCGTACGCCCTTGGGGCGGTCGTCAGCGACATCCTCAATGGTCGATACCAGCGGCTTGTGCTCGTCGCGGAAGTGCATGTCCTCCATGGCCATGCCGCGGCGATTGGCGTAGCGCAGCAGCTGCAGCACCCCGGCCGAGTCGATGCGGGTGATGCCGGTGGCGTCGACTTCCATGGCGCTGTCGGGCATCTCGCGCAGGCGCTCGGCGACCTGCAGCGCCGTGGCCAGCGTCCACTGGCCG
>JBDNHW010000160.1:0-3721 GCA_041688625.1 Pseudoxanthomonas sp.
ATTTGCGCGCGTGATGCGCGCGTCTCGGCCTTCCGGGGGAATGTCCGCGTTCCAGTCTTGGATGCGCTGCCAGACATCGCCGCGGTCCCCAGGCTCCGCTTGCCGCCACTGGCGCATGAGCTGCACCCGCTGCGTGTTGAAGCTGCGCGCGGCGCCCTGCACGGCGTCGCGGCGCTCATACGTCTCGGCCACCGCTGCCGGTGTGAATCCCAGCCCCTGCATGATGATTTCTGACGTGTCCATTTCCCGGCCCCCGTCGATGCGCTCGCCGCGCCGCGTGGTGATGCCCTCGTCCAGAAACCGACTCGTGCGAATCCCGTCGCGGATGCCCTTGGGCATGATGCCCTCGGCAGCGCGGCGGAAGTCGCCATCCATGGCGAAGCCCACCGATCCCAGCGCCGATGTGAGCATGCCGCCCGGCGCACCGATGATGAACTCGCCGGCATAGCCAGCCACCGTGCGCCCCTCGAAGTCGCGCAAGTCCTTCATAAAAATTAAGCCGTTCAGACCGATGCGGCTGGACAGGTCCAGTCCGGCCGCACGCGGCAGGCCCTTGGTGACGACCTCGGCGGCTTCGGGGCCGATGGCTTCGGCCAGCGCCTGCCGAATATCCCGCTCCCAATCCCACGGCTCGTCTGCACCGAACAGAAGGCTCGCCGCACCGATCACGATCCCGAACAACTCTGTGGGCAGTCCCAGAGCCCCCGCCACCAGCATATGCGCGGTGAGCACCCCCGCCAACGCCTTGAACGCCTCCTGACGTTCGGCCTTGGACCTCCCCTTTACTGCCAGATACGCCTGCCGAACAAAGAGCGCGTACATGCCCTGCGCGTACTTGCGAAACGTCATCATGGGGCCGATCAGCGGGTGCCGGCGCGCATCCATGTAGCGCGCCGTGTTCGCGCTGCTGTAGTCCATCTGCGTCTGGTCCACGACCTTGCGCGCGTACATCACGGCAGTCTCGTGGTTCGCGCCCTTGGACCGCTCCAGCCGATACGCCGCGACCGCGGAGCCCGCCCGGTTCAACGCTTCGATGGCGTTCGGCATGGCGCGCGCCAGCGTCTCCGTGCGCCCCAGGAAGCGTGAGGCCATGCCCTCCTCACCAATCTCCGACCGGATCAAGTCCGTGCCGGCAGAGGCGTCCACGAGGCCCTCCCGCCCGAGCGTGTCCAGCATGGCGATTAGATTCGCAGAGTCGGGCGTGTTCTTCAGCGAAGCCTTTACCTGCTCCAGAAAAGGCGAGCTGTCGGCGTCCGTGCCGGTGCCCACGGCCTTCATCGCCTCGTAGGTGTCGCGGATGCCCGACTTGATGAGCCGCCCCATGCCGATGTCGCTCATGGCCTTGGCCATCGCCTTGCCGGTCCTGAAGTTGCCATGGCGTGCGCCAATGACCGGCAGCGTAAGCATGTACGGCTGCGTGAGCTGAATCAGCGAGTAGGAGGGCGAAGCGAGGTAGTACACGTACGCCAGCGCCTGCACCTTGCGGATCGTGGGGTTCGTCGAGCCGCGCCCCGACGTGTCCAGGGCGTCGGAAGTCACACGCTCCTCGAACTCCCGGATCAGCCCGCGGCGACGCATCGTGTCCTGATCGTCCGAGTAGATGTTGGTGCCGGCTACGCGGCCAGCACGCGCCTGCAAGCGCATCTCGCGCAGCGCCTCGGTGATTGGCAGCGAAGTCTCGATGCCTGCCTTGTAGTTGCCCGTCGCGACCGCGTAGTTGGCCAGCACCTTACCCACATCGCCCGAGGCGCCCAGCACCTTGCGGCGCTGGATGAGCGAGGCGTTGATGAGTCGGTTGGGCGTGATGAGTACCATTGCATCCTTGAGCGACTGTACGGCTTTCTTCCGGTAGTCCTCAGTAAGAGTCTTGTCGCTTTCGATGGACTCGACCAGCCTGTTGAAGTCCGCGTCGCTGACCGAGGAAATACGCGCGGCGGCGTCCTTGCGGCGGTCCACCTCGGATACCTTGTCCTTCTTCTGGTCCTGCAAGATGCGGCGTGCGGTGCGCGCCTCGCTCTCGCTCTCGAAGTAGGCGACGCCCTGGGTCTGTACCGTGACCTTGAAGCGCTCGGTGCCTGCCTTGCGCGCCACCGCCAGGGCCTTCTTGCGCGCCTGCTTGTTGGCGTGCAGCACCTGCTGCGGCGTGGCGTTGGGGCCGAGGATGGTCAGCGCCTTACCCAGCTCGTCGGAGAGCGTGAACGGGTCTGGCTTCGTGACCTCGACAGTCTGCATGACGCCCGGTGCCGCGCCCGGAACCTGCTCCTGGGTGAAGTACATCGGTCGGCGATCCAGCACGGGCAACGGCGTGCTCGCCTCGAAGGACTCGGCGTCGGCCAGCGAGTCGAACATTTGTTCTGCGGGCGCGCTCTCCTCCCACGTCACCACGAAGTCGCCGAAGCGCATCTGCGGCACATACGGGCCAGCGATCTTCGCGCGCTTGCGGATGGACTTGGCCACCTCCAGCACGTTGTCAGCGAACAGGGCTTCGTCGGCAGGGGTCATGAAGCCCGCAGGAACTTGGTTGTTGTTGGCCTTGATCGCGGCATCTGATGCCGCGCCCTTGGTGAGTCTCGCCGCCAGAGGGATCAGGTCCGCGTGCTGCACCAGCATCGGATATTTGGCCGGGTCTGTCGCGTGCCGCTCAGCGTTCAGGCTCCACGAGCGATACACGAGATTCTGCATCAGCGTGTCGATCATGGTCTGATGGGCTTTCTTCGTCGCCGCGATCACCGCCTTGTAGGCGCTCTTTTCGGCTGGCGTCAGCGCGAGGTAGCGCGCGTGCAGCTTGGCGTGCTGCGCCCGGCCCCACGACTTCGCGCCAGTGGTCTTGCCCGTCACCTTCGCCATGTGGGCGTTGCTGCCAGAGTCCTCGCTGGGGTTGTCGGCATGGACCTCTGCAATCGTGGCGTCCGTAAGCAGAGAGTCCACACGCTCACGGTGCGACGCCTTCAGGGCTTTCAGCTCGCGGATCGCCGGGATGAAGATGTCTTCGACCACCTTCTGCGCGATTTCGGGGCGGCTCAGAATAGCCATCGTCAACTGCTGTTCCGGCGTGACGTTGCTGTTGGGGTCGATCAGATTCATGACCGCCGTGCGCACCCATAGCCCAAGGCCCATCTGCTCCATCTGGCGCAGCGTGGAGAACTTGAGCCCCACGTCCTTCAGGCTTCGCCACAAGTCGATGCTGGTGTTCGTGGGGGACACCGCCTGCATCGCGCGCTCGATGGCGCCAGTGAGGTTCAGCGCGTGGGCTGTAAAATCATCGTCTTCGAGATCACGCACGTATTTGTCCAAGCCGACGCTGGCCTGCTGGTTCATCTGTGCCGCGCGCTGGGCACGGTTCTGGATCGTGCCGGAGCCGATTTCCACCAGGGCGTAGAGCGCGTTGTTCTGGTATTTGACTCCGAGGGCGCCCTGAATCCAGCCGACAAACGCCCGGAAGGCGTTGGAGACGCGGCCGGTCAAGCCCAACGCTTTCACGTCGGCGCGCGTCAGGCCGATGGCCTTCAGCTCGGCCTGCATGCGCTCGTTGGTCATGCCCACGGCGATGAACTCGTCAGGCGACGTGACGGCGTAGTGGAGCGCGTTGGAGAAGTTGCGCCCGCCCTTCTTCGCCATGTGCCGCTTGACGACCTCGATCAGCTTGGCGAGCTGGGCGCGCTTGGGCGTGTCGGTCGCGACGGTTGCCACGGTCGTGCCGTGCGTCAGCTCGTGCATCACC